>NZ_JBIWJF010000013.1:131133-259884 GCF_044764985.1 Kitasatospora sp. NPDC093550
CCCCGAGCCGAAGGGGCGCGCCGGTGCCGAAAGGGAGAAGCGAGGAGGCCCCGAGGGACGAGGGGCCTTGGAGCGCCGACCGTCGGCACCGGGCCAGGAGCACCCCGGAGGCGAGCGGGCGAGTCCCGCCCCGAGCCGAAGGGGCGCGCCGGTGCCGAAAGGGAGAAGCGAGGAGGCCCCGAGGGACGAGGGGCCTTGGAGCGCCGACCGTCGGCACCGGGCCAGAGCGCCCCGGAGGCGAGCGGGCGAGTAAGGGGCCGGCAGTGTTCACACTGCCGGCCCCTTCGCCGTGTTCGCGGCCGCTACGGGCGGGTGTAGGCGGCGAGGTCCGGGATGGTGCAGAAGCCGACGCCGTAGGCGCTGACGCCGCGTCCGTAGGAGCCGAGCAGGACGCCGGGGGCCTCGCCGGCCAGCACCCAGCCGTACTCGGACTCGCGGTAGCGGAAGGGCTGCGGCAGGCCGTTCACCGGCAGGCTGAGGGTGGACCAGCCGGGGCCGGCCAGGTCGTCGGCGAGGTCCCAGGCGAGGCTGCTCTGCTGGTCCAGCCAGTCCTGGCGCAGGGCGCGGTCCAGCTGGCCGGGCCAGGTCGCGGCGAGCAGGCCGGAGCCGGCCAGCCAGGCGGCGGAGGAGGCGCTGGTCGCCTCCAGGGTGCCGGTGTTGTCGGCGCTGCGGCGGCTGTCGCGGCGGGCGACGGTGACCACGGCCGCGAACTTCCGCATGTCGCGCGGCTCGTACTGCTTGGCGGGCTCGTCGCCGTGGCCGAGCGAGCCGTAGTCCACGCTGCCCGGGGCGCGGGTGCCGGCGCCGGCCTGCATCAGGTAGCGGCGGCCGGTCCAGCCGTCGTCCAGCCCGTACCAGGGGAAGTCGGCGGACAGGTAGGGCACCAGCGGGTCCGCCGGGCCGGCCTGTCCGCCGACCACCGGGCCGCCGGCCGTGGCCGTCGCCCCTCCCGCCTGACTCGTCGCGTCCATCCCCGGGCCTCCTCAAACGCACGTGTGCCTGCCGTGGCGCGCTCCCATGGTGGCGTACCGCGGCGTTCCCGGGGGCCGTTCCTGGTCCACGACGGCGCGGAATGTGACGGACGGCTCAGCGGGAACAATCAGCACAATAGCGGCGCACGCACCACCGCCCCGCTCAGCCGGGCGGCCGGGCGGGGCGGTGGCGTGCTGCCGGAGCGTCCTGCCGGAGTACGGGTCAGGTGGCGTCGGGGTCGAACGGCGGCCGCTCGCCGGGCGCCAGCGGAGCGCCCGCGGAGGCGGGCGCCGGGGCGGCCTTGTCGAAGCTGACGCTGCCGCTGCGGCCGTTCACCGGCGCCGCGGGCTTGTCGTCCAGGACGGAGCGGATGTCGAGGGTGTCCTTCATGTCCTTGAGGCCCAGCGGGTCCTCCTGGCCGCCCATGAGCTGCTTGCGGACGAAGTTCTTGGGGTTGAGGTCCTCGAACTCGAAGTCCTGGAACTCCGGGCCCAGCTCGCTGCGGATGTCCTCCTTCGCGTTGTCGGCGAAGGAACGGATCTTCCGGATGAAGCCCATGGTGTCCTGGATCAGCTTCGGGAGCTTGTCCGGGCCGAAGATGATGATCGCCATGACGACCAGGGTGAGGATCTCCAGCCCGCCTACGTCGCTGAACACCTTTGCTCCCTAGCTCGTCGGACGACGGTTCCTACAGGGTAATGGCCACCGGCGAGTCCCTGGTCCACGCTGTGATGAAGCCGTGGTAAAGACCTGCCGATGGCCGAGGCCGCCGAGTCCCGGGCACCAGGACCCGTCCGGGGCCGCTCCGGCGCCGCTCTAGCGGGTCTGCTGGCGCAGGGCGGCGATGCCGCCGGGATAACGCTCCGGGGAGGACGGCGGGGACGCCTCGCGGGTCGCCGCGACCGGGCGGCCGGGGAAGTCCACCGGGATCTGCGCGGTCATCGGGACGAGGCCGCCGCCGCGTCCGGTGCCCGTGGTGCCGCCGGCCGGGCTGACGGTCGTGCCGTGGCCGCCCTCGCCCTGCGCGGAGAGCCCGCCGACGCCACCGAGCGTGACCGCGGCCACGGAGAAGGCGCCCGCGGCGGCGAAGACCAGGCGGCGGCCGCGCGCGGAGGAGCGGAGGGCGGCCGCGGACGGCTGCGGACGGACGCCGCGGTCCGGTCCGGCGGCGGGCTCGGGACGGGCGGTGCGCCGGCCCATCAGCGGCCGCAGCACCGCGCCGCGGCCGAAGGCGCGCGGGTCGACCCCGGGCACCGGGGCACCGGCGCCGAGCGCGCCCGCGCCGAAGGAGGCACCGGCGCCGCGGCCGAAGGAGCCGCCGTCGAGCCGGCTGCCGCCGAGCGTGCCGGTGGCGGCGACCCCGCCACCGGGCAGGTCGTCGTCGTCATCGTGGTGGCCGCGGCCGGGCGGCCAGTCGCCGTCCCCCGGGCCGTCCTCGGGGAGGTTGCCGACGGCCATCAGCCGGGCCATCAGCCCGGTGGACGGGCCGGGCGTGCCGGTGCGGGTCAGCAGGTGCTTGACGGCGCGGCCCTCGTCGGCCTCGGCGAGGCACTGCGGACAGGTCGCCAGGTGCGCCTGGACGCGCTCGCGCGAGTCGTGGCCGAGCTCGCCGTCCAGGAAGGCGGAGAGGCGCTCGCCGAGGTGGTGCTCCTCGACGGCGGGTTCGACGGGCCGTACGGGCAGCGCGTGCAGTGCCGTGTCGGCGGGCAGCGCCAGCGCGGGCAGCACGGGCTCACCGGGTTCGTCCGTACCGCGACGACCCGGCAGCCCCCAGCTCCGCCGGGTCAGGGACCGGCCGGACGCGTCCGGCCGGTCCGAGCCGGACCGGCTGGTTCCGCTCACGATCGCCTCCGTCCGCGCCCACCGGGCGCGACCGCGGCCTCGACCGCGCCGACGCCGACCGGCACCGGCTCCTCCGAGCCGCCGCGGCGCTCACGGCCGGGGGCCTGGCCGGGGGCGCGGTGCTTGAGCGCGGCGCGCAGGTGCGAGCGGCCGCGGTGGATGCGGCTGCGGACGGTGCCGAGCTTGACGCCCAGCGTGGCGGCGATCTCCTCGTACGACAGGCCCTCGATGTCGCAGAGCACCACGGCCGCGCGGAACTCCGGGGCGAGGGTGTCCAGGGCCTGCTGCACGTCGGCGTCGAAGTGGGTGTCGCTGAAGTGCTGGGCCGGGCTGGGCTCGCGGGAGGCGAGCCGCTCGGCCGCGTCCTCGCCGAGCGCGTCGAAGCGGATGCGCTGGCGGCGGCGGACCATGTCCAGGAACAGGTTGGTGGTGATCCGGTGCAGCCAGCCCTCGAACGTGCCGGGGGTGTAGGTCGACAGCGAACGGAACACCCGGACGAAGACCTCCTGGGTGAGGTCCTCGGCGTCGTGCTGGTTGCCCGTCAGACGGTAGGCGAGGCGGTAGACGCGGGCGCTGTGCGCCTCGACGATCTCCTCCCAGGAGGGCGGAGTCCAGGTCTGCGCGTCGGGGCCCTCGGTGAAGGTCGCGAGGGCGGGGGCCTCGGTGGTACCGGCGGCCGGCGTTTCGGCGGCGGGCTGGTCCAGGTCGGAGTGCGCAGGCTGGTTCATCACGGGCTTCGGCGTACGGGCCGACGCGGTGCCGCGGAAGTGCCGCCGCACGGGGACGTCGCCCTCGGCCACACCTCCTCGGTCGGCTCTTCTGCCCAGCAGGGCCACCACCATATCCACCTCACCCGTCAAGCCCGGATAAAAGTGCCCGGGAGGTCTGCGCGCCCGGTCCGCCATGACAACGGCCCGCCGCCGTACGCGGTTCCCGCCCGGCCAGTAATCTGTGCCAGGAAATATCGACATCCCCCGGCACCGGGCCGCCACCCGGGGCTCCGAAAGAGGCAGCCATCAGCGAGTTCGGGCCCGCGCGCGCGGCCCTCGCCGACACCTACGTGGGCGAGGACGCGGTGCTGACCTACGCCCGGGCGCAGTCCGCGCGGACCGGCATACGCGCGATCGGGCCGAGCGGCGGGGCCTGCCTGCGGCTGCTGGCGGCCGCGCTGGACGCCAAGGCGGTCGCCGAGATCGGCACCGGCACCGGGGTGTCCGGGGTCTACCTGCTGCGCGGGATGCGGCCGGACGGCGTGCTCACCACGGTCGACTCCGAGCCGGTGCGCCAGCAACTGGCCCGCGAGGCCTACCAGGCGGCCGGGTTCGCGGCCAACCGCTCCCGGTTCATACCCGGCCGGGCGCTGGAGGTGCTGCCCAGGCTCGCCGACGGCCAGTACGACCTGGTGTTCTGCGACGGCGATCCGGCCGAGTCGCGGGAGTACCTGCTGGAGTCGCTGCGGCTGCTGCGGCCGGGCGGGATGGTCTGCTTCGAGGGGGTCTTCCAGGAGGGCCGGCTGGCCGAGCCGGAGCTGCAGGACCCGCAGACCGGCGCGGTGCGGGACCTGGTCCGGGACGTGCGGGAGAGCGACTCCCTGCTGCCGGCGCTGCTGCCGGTCTCGGACGGGCTGCTCTGCGCCGTCAAACGCCAGGTCTGACCCGGCCCGGGCGCGGGGCCCGCCCGAAGCGGGGCCCGCCCGAAAACGAGCGGACCCGGGACGACATGACGTCGTACCCGGGCCCGGCAGCGCATCTCCAGGAGATGGCGAGCACCCGCTGCGGTCAGCCGCAGGCCTTCTTCAGGGCCTCGCCGAGGGCGTCGGCCTCGTCGGGCGTGAGCTCCACCACAAGGCGTCCACCGCCTTCGAGCGGAACGCGCATGATGATGCCCCGTCCCTCTTTGGTGACCTCGAGCGGGCCGTCACCCGTCCGCGGCTTCATGGCCGCCATGCTCGTTCCCCTTCCTGCAACCGCTCAGCTACGCACCGGAAGTCCGTCCACCGCCGGTATCGAACGCATTGATCGGAAGCCATTATCCCGCATGCCACGGGCTGATGACCAACATCACTCTCGGTGCAACCTCGGCCGGACCGCCCCCAACCACCGCAATTCACGTCATAAGCCCCGGCGTGGCGGAGGTGCGGGCACGGCCGGAAGGTGCGATACCTCACACTCCCCAGGCCACCGCGTGCTCCGGCATCCTGGCACACGACACCGACACCACGACGATCACCGGGGAGCCCTCGCCCATGTCCGATTCCGTGCTGTACGAACTCGACGGCGGCCTGGCCGTCATCACCATCAACCGTCCGGAGGCGATGAACGCCCTCGACGTCGCCACCAAGGTCGCGCTGCGCGACACCGTGACCGCCGCGGCCGAGGACCCGGCCGTCCGGGCGGTGCTGCTCACCGGGGCGGGCGAGCGCGCGTTCTGCGTCGGGCAGGACCTGAACGAGCACCTGGCGATGCTGAAGCACGCCGAGGAGACCGGCGAGGGCGCGCTGCGGACCGTCGCCGAGCACTACAACCCGCTGACCCGGGCGCTGGCCGGGATGCGCAAGCCGACCGTCGCCGCGGTCGGCGGGGTGGCCGCCGGGGCGGGCGCCTCGCTCGCCTTCGCCTGCGACTTCCGGATCCTGTCCGACCGGGCCGGATTCAACACCGCCTTCGCCGGCATCGGCCTGACCGCCGACTCGGGCGCCTCCTGGACGCTGCCGCGCCTGGTCGGGCACGCCAAGGCCACCGAGCTGCTGATGCTGCCCCGGACGGTCAAGGCCACCGAGGCGATGGAGCTGGGCCTGGCCACCAAGGTGGTGCCGGCCGAGGAACTCGCCGCCACCGCACGGGTCTTCGCCCGCGAGCTGGCCGAGGGCCCGACGGTCGCCTACGGCGCCATCAAGGAGTCGCTGGCGTACGGCGCTTCGCACTCGCTGTCCGAACTCCTCGACAAGGAGGACGAGCTGCAGACCCTGGCCGGGGAGAGCGAGGACCACCGGATCGCGGTCCGCGCCTTCATCGCCAAGGAGAAGCCGAAGTACCTCGGCCGCTAGCCGGCGCTCAGCCCGCGTTCTTCGGCCGCCGGCGGCCCCCGCCGGTGCGGACGTGGCAGTCCGCCAGGTGGTCGTCCACCAGCCCGCAGGCCTGCATCAGGGCGTAGGCGGTGGTCGGGCCGACGAAGCGGAAGCCCGCCTTCTTCAGCGCCTTCGCCAGCGCCGTCGACTCGGGCGTGACGGCCGGCACCTCGCTCATCCGGCGGGGGGCCGGCCCGCCGGGATCGGGGGCGAACCCCCAGATCAGCGCGTCCAGACCGCCCTCCAGGTCACGGGCGACCCGGGCGTTGGCGATCGCCGCCTCGATCTTGGCCCGGTTGCGGATGATGCCGGCGTCGGCCAGCAGCCGCTCCTTGTCGGCCTCGCCGAACTCGGCGACCTCGGCGATCCGGAAACCGGCGAACGCGGCCCGGAAGCCCTCGCGACGGCGCAGGATCGTCAGCCAGGACAGGCCGGACTGGAAGGCCTCCAGGCAGACCCGCTCGAACAGCGCGTCGTCGCCGTGCACCGGGCGGCCCCACTCGGTGTCGTGGTAGACGCGGTAGTCGTCGGTGGAATCGCCCCAGGCGCAGCGGAGCAGCCCGTCCGCGCCGAGCACCGAGCCGTCGACCGGTCCTGTCACTGGTCCGTCACCGGCTTCGCGTCCTCCGGCGCCGGGGCCTGGGCCGGGGCGGGGGCCTGGGCCGGCTCCCCGGTCTGCGGCTCGGTGAGGGCGACGGCCGGCTCGACGACCTTGGCGAACTGCTCCAGGCCGGGCAGGGGTTCGGCCGCCGGGTCGGGGCCGTTGGTCGCCTCGACGGCGCCGCGCAGGTGCGCGACGGCCTCCAGCTCGGCGATCCGCGCGTCGCGGTAGGCGAGCTCGGCGCCGAGGCGGTCCAGGACGTCGTCCACCTCGTCCATCCGGTAGCCGCGCAGGGCCATCGGCAGTCGCAGCTCGTCCACGTCCGCCTTGCCCAGCGGGCGGTCCTGCGGGAGCCGCGCCGCGATGCGGTCCGGGACCGCCTCCGGCATCGAGCCGCCCCCGCCGAGCGCCACCAGGGCGGCGCCGCCGACCACCACGGCCATGGCGACCACGATCACCCAGAACACGAGCTGTCCTCCCGAACTCCCGGTCGGCCTCGGTCGAGGTACCGGGGAACCAGACTGATCATGACAGCATGGTCCCCTGGTGAGGCCGGGGGCCATCATCGCACCCGTAGGAGCTCTGGAGGAGACATCGGTGGCACTGCGCCTGGGACCGCGGGAATTCGGTGACGACGAGCTGGTGATCATGGCGATCGTCAACCGCACGCCGGACTCGTTCTTCGACAAGAGGGCGACCTTCGCCGACGAGGCCGCGTTCGCCGCCGCCGACCGGGCGGTGGCCGAGGGCGCGGCGATCCTGGACATCGGCGGGGTGAAGGCCGGCCCGGGCGACGAGGTCACGGTCGAGGAGGAGCTGCGGCGCACCGTGCCCTTCGTGGCCGAGCTGCGCAAGCGCCACCCCGACGCGGTGATCAGCGTGGACACCTGGCGTCACGAGGTCGGCGAGGCGGTCTGCGAGGCCGGCGCGGACCTGCTGAACGACGCCTGGGGCGGGGTCGACCCGAAGCTCGCCGAGGTGGCCGCCCGCCACGACGTCGGGCTGGTCTGCACCCACGCGGGCGGCGCCGAGCCGCGCACCCGTCCGCACCGGGTCGGGTACCAGGACGTGATGGCGGACATCCTGCGGGTGACCGTGGGCCTGGCCGAGCGCGCGGTGGAGCTGGGCGTGCGGCGGGACGCGGTGGTCATCGACCCGGGGCACGACTTCGGCAAGAACACCCGGCACTCGCTGGAGGCCACCCGGCGGCTGCCGGAGATGACCGCGACGGGCTTCCCGGTGCTGGTCTCGCTCTCCAACAAGGACTTCGTCGGCGAGACCCTGGACAAGCCGGTGGACGAGCGGCTGCTCGGCACCCTGGCCACCACGGCGGTCTCGGCCTGGCTTGGCGCGCGGATCTACCGGGCGCACCAGGTCGCGGAGACCCGCCAGGTGCTGGACATGGTCGCCTCGATCCGGGGGACCCGCCCCCCGGCGGTCGCCCGCCGGGGGCTGGCCTAGTCGGGCCGCGGCGCCGGCCCCCGCCGGCGCCCCGCGCGGCCCTGCGGCCCGCTCGCGCTAGATCTCGTCGGCGGGCCGGCGGGTGTCGGCGAGGATCTTCATGACCTCGTCGACCTCGTCGGTGATGTGGAAGAGCTCCAGGTCGTGCGGGGCCGCCTTGCCCTGCGCGACCAGGGTGTTCTTCAGCCACTCGAAGAGGCCGCCCCAGTACGCGGTGCCGTAGAGGATCACCGGGAAGCGGGTGACCTTCTTCGTCTGCACCAGGGTGAGCGCCTCGAACAGCTCGTCCAGGGTGCCGAGGCCGCCGGGCAGGACCACGAAGCCCTGCGCGTACTTCACGAACATCGTCTTGCGGACGAAGAAGTAACGGAAGTTCAGCCCGAGGTCGACGTACTCGTTGAGGCCCTGTTCGAAGGGCAGCTCGATGCCGAGCCCGACGCTGAGGCCGCCGGCCTCGGAGGCGCCGCGGTTGGCGGCCTCCATGGCACCCGGACCGCCGCCGGTGATCACCGCGTAGCCGGCCTCGGCGAGGGCCCGGCCGATGGCCATGCCGGCCTCGTACTCGGGCGAGTCGGCCGGGGTCCGGGCGGAGCCGAAGACGCTGATCGCGGGCGGGAGTTCGGCGAGGGCGCCGAAGCCCTCGACGAACTCGGAGGTGATCCGCAGCACCCGCCACGGATCGGTGTGCAGCCAGTCGGTGGGGCCGGTGGTGTCCAGCAGGCGCTGATCCGTCGTGCTCGTGCCGACCTGGTCCCGGCGCACCAGCACCGGGCCCTTCTGCTTCTCGGGCCAGGCCTTCTTCTTCCGCGGCACGCCGACCTGCTCGGGGCCGTGTCCGTAGTGCTTTTCGTCTCCTGTGCCTGTCATGACGAAACCCTACGCCCGCCTTCCCCCGTTTTCAGGCAACAGGGGAAGGTCGGTTGGGCAACCGGAAGGTGGCGTTCGGCCGCTGATCGGATCAGCTGGCCCGGGCCTGGGGGGTCAGCTGGTCAGCCAGGCGCGCAGCCGCTCCTCGGTCTCGGCGATGGCGCTCAGCGAGCAGTGCTCCTCCCGCTTGTGCGCGAGGTTCGGGTCGCCGGGGCCGTAGTTGACCGCTGGGACGCCCAGCGCGCTGAACCGGGCCACGTCCGTCCAGCCGAACTTGGCCCTGGCCTGGCCGCCGGTGGCCGCCAGGAAGGCCTGCGCGGCCGGCTGGGAGAGGCCGGGCAGGGCGCCCGGGGCGAAGTCGGTGACGGTCAGCTCGAAGCCGTCGAAGACCTCGCGGACGTGCTTCTCCGCCTCCGCCTCGCTGCGGTCCGGGGCGTAGCGGAAGTTGACCGTCACGACGCACTCGTCCGGGATCACGTTGCCGGCCACGCCGCCGTCGATCCGGACCGCGTTCAGGCCCTCGCGGTACTCCAGGCCGTCGATCTCCACCCGGCGCGGCTGGTACCGCGCGAGCCGGGTGAGCACCTCGGCGGCGCGGTGGATGGCGTTGTCGCCGAGCCAGCTGCGGGCCGCGTGGGCGCGCACGCCGCTGAGCCGGACCTGCGCCCGCAGGGTGCCCTGGCAGCCGCCCTCGACCATGGCGCCGCTGGGCTCCATCAGCACCGCGAAGTCGGCGGTCAGCCACTCCGGGCGGTCCTTGGCGAGGTGGCCGAGGCCGTTGCGGTGGGCCTCCACCTCCTCGCAGTCGTAGAAGACGAAGGTGAGGTCGCGGTTGGGCTCGGGCACGGTGGCGGCGAGCCGCAGCTGGACGGCCACGCCGGACTTCATGTCCGAGGTGCCGCAGCCGTAGAGCAGGTCGCCGTCGACGTACGAGGGCAGGTTGTCGGCGATCGGCACGGTGTCCAGGTGACCGGCCAGCAGGACCCGCTCGGCGCGGCCCAGGTTCGTCCGGGCGACCACGTTGTTGCCGTACCGGTCCACGGTGAGGTGCGGGTAGCCGCGCAGCGCGGCCTCCACCGCGTCGGCGAGCGCCTGCTCGTCGCCGCTCACCGAGGGGAAGTCGACGAGCCTGGCGGTCAGCGCGCCGCCGTCGAGGGTCAGGTCCAGGGGCGTCGGGTTCGGGCTGCTCATGGCGCCAGCCTAGTGCGCGCCGTGTGCGCCCTGCGTGGCCGTCCGTGGCCGTGCTGTGACACGGTACGGACGCCGCACATCCGTCCGAGTGGGTACGGTGTCGGATCAAGGAGCAGGCGCGAGAGGGGCGACGGTGGCCAGGAGAAGGAGCAGCGAGGAGCCGGGCGACGAGGCGGCGCCCGCCCGCCGCCGCGGGCCGCTGCGCGCGCTGCTGATGGTGATCGTCGGGCTGCTCGGCCTCGCGCTGGTCGCGGGGCTGGCCGTGGTCGGCATCTGGTGGTTCGGCTTCAAGCCGGGCGAGTCCGAGGGCTGCACGGTGAAGACCGCGGCCGGCAGCGGCACCCTGGAGCTGCCGCAGGCCGCCAACGCCGCGACGATCGCCGCGGTGGCCCGCTCGCGCGGGCTGCCGGACCGGGCCACCACGATCTCGCTGGCGACCGCCATGCAGGAGTCCAAGCTGCGCAACCTCGCGGGCGGCGACCGGGACTCGATCGGCCTCTTCCAGCAGCGGCCCTCGATGGGCTGGGGAACGCCGACGCAGATCGCGGACCCGGTGTACGCGACCAACAAGTTCCTGGACGGCCTGGTCAAGGTCCCCGGCTACACCCGGCTGCCGCTGACCGACGCCGCGCAGGCGGTGCAGAAGAGCGGCTACCCGCAGGCCTACGCCAAGCACGAGACCAAGGCGACCCTGCTCACCTCGGCGCTGGCGGGCCGGGAGCCCGGGTCCTTCTCCTGCATCGTGCACGACTACGCCAAGCCGGACCCGGAGGACTCCTCCTCCCCCACCGCCTCCGCCTCCGCCTCCGCCACCCCGGCGGCGGCCCCGGACCGGGCCCAGGTGCTGTCCGACCGGGTGCGCCGGGAGTTCGGCCGCACCGTCACCCCGGCCACCGGGTACGCCTCGACCATCAAGGGCGCCGAGAACGCCGTCGCCCTGACCCCGGACCCGGCCACCGCCGCACTGACCTCCTCCTCGGACGCCGGCGCCGACGGCGGGGTGGGCGCCGAGCGGGCCAGCGGCTGGGAGGTGGCCCACTGGGCTGTCGCGCAGGCCCAGCAGCTGGGCATCGCGACGGTCGCCTACGACGGGAAGATCTGGCGCAAGACCAAGTCGGAGGACGGCTGGCAGCCGCAGACCTCGGGCACCTCGACCAAGCTGGTCCAGGTCACCCTGGCCGCGTCCGACAAGGGCTGACGCACAGGTGTTCGGGTAGCCGCCGGACGGGTGATTCCGGTCAACTCCGGTGGACCGGCCGCCCGTTCCGGCGACCCCGGTGGAGAACCGTCACTCCCCTTGGCCGGGGCCGGTCCGACGGCGCCCGACGAGGTGGGGCGGGCGCCCCCTTGTGGTCATACGATCCGATGGTCAGTCAGGCACTTTCCTTGCACCGGCCGAAACCTTCTGGCTTCTCAAGCGGTAACAACGTCGTCCGCCCGGTCGTCCACGCCCGGTCCCATGGGCGGACGGGACGGACACCCAGACCCCTTCGAGGAGCCCCATGTCTCACCCCCTCACGCGCCGGATCGCTCAGGCCGCGCTGGTCGTGGCTGCCGGAGCGACCCCGCTGGTCGCGGCCGGCTCCGCGTCCGCCCTGGGCGGGGACGCCCTGCTGCCCAAGAGCGACCTCGCGGCGCCGCTGGGCCAGCTGACCAACACCGACACCGGTTCCACCCTGCAGCACACCACCCACCAGCTCGGCGAGGCCGCCGGCACCACCGGCGCGGCCACCGTCGCCGCGGGCGTACCGGCCTCCGCCGACGCCGCCGGCAACATCGTCGCCCACCAGCTCCCCGAGGCGAACGAGAAGGCCAGCTCGCTGACCGCCCCGGTCGACCAGACCGCCGCCACCACCGGCCAGCTCTCCGCCGTCACCCCGAAGGTCGCCTCGGCGCTGGCCGGCAAGCTCGGCGAGGCCGTCACCGGCAAGGGCATGGGCACCCGCAGCGCCGAGGCCGGCGCCAGCCCGGTCGGGGGGCTCTCCCAGGCCGGTTCCGTCGCCCAGGCCCTGCCGGGGGCCGACAAGCTCTCCGGCGCCCTGCCCGGCACCAACGCCGTCACCGACGCGCTGCCGCTGGGCTCGGTGGAGCGGGCGCTGCCGCTGGGCTCGGTCCAGCACGCCGTTCCGGCCGGTCTGCCCGGCACCGACGTCCTGGGCCTGGCCGAGCACGGTTCGGCCAACCGCCTCGGCGGCGCCGACCTCGGCCCGAACAACCCGCTGTCCGGCCTCACCGGCGCGCTCGGCCCGGTCGGCGGGCTGCTGAACGGCGTGAACGGCGGCAGCATCAGCGGCCTGCCGGTGTAGTCCTCACGCGCCGCCGCGCATGTCGGCCGGTCCACCCCACGGCCGGCCCGCACGCCGGAGGGCCGGTGTTCCTCCTCGGAACACCGGCCCTCCGGCGTCTGCTCAGCGGGCCGCGGTCAGCCGCTCCACGGCCGCGGCGACCCGCTCGTCGGTCGCGGTGAACGCGACCCGGACGAAGCGCTCGCCGGCCGGCCCGTAGAAGTCACCGGGCGCCACCAGGATGCCCAGCTCGGCCAGTTCACCGACGGTCTCCCAGCACGGGCGGTCCTGGGTCGCCCAGAGGTAGAGGCTCGCCTCCGAATGCTCGATCCGGAAGCCGTAGGCCTCCAGCGCCGCCCGCAGCGCCGAGCGCCGGGCCGCGTAGCGCTCCCGCTGCTCGGCCACGTGCGCGTCGTCCGCGAGCGCGGCGATCGTCGCCGCCTGGACCGGGGCGGGCACGATCATGCCGCCGTGCTTGCGCACCCCCAGCAGCTCCTTGACCACCACCGGGTCGCCCGCGACGAAGGAGGCGCGGTAGCCCGCCAGGTTGGAGCGCTTGGAGAGCGAGTGGACGGCCAGCAGGCCCTCGTGGCCGCCGCCGCACACCTCCGGGTGCAGGACGGAGACCGGGTCGGCCTCCCAGCCCAGCTCCAGGTAGCACTCGTCGCTGACCAGCAGCGCGCGGTGCTCGCGGGCCCACTCGACGGTGCGGCGCAGCTCGTCGGCGCCGAGCACCCGGCCGGTCGGGTTGGACGGCGAGTTCACCCAGATCAGACGCACCCGGGAGCCGTCCAGCTCGTCCACCGAGTCGTACTCGACCGGGTCGGCGCCGCACAGCCGCGCGCCCACCTCGTACGTCGGGTAGGCCAGGCGCGGGTAGGCGACCTGGTCGCCGGGGCCGAGGCCGAGCTGGGTCGGCAGCCAGGCCACCAGCTCCTTGGAGCCGACCGTCGGCAGGACGGCCGCCGGGCCGATCTCGGCGCCGAGCCGGCGGTGCAGCCAGCCCGCGATCGACTCGCGCAGCTCCGGCGGGCCCCAGACGGTCGGGTAGCCGGGCGTGTCGGTGTGCGCGGCCAGCGCCTTCTGGATCACCTCGGGGACCGGGTCCACCGGGGTGCCGACGGAGAAGTCGCAGAGGCCGCCCGGGTGGGCCAGGGCGGTCTCCTTGTACGGCTCCAGGTTGTCCCAGGGGAAGACCGGCAGGAGGTCGGAAACGCGGCGCGCCGCCCCCGGGTGGCCCGGGAACGGCGCGCGCGTGCTGTCGTTGCTCACAGCTTCTGTGCCACCGATCGTCAGTGGTCGGCGTTCTGCGGCGGCAGAGCGGCGATGAACGGGTGGTCGCGCTCGATCAGGCCCAGCTTCGAGGCGCCGCCGGGCGAGCCCAGGTCGTCGAAGAACTCGACGTTCGCCTTGTAGTAGTCCTTCCACTCCTCCGGGGTGTCGTCCTCGTAGAAGATCGCCTCGACCGGGCAGACCGGCTCGCACGCGCCACAGTCGACACACTCATCCGGGTGGATGTAGAGCGATCGCTCGCCCTCGTAGATGCAGTCAACCGGGCACTCTTCGATGCACGCCTTGTCCTTCACGTCGACACAAGGCTGCGCGATGACGTAAGTCACGCTGTCGTTCCTCCTCGGAAGGGCCTGGTGGCCCGTTCTGTTCTGCTCGCGTGCGCGGTGAGCGCGGCGTCGTCGATGCCCGCCCCTAGTATCGCGGGTCGGAGACCGCAAATGCACAGGAGGTGGCCACATGACGACGGGCAACCCGCTCGACGGCCGTCCAGAGGTCCGGATAGATCGCTCTGACGTGGGACTTCGCGTGTCCGTCCGGCGCCTCTCCGAGTTCGTGGACGACCGGCCTGTGTTCCGGGATTCGATCGGCGTGCTCACATCGTGGGACGATCATGGGTTGACGGTCGTGCCGCGGTCCGGGGATCCGGTCTCCTTCCCGGAGAAGCTGCTGGTCGCGGGCAAGGTCGTGCCCCCGTTTCCCGCCCGGCGCGCTCCGCTGCCGGTCGCGGCGCCGGTCGAGCTGCAGCGGATCGCGGGGCGCGGCTGGCCGGCCGTGGAACAGGAACCGCTCGGCGAGTGGACGCTGCGCGCCTCGGCCGGGTTCACCCGGCGGGCCAACTCCGTCCAGGCACTCGGCGACCCGGGGATGCCGCTGCCGCGGGCGCTGGCGGCCGTCCGGGCCTGGTACGCGGAGCGCGGGCTGCCGTCGTACGTCGAGGTGATCACCCCGGGGTCGCCGGAGGCGCTGCGGACCGAACTCGACCGGCTGGGCGCCGCGTACGCGCCCACCCTGGTGCGCACCGTCCCGCTCGCCGGGCTCGCCCGGGCCGGCGGCGGCCACGAACGGGTCCGGCTGGCGCGCACGGCCGACGCGGCGTGGCTGTCGCTGTACCGGCGGGTGAGCGGCGATCCGGCGCTCGAGGAGGCGGCGCGCCGGGTGCTGCACGGCGGCCCTTCGGTCTGGTTCGCCACCGTGCCCGGCGCGCCCGGGCAGCCGCCGCTGGCGATCGGACGCTGCGTCATCGAGGGGCCGTGGGCCTGCTTCGGCGCGATCGAGGTCCAGCCGTACGCCCGGCGGGCCGGACTGGGGACGGCGGTCATGGCGGTGCTCGCCTCGCGCGCGGCCGAGGAGGGGGCGAGCGGCGGATACCTGCAGGTCGAGGCGGAGAACGCGGGGGCGATCGCGCTCTATGACGGACTCGGCTTCACGACCAGTCACACTTACCACTACGCCCTCCTTCCCCAGGGGTAGCGGTCGGGTCGATATGTCCGCTTGTCGGCCCGTCGTCCGTCCGCTCGTCCGTTCCCCGCCTTGTCCGTCCGCCGCCTTGTCCGTCCGCCGTACGAAAGCCGTCGCCGTCACCGTGACCGAGCAGAGCAGAGACCGCTTCCGGACCGCCGCCCGCGCCGAACAGCCCGACCCGGTGCTGCTCTGCGTGCTCGCCGCCGCCGAACACGGCCCGGCGCTCGACCCGGGCGATCCCGGCGAGCCGCCGGGCGTGGACGCCCTGCTCGCCGCCTGCGAGGCCGCGCTGGAGCGGCACGCGGCCGCCGTCCGGCTGGCCGTGGCCGAGCGGGCGCCCGCCGGGCCGGAGGAGACCGCCGCCCTGCTCGCGGCCGTCCTCGGCGGGCGGGAACGCTTCCACGGGCGGCAGGCGGACTACCGCCGGCTGGAGTCCTCGCTGCTGCCCGAGGTGCTGCGGCGGCGGCGCGGGCTGCCGATCATGCTCTCGCTGGTGTGGATGGCGGTCGGGCGGCGGGCCGGGCTCACCGTCCACGGTGTCGCGCTGCCCGGCCACTTCATCGTCGCCGTCGGCGGGCCGTCCGGCGGCGAGGAGTACGTGCTGGCCGACCCGTACCACGGCGGGCGGCTGCTCGACCCCGGCGACGTCGAGCGCCTGGTCGCCGCCGCCGGGCAGGAGTTCACGCCCGCCCTGCTCACCCCGGCCCAGCCGCTGGACATCGTGCTGCGGGTGCTCGGCAACATCCGCGCCTGGGCGGCCGACCGCCCCGAGCACGCCCGCACCCAGCTCTGGGCCACCGAACTCGCCCTGCTGCTGCCCCGGCACCCGGCCCAGCTCCGGCTGGAACGGGCCGAACTGCTCGTCCGCACCGGGGACTTCCTCGGCGGCTCGGCGGAGATGGACGCCTACGCGCAGATCCTGGACGCCTTCGACCCGGACGGCGCCGCCAAGGTCCGCCAGGAGGCCCGGGCGGCCCGGCACCGGCTCAACTGAGCTCCCGGCGCCGTCGGACCGGCGGCACCCTAAGCGGCTACAACCAGCCCTTCTCGCGGGCGATCCGGACCGCCTCGGCGCGGTTGCGGGCCTCGGTCTTCTGGATCGCCATCGACAGGTAGTTGCGGACCGTCCCCTCCGACAGGTGCAGCCGCTTGGCGATCTCCGCGTTCACCGCTCCGTCGGCGGCCGCGCCCAGCACGTCCCGCTCGCGCGGGGTCAGCGGGTTGGCGCCCTCGGCCAGCGCGGCGGCCGCCAGCGCCGGGTCGATCACCCGCTCGCCGCGCAGCACCCGGCGGATCGCCTCGGCCAGCTCGGAGGCCGGCGCGTCCTTCACCAGGAACGCGTCGGCGCCCGACTCCATCGCCCGGCGCAGGTAGCCGGGGCGGCCGAAGGTCGTCGCGATGACCACCTTGGTGCCCGGCGCCCGCCGGTGCAGTTCGGCGGCGGCCTCGATGCCCGTCATCCCCGGCATCTCGATGTCCAGCACGGCGACCTGCACGTCGTTCGCCAGCACACCGGCCACCACCTCGTCCCCGCGCCCGACCTGCGCGACGACGTCGATGTCCCCCTCCAGCCCGAGCAGCGCCGCCAGCGCCTCCCGGACCATCCCCTGATCCTCGGCGAGCAGTACCCGGATCGAGGCCCCGTTGTCCGTGTCGTTCATGACCACGACCTTAGAGGGCGGGGTCGAGCCTCCCGTCGGGGGAGACGCCGGAGTCGGCCCCCGTGGACGACACGGACGGTGGTGACCGGCGCGGACGGCGGCGACGCGCTCCACTCCACCGGCGACCTCACCCTCCGCACCGGACTCACCGTCAAGACCGTCCGGTTCCACGCCGGCAGCGGCCTGGTACCGCCCACCGACCAGGCCCCCGGGCGAGGTATTCCGGTGGTTCATCGAGGCCCTGCGCGCCAGACTGGCCGGATGCTGACGCTGGAACCGCTCCGCGCCGACCACGCCGAGGAGCTGCTGGCCTTCGAACGCGCCAACCGCGCGTACTTCGCCCGTAGCATCCCCGACCGCGGCGACGCCTACTTCGCCGGGTTCCCCGCCCGCCACGCCGCCCTGCTCGCCGAACAGGCCGAGGGCACCTGCCGGTTCCACGTCGTGCGGGACGCGGCCGGGGTGCTCGTCGGCCGGGTCAACCTGGTCGACCTGGCCGGGGGCAGCGCCGAAGTCGGCTACCGCGTCGCCGAGTCCGCGGCCGGGCGGGGCCTCGCCTCCGCCGCCCTGGCCGAGGTCTGCCGGCTCGCCGCCACCGCGTACGGCCTGACCGGCCTGACCGCCGCCACCACGGTCGACAACGCCGCCTCGCGGGCCGTCCTCGCCCGTACCGGCTTCCGGTTCACGCACCAGTGCCGGCTCGGCGGCCTGCCCGCCCTCGCCTACCGCCGCGACCTCGGCGATCTGCGCCCCGCGGGGTAGCCGGGATCAGGACGCCGGCCGGGCCGACGTCCGACTCCCGGCCGTTCCACGGGGCCGGTCAGAGCCAGCGCTGGGCGGCTTCCAGGCTGTCGGCACCGCTGGTGTTGAAGGCGATGGCGGCGTCCGGGGCGTGGCGGCGGACCAGGTTGACCACCAACTCGAAGAAGGGCAGCGCCGGTTCGGGCTTGCGGATGCCGCCGCCGATGACGACGACGTCCCAGCCCCGCCCGGCGAGCGCGGCGACGATCGTGCGCTCGGCGGTGTCGTCCGGGGCGACCAGGGTCATCGCCGCGTCGATGCCGTGCTCGGCGAGGCGGGCGAGTTCGGCGTCGAGGACGGCCCGCATGCCGTCGCCGTCCATACCGGGGACGGCGTGCGGGTCGAATCCGAGAATGAGAACAGAGGACATGGTCGGAGGAACGATCAGCTCGGGTCGTCGGGTTCCCCGCGCAGGAAGCGGGCGACGTCGGCGAGGGTGAGCTTGGGGTCGGTCCAGGAGCAGACCTCCAGCCAGGACAGCCGGCCCTCCTCGGCGAACAGGAGGACCTCGCCGTCGGAGCCGATGGCCGCCTCGGCCACCACCTCCGAGCGCGCGCCGTCCGCGACCCCGGCGAACAGGGCCGTGCTGCAGCCGCAGCGGCAGCGGGACTCCACCCGCAGGTGCGGGAGCTGGGCGCGCAGCGGGTGGCCCTCCGGGAGGAGGACGTCGAGGGTACGGGCGATGTCATCGGGCAGCTGAGTCATGAGCGGCGCAATCGTGTGGTGAGGGCGGACAGTTCGTCGATCCGGAGGAGGTGGGCGAGGAGCAGGTAGCCGGCCACCAGCACGGCGGCGGCGGGCACCGGGCCGTAGCGGGCGGTCCACCAGGCGGCGCCCGCGGCCGGCAGGGCGGCGGCGAGCGGCTTGGCGTGGGCCGCCGGCACCCGCAGCGGGCCGATCCGGCGGCGCAGCAGCAGGGCGGCGGCCACGCAGCTGAGCAGGAAGGAGGCGCCGTAGCAGCCGGCCATCCCGGTGACGGCCCAGCGCAGCGGCAGCAGCCGGTGGCAGAGCAGGGCGCCGAGCGCGGTGGCGGTGACGGGCAGCAGGTTGAGCAGGAAGGGCGTACGGCTGTCGCCCAGCGCGTAGAAGGCGCGGGTCAGGGCGTAGGCGGCCGAGTAGAGGACGAGGCCGGGCGCGAAGGCGGTCAGCATGCCGGCGATCGCCCGGACGTCGGCGGGGTCGGTCCGGCCGTGGCCGAAGGCGAGGTCGCACAGCTGCGGCGCGAGGACGGCGAACGCGCAGGCCGCCGGGACGGTGACCACCGCGATGGTGCGGACGGTACGGGTCAGCAGCGAGCGGACGGCGCGCGGACTGCCGGCCGCCGCGCTCAGCGCGGGGACGACGGCGGTCACCAGGGACACCGTGACCACGCCGTGCGGCACGATCCACAGCAGGTACGCGCTGCTGTAGGCCGTGTACCCGACCCCGGGCAGCCCGGCCGCGGCGGCCCGGGCGCCGGCGAGCGTGGAGAGCCTGGTCACCACCCAGTAGCCCACCTGGTCGCTGAGCACGAGCAGCAGCGTCCACCCGGCGGCGCGCAGCGGCGCGCCGAGCCCGGCCCGCCGCCAGTCCCAGCGCGGCCGCAGCCGCACCCCGGCGGCCCGCAGGCAGGGCAGCAGCACCAGGCTCTGCGCGACCACGCCGGCCGTCGTGCCGGCCCCGAGGACGGTCAAGTCGGCGGCGGAGAAAGTCCGTTGTCCGAGATACCCGCCGAACACCACGATCACGACCAGGTTGTTCAGCACCGGCGCCCAGGCCATCGGGGCGAACCGCCGCCGGGCGTTCAGCAGTTGGCCCAGCACGGTGAACAGCCCGTAGAAGAACACCTGCGGCAGGCAGAGGTACGCCAGCAGCACCGTACGGTCCAACTGCGCGCCGCCGTACGAGGTGTACGCCCGGACGACGAGCGGCGCGGCCGGCACGACCACCGCCGTCAGCACCAGCAGGGCGGCGACCAGCACCGTCACCAGCCGGTCGACGTGCGCCGCCCCGCCGTCCGCCGACTCCTCGGCGGCGCGCACCAGATGGGGCACCAGCGCGGTGTTCAGCGCGCCGCCGATCAGCAGCACGAAGAGGATGTTGGGCACGGTGTTCGCCACGTTGTACCCGTCCCCCAGCACCCCGGATCCGAGGACGGCCACCAGCACCGCCGAGCGCACGAAGCCGGTGGCCCGGGACACCACCGTCCCGGCCGCCATCACCAGGCTCGGCGGGACCGCGCGCCGCGGCCTGCGGTGCCGGGCCGCCCCGGCCGGCAGCTCCACGACGGTCATCCGGCAGCCCCCTCTCGCTCTCGCTCCGGGCACCGGCCCGACGGCCGCCGGCCCGAACGGACCGGCGAAGACGGCGAGAGCATGCGCCAAGTCCCCTGAAGCGGGGCTGAGAAGGCTGAAGAACGCTTAAGGAACGGATCCGGCGCCGGTGGCATCCTGATCCGCATGGAGATTCTGGTGGTGGAGGACGACGCCCAGGTCGCCGCGGCCGTACGGCGCGGACTGGAGGCCGAGGGCTACACCGTCGACCTCGCCCCGGACGGCCTCACCGGCCTGCGGCTGGCCCGACGGCACGCCTACCGGGCGATCGTGCTCGACATCATGCTGCCCGGCCTGAACGGCTACAAGGTGTGCGAGGCGCTGCGCGCCGACGGCGTCACCACCCCGATCCTGATGCTGACCGCCAAGGACGGGGAGTACGACGAGGCCGAGGGCCTGGACACCGGCGCCGACGACTACCTCACCAAGCCCTTCTCCTACATGGTGTTCCTGGCCCGGCTGCGCGCCCTGATCCGCCGCAGCCAGACCCCCGGCCCGCTGCTGCGCGTCGGCGACCTCTGGCTGGACCCGGCGGGCCGCCGCTGCGGCCGGGGCGGCGCCGAGATCACCCTCACCGAGCGGGAGTTCGGCGTGCTGCGCTGCCTGGCCGAGCACCCCGGCGAGGTGCTGTCCAAGCGCCGGATCGTCGACGAGGTGTGGGACATCGCCTTCGACGGCGAGGAGTCCATCGTCGAGGTGTACGTCAGCATGCTGCGCCGCAAGGTGGACAACCCGTTCGGCGTCCGCTCGATCACCACCGTGCGCGGCGTCGGCTACCGGCTGGAGGCCACCCCGTGCTGAGCCGCCTCTCCACCCGGCTGCGCACCTCGCTGGCGGCCGGCCTCGCGGCGCTGCTGCTGCTCGGCGGCGGCGCCTGGTGGCTGCGCGGCCACCTGTACGACGCCCAGTTGGAGGCCGCCGAGGCGGAGGCCAGGTCGCAGTCCCGCGAGGTCAGCAGCAGCTTCAAGTTCGGCCGGCAGCTGCCCGAGAGCGGACAGCTGCCGTACGTGGTGCTGGGCGGCGACGGCACGGTGCTGATCATGGGCGGCCCGCTGACCACCCAGCACCTGGCCGGCGAACGGCCCGCCGTCGTGCCGCGCCTGGCGGCGGACGAGTGGCACACCGTCCAGCGGATCACCATCGGTCCGGCCGGGTCGGCCGCCGCCAACCGCTACTCGGGGCGCACCTTCACCGCGATGGGCAGCTGGAGCCCGCTGCTGGAGAAGGAGGGCTTCCAGGTGGAGCCCACCGTCGGCCCGTTCACGCTGTACGTGCTGGCCACCCCGTTCGCCGCCGAGGCCTCGCTGCGCACCATCGACCCGGTGCTCCGGGTCGGCGTCCCGGCGGCCGCGCTGCTGGTCGCCCTGGTGGCCTGGGTCGCCACCAGCCGGGCCCTGCGCCCGGTGGACGCGATCCGCGCCGAGCTGGCCGAGGTCGGCGAGCACCGGCTGGACCGCCGCGTCCCGGTGCCGCGGTCCGGCGACGAGATCACCCGGATGGCGCGGACCACCAACGCCACCCTGGACCGGCTGGAGCGCTCGGCCGCCCAGCAGCAGCGCTTCGTCGCGGACGCCTCGCACGAGCTGCGCAGCCCGATCGCGGCGCTGCGCACCAACCTGGAGGTCTCGCTGGCCCACCCCGAGCGCACCGACTGGCCGACCGCCACCCAGGAGGCGCTCACCTCGGTCGAGCGGCTCCAGCAGCTCACCGAGGACCTGCTGTTCCTGGCCCGGGGCACCCACCCGGCCACGGCGGGCCAGCACACCACCGTCGACCTGGCCGCCGTCCTGCGCGAACTCGCCGACCAGTACCGCCCGGTGTTCGGCGCCCGGCTCGCCCTGCGGGTGGACGCGCCCGAGCCGGTGCCGGTGCGCGGCAGCCGGATCCGACTGCACCGGCTGGTGCGCAACCTGCTGGACAACGCCCGGCGGCACGCCACCGCCGAGGTGGTGATGTCCGCGCGGCGGACCCCGTACGGCTGCGTCCTGGAGGTCCGGGACGACGGCCCGGGCGTGCCGCCGGAGGACCGCGAGCGGATCTTCGAGCCGTTCACCCGGCTCGACGAGGCCCGCAGCCGGGACACCGGCGGCAGCGGCCTGGGCCTGGCCATCGCGGCCGACGTCGCCACCCGGCACGGCGGCACCCTGCGCGTCGCCCACGCCCCGCGCGGGGCCCGCTTCGTCCTGGAACTGCCGTCCGCCTAGGGCTCCGCCCCGCCGTCCCGTCCTGAGCTCTGTCTAGCGCTTCCGCACCGCTTGCCCGGCGTCAGCGGAGCCGGTCCCGGCCGCCGCGGACGCCCCGGACTCCGACGCGGACACCGTCCGCAGCGGCACCGAGGCCCGCAGCCGGAAGCCCTTCCCCCGCTCCCCCGGGCCGCTCTCCAGCCGGCCGCCGACCAGCGCCAGCCGCTCCTCCAACCCGGAGAGCCCGTTCCCCGGCTGCGACTTGCCCGGCCCGCGCCCGTCGTCGGCGATCTCCAGCACGGCGTAGCGCTCGCCGCTCGCCTCCCAGCTCTCGTCCGCCGTGACGGTGCAGACAGTGGCGCCCTCGCCGTGCCGGACGACGTTGGTGACGGCCTCGCGCAGCGCCCAGGCCAGCGCGCCCGCCTCCTCGTTGGCCAGGCCCGGCCAGCTGTCCACCAGCTCCGGCGCGGCGTCCAGCCGGATCTGCGCGGCGGCCAGCGCGGTACGGGCGGCGGCGAGTTCGACCGGCAGGGTCGGCCGGCGGAAGCCGGTGACCGCCTCCCGGACGTCGATCAGCGACTGCCGGGCGACCTGCTCGATGTCGGCGACCTGCGCCCGCGCCTTCTCGTCCGCGCCGGCGTCCATGAACCGCCCGGCCAGCTCGCTCTTCAGGGTGATCAGCGAGAGCGAGTGCCCGAGCAGGTCGTGCAGGTCGCGGGCGAGCCGCAGCCGTTCCTCGGAGGCGGCCAGGTGCGCGACGGCGGCGCGGGCCTCGCGCAGCTCCTTCATGGTGGCGACCAGCCGCTGCAGGCCGGTCATCGCGACGCCGGAGAGGAACCCGCTCAGCGCGAAGGTGGCGATGTTGTCCGTACTCGCGTGGATGAGCAGGCCGACGGCGGCGATCAGTGCGGCCATGCCGGCCAGGGCGCGCAGCGAGTACCGCGGCGGCGTGATGATCGCGACGCACACCGAGGCGTAGATGAACAGGGTCAGGAAGGCTTCGCCGAGCACGAAGGCGCACGCGATCGCGAGCGCCACCATCATCGTGACGACCACCTGGCAGGCGCGCGGCCGCATCCCCCGGGTCGAGCGGAAGATCACCAGCAGCACGTAGCCGGCCACGAAGAACGCCAGGCAGCTCCAGCCGAGCACCTGCGCGGCCGTGCTGTGCACACCGTTCACCAGCCGGCTGATCGGGTAGGCCAGGTAGATCATCCACAGCAGCATCCAGGCGACCTTCACCACCATCTGCCGCCTGGTCTCCACCGGCGCACCGGGCACGTTCATGAACGACGCGCGCGCCGGACCCGCCTCCGGGGGTTCGTCGGGGCGGTGGGTCCGGCGCTCGTCGCTCATGTGGATCATCATGCCTGTCGGGTGTCGCGGCGGTACAGGGTCGCGGCGGCGGTGACGAACACCGCGAGGAAACCGGCCAGTCCGACGACGGCGACGGTGTCCAGGGAGTGCCCGGGCCGGGTGAAGGAGGCCAGCTGGTTGTAGAGGTAGACCGGGTTAAACCGGGCGAACCTCTCCAGCGAGCCGCTGACCGGGAACCAGGTGCCGCCGAGCAGCGCCATCGCCATGTAGGTGATCATCACGATCGGCTGCACCGCGTCCGGCGTCGCCGCGTAGCCGAGCGCCACGCCCAGCGCCGCGAAGACGAAGCTGCCGAGCCACAGCGCGAGGGCCAGCCCGATCCACTGCGACCCGGTGAGCGAGACGCCCTGGGCCGCGCCCACCGCGAAGACCACCAGGATCGACGGCAGGGTGGTGACGCTGCTCGCCGCGATCTTGCCGACGGTGTACGCCCGGCCGGGCAGCGCGGTCAGCCGCAGCTGCCGGGTCCAGCCGCTCTTGCGCTCCAGCGAGATCCGCTGCGCGCTGCCGGTCAGCACCGCGCCGACCGCGCCGAAGGTGGCCATCGAGACCATGAAGTAGGTCTTCACCGGCAGTCCGCCGGCCTGGTTGGCGGCGCCGTAGGCGTGGATGAAGAAGACGTACATCAGCGCCGGGTAGGCCACGGTGAAGAACAGGTAGCGCCGGTTGCGGACGGTCCGCAGGATCTCCAGCTTGATCAGGGTGGTCATCGCGCACTCTCCAGGGCCGCGTCGTTCCGGTCCAGCTCGCCGGTGATGGTCAGGAAGGCCTGTTCCAGGCCCACGCCGGTGACCTCGAGACCGCGCGGGTACAGGCCCGCCCGGTAGAGCCCGGCGACGGTCGCGTCGGCGTCCGCGGTCCGGATCCGCACCGTCCGCACCCCGGGGACCCGGGCGGTGACGTCCAGCGACTGCACGCCCGGCAGGGTGCGCAGCACGGCCTCGTCGAACCGCCCGTCCCCGTCGTGGAGTTCGAAGGCGATCCGGCGGGCGCCGGCCCGGGCCTTGATCTCGGCGGAGCTGCCGTCGGCGATCAGCCGGCCCCGGTGCAGCACCAGGACGCGGTCGGCGATGGAGTCCGCCTCCTCCAGGTAGTGGGTGGCGAACAGCACCGTGCGCCCGGCGTCGGCCTGCGCCCGCATGCTCGCCCAGAACGACTGCCGGACGCCGACGTCCATGCCGGTGGTGGGCTCGTCCAGCACGATCAGGTCGTTGTCGCCGGCGATCGCCAGGGCGAAGCGGACCCGCTGCTCCTGGCCGCCGGACAGCTTGTCGACCCGGCGCTCCGCCAGCTCGGCGATCCCGGCGTCGGTCAGCACCTCCGCGACCGACCGGCCGCGCGGGTGCACGTCGCAGGCGAGCTTGACCAGCTCCCGCACCTTGACGTCGGACATCAGCCCGCCGCTCTGCAGCATCGCGCCGACCCGCCCGGTCTCGATCGCCGCCCGCGGGGTGCCGCCGAACAGCGTCACGCTGCCCTGGTCGGGCTCGCGCAGGCCGAGCAGCAGGTCCAGGCTGGTGGACTTCCCGGCGCCGTTCGGGCCGAGCAGGGCGACGGTCTCGCCCGGCCGCAGCACGAGGTCCAGCCCGTCCACGGCGCGCACCCGCCCGTAGCTCTTGCCCACGCCGCGGAAGGCGGCCACCTCGGTGTCCATCGCCCGGCTCCTCTTCCCTGATGGTGTCGTCTCCGGTGCTGTTCGCACCACCTCAGAGTCCCGCGCGGGCGGGTCGCGGCGGCAGTGTCCGCCGTCGTGCCTTCGGTATGACGGATGTCATGCCGGCGGCCGGTACCCGCGTCATCGGGTACCGGCCGCGAAAGGGCTGGTCAGGGGCGGTTTCCCCGGCTCAGGCCGACGTCACCCGCCCAGCGCGCTCCGTACGAAGTCGACCTGGAGCAGCAGCAGGTTCTCCGCGACCTCCTCCTGCGGGGTCATGTGGGTGACGCCGGACAGCGGCAGCACGGTGTGCGGGCGCCCGGCGGCGAGCAGCGCCGAGGAGAGCCGCAGGGTGTGCGCGGCCACCACGTTGTCGTCCGCCAGCCCGTGGATGATCATCAGCGGGCGCTCCAGCCCGGCCGCGTACCCGTTCAGCGAGTTGGCGGCGTACACCTCCGGCCGCTCGGCCGGGTCGCCCAGGTAGCGCTCGGTGTAGTGGGTGTCGTACAGCGCCCAGTCGGTCACCGGAGCGCCGGCGACGGCCGCGTGGAAGACGTCCGGGCGGCGCAGCACGGCGAGAGCCGAGAGGTAACCCCCGTACGACCAGCCGCGGATGGCGACCCGGCCGAGGTCCAGCGGGAACTCACCGGCGAGCGCGTGCAGCGCCTCCACCTGGTCGTCCAGGGTGGCCCCGGCGAAGTCGAGGGCGATCGACTTCTCCCAGGCCGGCCCCCGCCCCGGGGTGCCGCGCCCGTCGGCGACGATCACCGCGAAGCCCTGGTCGGCGAACCACTGGGAGTTGAGGTGCGGGTTGTGCGCCTGGACGACGCGCTGCCCGTGCGGACCGCCGTACGGGTCCATCAGGACGGGCAGCAGGCCGTCGCGCTCGCGGTCGTACCCGGTGGGCAGGAAGACGGCCGCGGGGATCCGGCGCTCACCGGCGAAGCGGAACACCGGGCGGGCGGTGATCACCGGGGTCTCGGCGTACGAGGCGATGGTGGCCACGTCGTCGACCACCAGGCCCTCGGGCAGGTCGCGGGCGACCCGCACCAGGCTGCCGGGCAGGTCCGGCTCGGCGGTGGCCCGGACGGTGATCCCGCCGCCGTGCACGGCGCTGGTGACGGAGGTGAACGGCCGCCCGTTGGCGGACTCCCAGCCGAGCCGCTTGCCGTCGTGGCTGATCCGGCCGACGGCGATCCAGCCGGGCTCGGGGTCGGTCTCGGCGGCGCCGCCGGAGGCGCTGAAGAAGACCTCGTCCTCGGTGACGGCGACGACGGACCTGATGTGCAGGTCGGCCCCGGTGACGGCCTGGTCCCCGACCACCAGCGCCCGGACGCCCCCCTCGTCGGAGATCCGCACCAGCTTGCCGTCCGGGGTCCACGCCGGGACGCCGGGGAACAGCTCCAGCCAGGCGTCGTCGTGCTCCTCGTGCAGCACCTCGGTGGCGCCGGTGGCCACGTCCAGACCGAGGATCAGCCGGCTGCGCTGGTCGCGGGACTGCACCTGCAGCAGCGGCACACCGCCCTTCGACCAGTGCACCCGGCCGAGGTACGGGAAGGCCGTGCGGTCCCAGACCACCTCGGTGCGGCCGCCGTGCAGGTCGAACACCCAGAGGCCGACCTCGGCGTTGGCGGTGCCGGCGGCCGGGTAGGCGACCTCGGCGGGCTCGCGTTCCGGGTTGGCCGGGTCCGCGATCCACCAGCGCCCCACCGGGCTGTCGTCGGCGCGCTCGACGAGCAGCCGGTCGCCCTCCGGGGACCACCAGAAGCCGCGGTCCCGGTCCATCTCCTCCTGCGCGATGAACTCGGCCTGCCCCCAGGTCACGTTCGGGCCGTCCGGCTCGGCGAGCACCCGGTCGCCGCTGCCGTCGGCCCGGGTCAGCCGCAGCTCCCCGGCGGTGTTGGCGTATGCGACGCAGCTGCCGTCCGGGGCCGGCCGCGGGTCCAGCAGCGGGCCGCGGGCCGGCAGTTCGGCGGTGGCGCCGGTGACCAGGTCGGCGGTGAAGAGCCGGCCGGAGAGGGCGAAGACGGCCAGCGTCCCGGCCGCGTCCAGGGCGTAGCCGACGATGCCGGCCGAGCCCTCGCGGCTGCGCTCGCGGCGCGCCTTCTCGGCCGGCGAGAGGTCCTCCTCGCCGCCGCCGAGCAGGACCGCCGGGTCGGCGGCGATCCGCTCCTCGCCGGTGGCGGTGTCGAGGGTCCAGAGCAGGTTGGCCCGGTCGCTGCCCGACCGGGAGCGGAGGAAGACGACCCGCGAGCCGTCCGGTGCGACGGAGAAGGAGCGGGGCGCGCCGATGGTGTAGCGCAGGGTCCGCGCGTACTGCCGGGGGAAGGTGTCCGCAGGGGTGTGGGAGGTCATGGCACCAGACCCTACGACGCCGAACTGCCGCTGCCGGGAGGCTGGTGATCACTCGTTCGGAGCATCACCGTCAAGTACGCCCCAAAGAGGTCCAAACCCCCTCCGACCGGCCCATGCGCCCCGCGAGTGCCCCCTTGCCCCGGCGCGCGCGGCCTCACTGAATGTAATGCTCCCCTTACCCATCGGGTATGACTGGTCGAGCGGGTGATCGTCGGTCCCGTCCCGGGCCCCGGCCACCCGCAGCCCCCAGTCCCGCACCGTCCCCACCGCCGCCTTCCCCGGGAGGCGGCGCGCCCGAGAGAAGGGGTGTGAGCCGACATGGCCATGAACATCTCCGCAGCCGTGCTGATGCTGGTCATCGTGGTGGTGCTGATCCGCCGCAACGGACTGAAGCTGGCGCACGCGATCGTCTGTGCGCTGCTCGGCTTCTACCTGGCCTCCAGCTCGATCGCCCCGTCGATCAGCCAGGTCACCAGCAACCTCGCCGGGATGATCAACGGCCTGAAGCTCTGACCCCACCCGGCCGGTGGTTAGGCTTCCTCCCATGACCGCGACTACCGGCCGCCGACTCCTCCTGGTGCACGCGCACCCCGACGACGAGTCGATCGGCAACGGCGCCACGATGGCCCGGTACGCCGCCGAAGGCGCCCGGGTCACCCTGGTGACCTGCACCCTCGGCGAGGGCGGCGAGGTGATCCCCCCGGAGCTGGCCCATCTGACGGCCGATCGGGACGACACCCTCGGCCCGCACCGGATCGGCGAGCTCACCGAGGCGATGCGCGCCCTCGGCGTGACCGACCACCGCTTCCTCGGCGGCCCGGGGCGCTACCGCGACTCCGGGATGATGGGCGTGCCCGACAACGACGTGCCCGGCTGCTTCTGGCAGGCGGACGTGGACGAGGCCGCCGACCACCTGGTCGCGGTGATCCGCGAGACGCGGCCGCAGGTCCTGGTCACCTACGACGAGAACGGCGGCTACGGGCACCCGGACCACATCCAGGCGCACCGCGTCGCGATGCGCGCGTACGAGTCGGCCGCCGACCCGGCGCACCGGCCCGACCTGGGCCCGGCCTGGCGGATCGCCAAGGTGTACTGGAACCGGATGCCGCGCTCGGTGATCGAGGCCGGTCTCGCCGAAGCCGCCGTCAAGGCGTCCTTCCCGGGCGTCGCCCAGGTGTCCGACGTCCCCGGAGTGGTCGCCGACGAGGTGGTCACCACCGAGCTGGACGGCGCCGCGTACGTCGGCCGCAAGACCGCCGCGCTGGTCGCGCACGCCACCCAGATCACCGTGGACAGCGCCTTCTTCGCGCTCTCCAACCACCTCGCCCAGCCCCTGTTCGCCACCGAGTACTACCAGTTGGTGCGTGGCCAGGCCGGCCCGGGCCACCCGGAGGACGACCTCTTCGCGGGCCTCGACGACACCGCCGCGAGCGCCGGGGAGGAGGCGCGATGAGCAAGCCCGCCGCCCGGCCGCCGCGCCGCTCGATCCCGGCGACCGTCCTCGGCACCCGCGAGCAGCGACTGGCCGAGGCCCAACCGCCGCGCCCCGCCCGGATCGCGGCGTATGTCCTGTTCTTCCTGCTGGGCATCGCGGTGTCGGTGTGCGGATCCTTTGTGCAGGCCCTGTGGCCGCCGGTGGGAGTCCTGCTGGCGCTGGCCGCGACCGCCGCGACCTTCTACGCCGGTCTGCGGATCACCGGCACCCGGCTCGGCGCGGGGATGCCCGCGGCCGGCTGGTTCCTGGCGATGGTGCTGCTGATCGTGCCCCGGCCGGAGGGCGACAACGTGCTGTGGTCCAACGCCACCTCGCTGGCCTGGCTGTTCGCCGGCTCGGTACTGGGCGTGATCTGCGCCACCCTGCCGACCCGGACCAGCTGGTTCCCCGGGGTGCCCGGCCCACCGCGCTGAGCCCGGTGGAGCGCGGCGTACGGTACCCCGTACGACGCGCAGTCAGGAGCACACGGCCTTACTCTCATACCGGAGGAACCGGACGTATCAGGATCTGTCCGAAGCCGTTCACCGCTCAGTTCTTCCCAGTATGGTGGTCCCGCAGAACGCCGTACCCGACCGCCGCCCGCCCCAGCCGGGCCCGGCGACCACGAACCGCGGTCGCGCCGCACGGCCCGCCCGCGAACCCGGAGCAGAGCAGCATTGAGCAGCCGCGAATCTGACAACGCCCACCCGACGCCTCGGCGCACGGGCCCGGACGCCTACCCGTCGGGCACCCCGCCCTACGGCACGCCCGGGCTCCCCGGCGGCGAGCGGGCCGCGGCCGGCGCCGGCCAGGGCGCCGCGTCGGGCGGCGAGGACGACGGTCCGAAGACCGAGACCACCCTGACCACCCGGGTCCGGATCAACATCCCCGGCTCGCGCCCGATCCCGCCGGTCGTGGTCCGCAGCGCCGTCAAGAACGAGGACGGCCCGGCCGAGGAGGCCCCCGAGCAGGGCAGCCCGCGGCACCGTTCGGCGCCCGCCTCGCCGGTCCTCGGGGTGATGGAGGGCGGCAGCGGCACGGCCACCCCGCCGAACCTGCCGCCGGAGTGGCAGATCCCGCCGATCCCGCCGGCGACCTCGGAGTCCGAGTCCACCGGTGCCTGGTTCCGGCCGCGTGCGAAGAAGGCCCCCGCCGCCGAGCCCGCCCCGGCCGCCGTCGCGGCCGGCGCCCCGAGCGCGCCCACCGCCCCGGCCGGGCCCGGCGCCGCCGAACCGCGGCCGCAGGGTGCCCGTCCGGCCGGCGGTGCCGCCGCCCGCGCCAACGGCGCGCCGGGCGGCCGTCCGGTGCCCGCCCAGGGCAAGTCGCCCAACCCGGGCGCCCCGGCGGCGCCCGCCGCGCCGCGCCGCGCCGCGGCCCCGGCCGAGGAGCCCGGCGTCTACGAGCCCGCGGACCCCTTCGCACCCGTCGCCGACCCGTTCGCCCCGGCCCCCGGCCCCGACGCCGGCACCCGCGGCCCGCGCGGTGGCGGTGACCGGCAGAACGGCGCGCGGCAGAACGGCGCCCAGCAGAACCGGCCGCAGCAGAACGGCCCCCGCCCGGGCGGCCCGCAGCAGCCCGGCCCGCGGGGCGGCTTCCAGCCGAACGGCCGCCCGAACGGCCCGCAGGGCGCGCCGACCGCCGAGCCGAACCCCGAGGACACCTCGGTCGACGGCTTCGCGCCGATCCGCGAGAACACCCCGCCGCCGGCCGGGATACCCGGTCTGCCCCACGACGGCGCCCAGCGCGGTGGCGACGGCCGCCCGCAGCCGGGCCTGTTCGCCTCGGCGCCGACCGGCAGCGACCCCTTCGCCGGCCAGCAGCGTCCGGCCGCCCCCGGCCAGGACGGCCCCGCCGCCCCGGCGGCCCCCGGCGGGCTCTTCCCCGGCGCCCCCGGCACCGGCCCGCGGCCCGGCCGCACGCAGCAGCCCGGCCTCGACCCCGAGTCCACCGCGGTCACCCCGCTGCCGGCCGCCGGCCCCCGGCCTGACGGCGCCAAGGGCGCGCCCGCCCCGGCCCCGGCCCCGGCCAAGGCCGAGTCCGCCAAGGCGCCGGCCAAGGCCAAGCGCGGTGGCGGCAAGAAGCTGGTCAAGCTGGGCGTCTACGGTGTCGTCGGCGTGCTGTTCCTCGGCGCCGCCGCGTACGGCACCGGTCTGATGCTCAACCAGTCCGACGTGCCCAAGGGCACCGTGGTGCTCGGCACCGACATCGGCGGCAACAGCCGTGACCAGGCGATCCACACCCTGGACGAGTCGGTCGGCAAGGCCGGCCAGCAGCCGCTCAAGCTGAAGATCGGCGACCAGGCCGTGGACCTCGACCCGACGGTCGCCGGCCTGGGCTTCGACACCACCGCCACCGTGGACGGTCTGGCCCAGCACAGCTACAACCCGGTCGACGTCATCAAGTCCATCCAGGGCGGCAGCAAGGCCGTCGCACCGGAGGTCAAGGTCGACCGGGCCAAGCTCAAGGCCGCCCTCGACTCGCTGGCCGCCGGGTCGGGCCAGGGCCTGCAGGAGGGCTACGTCAAGTTCGGCGACAACGGCGAGCCGGTCGTCGTCCCCGGCCGGGCCGGCCAGGCGGTGGACTCGGCGAGCGCGGTGGACGTCATCGAGCAGGCCTATCGCGACCGCGCGGCCGGCAAGCCCGACCAGCCGATCGCCCTCGCCGTCACGGCCGCCCAGCCGAAGGTCTCCGCCCAGGCCCTGCAGGCCGCGGCCGACGGACTCGGCAAGCAGATCGCCAGCGGCAAGGTGCACGTCGTGGCCGGCACCAAGACCTGGGACTTCGGCGCGAAGACGGCCGCCAAGGCGCTCACGCTCGTCCCTGACGCCTCCGGCAAGATCGCGCCCAAGTGGGACCTCGACGCGCTCGCCGCGCAGCTGGGCAACGTGTTCGACAAGGTGAAGGCCAAGAAGAACGGCCAGCTCGCCCCGATCACCCCGCAGGACGTCGCGGACGGCGTCGCCTCGGTCTTCGACAAGACCGGCGACAAGGACCGCACCTTCAAGTTCACCGTCTGACGCACCGCCGTCGTGGGGGCGGGGCCGCATCCGGCCCCGCCCCTCGACAACCCACCCTCCCGGTCACCAAGATGTGACGCCACACCTTCCGTCACATCCACCTCGGGAGCACGCCGATGGCCCGCCGCCTCCAGCACCACGGGACGGCCCTGCTCGCCGGTCTCACCGCCCTCACCCTCTCGCTGGCACTCTGTTCCTGCGCCTCCGGCCAGGGCGACGCCGGCGCCGACGGACTGCCGTCCGCCCCCTCGACGCCCAAGCTCACCTCGGTCGACATCAACCCGCACGACCGCGCCCAACTGCGCCAGGGCGGCACCCTGAACCTGGCGATCACCCAGTTCTCCCACCAGTGGTCGCCGATCCACAACGAGGGCAACGAGTCCTCGACCATCGCCGTCACCAAGCCGCTGCTGCCGACCTTCTTCCGCTCCGACGCGGCCGGCGCCCAGACCGTCAACCCCGCCTACCTGCAGGAGGCGCACGCCGAGCTGAAGGACGGCCGGCAGGTGGTCACCTGGACGCTCAACCCGAAGGCGCACTGGTCCGACGGCACCCCCATCACCTGGCGCGACATCGAGGCCAACTGGCGTGCCCTGAACGGCAAGGACCCGGCGTACAAGCCGTCCAGCAGCACCGGCTTCGAGCTGGTCTCCTCGGTCGAGCGCGGCAAGGACGACTTCCAGGCCGTGATGACCTTCGACCGGCCGTTCTCGGAGTGGCAGTCGATGTTCAACGGCGCCGGCAACGCCCCGCTGCTGCCGGCCAGCCGGATCTCCACCCCGGAGCTGTTCAACACCGCCTACCTGGACGCGATCCCGGTCACCGCCGGCCCGTTCAAGGTCGAGCAGCTCGACCGCGCCGCGCAGACCGTCACCCTGGTCGCCGACCCGGCCTGGTGGGGCGACAAGCCGGTGCTGGACCGGATCGTCTTCCACGCGATGCTCCCCGACGCGATGGCCACCGCCTTCGCCAAGGGACAGCTCGACCTGGTCAACAACGGCCCGGACGTGGCCGGCTACCAGACCATCCGGAACACCAAGGGCGCCGTCGTCCGCCGGGCCGGCGGCCCCGACTTCCGCCAGCTCACCCTGAACGCCCGCACCCCCGCGCTGAGCGACGCGACCGTGCGCCAGGCCGTGTTCCAGGCGATCAACCGGGACGCCGTCATCCGCGCCGACCTCAACGGCCTGGACTGGCCCGCCGTCCCGCTCAACAACCACCTGCTGGTCGCCAACCAGAGCGGCTACCGCGACAACTCCCTGGGCCTGGCCCGCTACGACCCCGCCGAGGCCGCCCGCAAGCTGGACTCGGCCGGCTGGAAGCTCGACGGCGACGTACGGAAGAAGGACGGCCGCGAGCTGAACCTGCGGATGGTCATCCCGACCGGTGTCACCCAGGCCCAGAACGAGGCCGTGAACACCACCAAGATGCTCAAGGACGTCGGGATCAAAGTCACCACGGTGACCGCCGCCGCCAACGAGTTCTTCGACAAGTACATCAACCGCAACGACTTCGACCTCACCGCCTACTCGCTGATCGGCACGCCCTTCCCGGCCAGCGGCAGCCGCGCCAACTTCGCCCAGAACGGCGGCACCAACCACGTCGGCGCGGGCAGCCCGGCGGCCGACGGCGCGCTCGACCGCGCCGCCGCCGCGGCCGACGCGGCCACCGTCTCCGAGGCGATCAACCAGGCCGACGGCGAGCTCTGGAAGGTGGCCGGCGTGCTGCCGCTGTACCAGCGCCCGCAGCTGTACGGCGCCCGCGCCGACCTCGCCAACATCGGCGCGCAGGGCCTGTCGGACATCGTCTGGGAGAACGTCGGCTTCCTGAAGTAGCCGGGGCCGGGGCCGGGGCCGCCGGGCCGTCCGGGCTGGGCGGGCTCAGCCGTGCAGCGTCTCGCGCCAGTAGTGGCAGGCGCTGCGGCGGCCCGCCAGCTCCTCCCCCCGCTCGCCGACCACGGGCACCAGCGGCGGGAGCTCGGCCCGGCAACGGTCCTGCGCCCGGTCGCAGCGGGGGTTGAAGGCGCAGCCCTCCGGGATGCCCAGCAGGCTCGGCGGCAGGCCCTTGATGGCGTGCAGGTCCTGGCCCTTCTGGTCCAGCCGCGGGATGGAGTCCAGCAGGCCCCGGGTGTACGGGTGCGCCGGCCGCGCGTACAGTTCGCGCACCGGGGCGGTCTCCACGACCCGGCCCGCGTACATCACCGCGATCTTGTCCGCCACGTCGGCCACCACGCCGAGGTCATGGGTGATCAGGATGAGCCCCATGCCGAACTCCGCCTGCAGCTCGGCCAGCAGGTCCATCACCTGGGCCTGCACGGTGACGTCCAGGGCGGTGGTGGGCTCGTCCGCGATGATCAGGTCCGGCTCCAGCGCCAGCGCCATCGCGATCATGATCCGCTGGCGCATGCCGCCCGAGAACTGGTGCGGGAAGTCGCCGACCCGCTGCCGGGCGGCGGGGATGCGCACCCGCTCCATCAGCTCGACGGCCTTCTCCCGGGCCTCCTTGCGGGTGACACCGTGGTGCACCCGGAACATCTCCCCCAGCTGGTAGCCCACGCTGAGCACCGGGTTGAGCGCGGACAGCGCGTCCTGGAAGATCATCGCTATCCGCCGGCCCCGCACGGCCCGCCGGCCGTTGGCGCTCATGGCCAGCAGGTCCTCGCCGCGGAACAGGATCCGCCCCTCGGTGATCCGCCCCGGCGGCATGTCCAGGATGCCCATGACCGCCTGCGCCGTCACCGACTTCCCGGAGCCGGACTCCCCGAGCACCGCCAGCGTCTCGCCGGCCGCGACCGAGTAGCTCACCCCGTTGACGGCCCGCGCGACGCCGTCCCGGGTGTGGAACTCCACGTGCAGGTCCTCGACCTCCAGCAACGGGGTCCCGGGCACCAGGTTCTCCCGTCCGCCGCCGATCACCTCCACCGCGTCCATGTGGGCAGCCCTCCTCAGCGCAGCAGCGACCATCGATAGGCGCAGAGCAACTATCAAGGAGCGGGGGGCACTTGGCGACCCCGTGGCAGATCTCTTTTCCATCACGGGGCGAACCGGAAAGGGCGCGCCCCCGCACGGGGACGCGCCCTGGACACTCCGACCGGCTACTGCGCGGCGCCCTCCCCGGCCCCGCGCTCCGCGGCGAAGTGACAGGCCGAGTCGTGGAACGCCGCCCCCTCCAGCCAGGTCGGCGAGGCGAGCAGCGGCTCCTCCACCTCGCACCGCTGCTGCGCCTTCCAGCAGCGGGTGCGGAAGCGGCAGCCGGAGGGCGGGTTGGCCGGGGAGGGAACGTCCCCGGTGAGCACGATCCGGTCCCGCGACTCCCGCGCCGTCGGGTCCGGCACCGGCACCGCGGAGAGCAGCGCCTGGGTGTACGGATGCGTGGCGTGGTCGTAGATCTCGGCGTCGCTGCCGATCTCGACCATCTTGCCCAGGTACATCACCCCGACCCGGTCCGAGATGTGCCGGACGATCGAGAGGTCGTGCGCGATGAACATGTACGACAGGTTGAACTCGCCCTGCAGCTGCTCCAGCAGGTTGATCACCTGCGCCTGGACGGACACGTCCAGTGCCGACACCGGCTCGTCGCAGATGATGATCTCCGGCTTGAGCGCCAGACCGCGGGCGATGCCGATGCGCTGGCGCTGGCCGCCGGAGAACTGGTGCGGGTACCGGTTGATGTACTCCGGGTTGAGCCCGACCACGTCCAGCAGGTCCTGGACGGCCTTGCGGCGGTCGCCCTTGGGCGCCACCTCGGGGTGGATCTCGAACGGCTCACCGATGATGTCGCCGACCGTCATGCGCGGGTTCAGCGAGGTGTACGGGTCCTGGAACACCATCTGGATGTTCCGGCGGACGGCCTTGAGCGCCGACCCCGACAGCCGGGAGATCTCCTCCCCCTTGTACCGGACCGAGCCCGCGGTGGCCGGCTCCAGGTTCATCAGCACCTTGGCCAGCGTGGACTTCCCGCAGCCGGACTCGCCGACGATGCCGAGGGTCTCACCCTGCATCAGGTCGAAGCTGACCCCGTCGACCGCCTTCACCGCGCCGACCTGCTTCTTGAAGAGGATGCCCCGGGTCAGCGGGAAGTGCTTGATCAGCTCCCGGACTTCGAGGATCGGCTCGCCGCGCGGCACCTCCTGCGCGAAGACGGCCTCCTCCGGCACCGCCGCGCCCAGTGCGCTGGCCCCGTTAGCGGTCATGGAGGGTCTCCTTCCAGAAGAAGCAGGCGCTGCCGCGCCCCTCCAGCGGTGTCCCGTCCTCCTCGGTGACCGGGAACAGCTCCGGCACCTCGGCCCGGCAGATGTCCTGCGCGCGCGGGCAGCGCGGGTTGAAGGCACAGCCCGGGGGGATCCGCAGCAGGTTGGGCGGCAGGCCCTTGATCGCGTAGAGCTCCTGGCCCTTCTGGTCCAGGCGCGGGATGGAGTCCAGCAGGCCCCGGGTGTACGGGTGCGCCGGCCGCGCGTACAGCTCGTGCACCGGGGCGGTCTCCACGATCCGGCCGGCGTACATCACCGCGATCTTGTCCGCCACGTCGGCCACCACGCCGAGGTCGTGGGTGATCAGGATGAGCCCCATGTGGTACTCGGCCTGCAGCTCGGCCAGCAGGTCCATCACCTGGGCCTGCACGGTGACGTCCAGGGCGGTGGTGGGCTCGTCCGCGATGATCAGGTCCGGCTCCAGCGCCAGCGCCATCGCGATCATGATCCGCTGGCGCATGCCGCCGGAGAACTGGTGCGGGTAGTCGTTCACCCGCTGCTTGGCCGCCGGGATGCGCACCCGGTCCATCAGCTCGACGGCCTTCTCCTTCGCCTCCGCCCGGGAGACTTTGTGGTGGGCTCGGAACATCTCGCCGAGCTGGAAGCCCACCGACAGCACCGGGTTGAGGGCGGAGAGCGCGTCCTGGAAGATCATCGCGATCTTCTGGCCGCGGATCTTCCGCCGCTCCTCCTTGCCCATGGCGAGCATGTCCCGGCCCCGGAAGCGGATCTCACCGCGCGGGATCCGGGCCGGCGGCATGTCCAGGATGCCCATGATCGCCTGCGCCGTCACGGACTTCCCGGAGCCGGACTCCCCGAGCACGGCCAGCGTCTCGCCGGCCGCGACCGAGTAGTCGACGCCGTTCACGGCCTTCGCCACGCCGTCCCGGGTGACGAACTCGACGTGCAGGTCCCGTACGTCGAGCAGCGGCCCCTCGTACGGCGCCTCCCGCTCGCCCTTGGTGGTGTCCACCGCTGTACTCACGATGCGCTCCCCTCGCTCAGCGAAGCTTCGGATCGAGGGCGTCGCGCACCGCGTCGCCCATCATGATGAAGGCCAGCACGGTGATGGACAGTGCCGCGGCCGGGAAGAACATCACGTACGGCGCGGTCCGGATCACCTTCTGGGCGGAGGAGATGTCGATGCCCCAGGAGATGGTCGGCTCCTGCAGACCGATGCCGAGGAAGCTCAGCGTCGCCTCGGTGGCGATGTAGCCGCCGAGCGCGATGGTCGCCACCACGATCACCGGAGCGACGGCGTTCGGCAGGATGTGCCGGAACATCAGCCGCCCGGTCCCGGCCCCGAGCGCCCGGCCCGCCACCACGTAGTCGGACTGCTTGACGGTCAGCACCGCCCCGCGCATGACGCGGGCGATCTGGGTCCAGCCGAGGACGGCCAGCGCGAGCACCACGGTCCACACCGTGCGGACGGTGAAGGCGTTCAGCAGCACCAGGGCGCCGAGCAGCAGCGGGATGCCGAAGAAGATGTCGACGATCCGGGAGATCACCGCGTCGACGGCCCCGCCGTAGTAGCCCGCGACCATCCCGGTCAGCCCGCCGAGCAGGGTGACCGCGGCGGTCACGAAGATGCCGACGGTGATCGAGGCCCGGGCGCCGTAGACCACCCGGGCGTAGATCGACCGGCCCTGTGCGTCGTAGCCGAACCAGCCGGCACCGAAGAAGTCCGTCGCGTCCGGCCGCTTGAGGTAGTCGTGGACCAGATCGGCCTTGCGCGGGTTGGCGTCGGTGAACGCCCAGGGGAAGATCGCCATGACGACCAGCAGCAGGATCAGCACCACCGAGAGCAGGAAGATCGGCCGTCGGCGCAGGTCCCGCCAGGCGTCCCCCCACAGGCTGCGGGCCTCTTCCCGCTTCCCCGCGTCGGGCTCGATCAGGGTCTCCTGCTCGACCGCCATGCCCTGCTCCCCCGCGTAGTCGAGGTGCGAGACGCCCGGCTTGGGATGGGGTTCGAACGAACTCTCGTCGTGGATGTCAGGCATAGCGGATCCTCGGGTCCAGGACCGCGTAGAGCAGGTCGACGAGCAGGCTGGCGACCAGGTAGATGATCACCAGGACGGTCACGATGCCGACCACGGTCGGGCCTTCCTTCTGGTTGATCGCCCGGTACAGGACGTTGCCGATGCCCTGCACGTTGAAGATGCCCTCGGTGACGATCGCCCCGCCCATCAGCGCGCCGAGGTCGGTACCGAGGAAGGTGACCACCGGGATCAGCGAGTTGCGCAGCAGGTGACGGGCGGTGATGGTCCGGCGCGGCAACCCCTTGGCGACCGCGGTCCGGATGTAGTCGGCCCGCAGGTTCTCGCCGATGGAGGTCCGGGTGAGCCGGGCGACGTACGCGAGGGAGAGCGAGCCCAGGACGATGGCCGGCAGGATGAGCTGGGAGAGGTCGTAGCTGTCCTGCACCGTCGGGGTGACCCAGCCCAGGTTGGTGGCGAACACGGTCTGGGCGATGTAGGCCAGCACGAAGACCGGGATCGAGATCACCACGAGGGTCAGGATCAGCACCGCGGTGTCCGCGATGCTCCCGCGCTTCAGGCCGGAGAGCACGCCGAAGGCGAGGCCGACGACCATCTCGAAGACGAAGGCCAGCAGCGCCAGCCGGATGGTGACCGGGAAGGCGTCCGCCATGATGTCGGAGACCGGGCGGCCGGTGAAGCTGGTGCCGAAGTCCCCCTGGAAGAGGTTCCCCATGTAGTGCAGGTACTGCTTCCAGAGCGGCTGGTCCAGGTAGTAGGTGTGCTTGATGCTGGCCACCACGCTCGGGTCGGCGGCCTTCTCGCCGAAGAGCGCGACCACCGGGTCGCCCGGCAGCGTGTAGACCATCACGAAGATCAGCAGCGTGGTGCCGAAGAACACCGGGATCATCTGCAGCACCCGCCGCAGCACGTAACTGCCCATCCGAGCCTCCTTCCTAGGTACCCGCCCGGCCGGGCCGGCCGGGCGGGAGACCGCACCCCGCCCTCCGTGCGGGGAGGGCGGGGCCGGCGCGGGGAATCAGGACCCGGGGACTCAGCCCTTGACCTCGACCTGGGTCCAGGCCGGGTTGCCGAAGGAGTCGAACTTCACGTTCTGCACCCTGGTCGAGTAGCCCGAGTTCGTGCGGTAGTACCAGAGCGGGATGGTCGGCATCCCGCTCGGCAGCACGTCCTCGGCCTTCTGGTAGCCCGTCACCGTGTCGGCGACGCTGGCCGCCTCGTCGGCCTGGGTCGCCGCCTGGTCGAACTGCGGGTTGCTGTACCCGGTGTCGTTGGACGCGGCGCCGGTGCGGTACACGTCCGCCAGGAAGTTGGCGTTCAGCGGGTAGTCCTGCACCCATCCGGTGCGGAAGGCGCCGTTGAGCGTGTGCCCGGTGATCGCCGCGCGCGCGGTCTTGAAGTCTGGCTTCGGGTCGCCGAGGCAGTCGACGCCGGTGTTCTGCCGGATCGAGTTGCAGACGGCGTCGACCCACTCCTTGTGGCCGCCGTCCGCGTTGTAGGTGATCAGGACCTTGTTGCCCGGAACGCCACCGCCCTGCTGGATCAGCTGCTTGGCCTTGGCCGCGTCGAAGTTGCAGAAGTCCCCGCAGGTGCCCGCCTTGTAGCCCTCGACGCCCTCGGCCACCCAGGCGCTCGCCGGCGCCCGGGAGCCCTGCAGCACGGTCTTGGTGATGGTCGCGCGGTCGATCGCCATCGACAGGCCCTGTCGTACCTGGGCCTTCTCCGGCGCCGACCAGTCGGCCTGGTAGAGCGTGAAGCCGATGTTCTGGATGGCGCCCTGCGGGGAGTCCACCGCCCGGTCGCCGAGGTCGTTCTTGTACGTCGCCAGCGCCGACGGCGGCACCTGGTCCATCACGTCCAGGTTGTTGGACTGCAGGTCCGCGTAGGCCGCCTCGGACGTGGTGTACATCTTGAAGACGATGCCGCCGTTCTTCGGCTTGTCCACGCCCTGGTAGTCCGGGAAGGCCTTGGTGACCACCTGCGAGTTGTGCGCCCAACTGACGAACTGGTAGGGCCCGTTGCCCACCGGCTTCTGCCCGTACCCGGCCGGGTCCTTGAAGAAGGCGTCCGGCAGCGGCGAGAAGGCGATGTAGCCGAGCTTGTACTCGAAGTACGAGACCTTGTGGTTCAGCTTGACAGTGAAGTGCAGGTCGTCGGTGACGGTCAGGCCGGACATCTTGTCCGTGGTCGGGGAACCGGTGGCCGGGTGGACGTCCTGGTAGCCCTCGATGTCCGAGAACCAGGAGCTGTTGATCTGGTTGTTGGCCGGGTTGGCACCCCAGTTCCAGGCGTCGACGAAGTTCTTGGCGTGCACCGGGGTGCCGTCGTGGAACTTCCAGCCGTCCTTCAGCGTGATGGTGAAGGTCTGCGAGTCACTGGTGTCGATCTTGTCCGCGACCTGCATCCGGATCTTGGCGTTGCTCGGGTCGTAGTCCACCAGCCCCTTGAAGAGGTTCTGGATGATGCGACCACCACCGACCTCGTTCGCGTTCGCGGGCTGCAGCGGGTTCTGCGGCTCGCTGCTCTGGTAGCTGAAGGTCTTGCTGGTGTCCGACGAGCTGCTGCCTCCTCCACCGCTGCTGCTGCACCCGGTGGCCACCAGGGCCACGGACGTCGCAACGGCGAGGACCCAACGAGCGCGGGCGGCTGCGGGCATGAAGGTCCCTCCTCAAGGTGTGTGTCGCATCACACCCCATGAGAAGCGCGCCCCGGCGACGGCGCGAGTCGGGTGCACCCGGATGGGTGCCGTGACCCCCCTGTCGAGTTGACGCGGCGCCGAAGTGACGCAGCGCCGGACGGCCCGGACGACGGAAGGGCCCGTGGCGGGAAGCCACGGGCCCTTCCGGGGAGAGCGGGGATCAGGCCGCGGCCTGCTCCCGGACCGCGGGGAAGTGGCAGGCCGTGTCGTGCGCGGCCGCGCCCTTCAGCACCGAGGGCACCGCGAGCAGCGGGGTCTCCTCGGAGCAGCGGTCCTCCGCCTTCCAGCAGCGGGTGCGGAAGCGGCAGCCGGACGGCGGGTTGGCCGGCGAGGGGATGTCGCCGGTCAGGATGATCCGCTCGCGGGTCTCGCGCGCCGTCGGGTCCGGCACCGGCACCGCGGAGAGCAGCGCCTGGGTGTACGGGTGGGTGGCGTTCTCGTAGATCTCCTCGTCCGAGCCGATCTCGACCATCTTGCCCAGGTACATCACGCCGACGCGGTCGGAGATGTGCCGGACGATGGAGAGGTCGTGCGCGATGAACATGTAGGAGAGGCCGAACTCGCCCTGCAGCTGCTCCAGCAGGTTGATCACCTGCGCCTGGACGGACACGTCCAGGGCGGAGACCGGCTCGTCGCAGATGATGATCTCGGGCTTGAGCGCGAGACCGCGGGCGATGCCGATGCGCTGGCGCTGGCCGCCGGAGAACTGGTGCGGGTACCGGTTGATGTACTCCGGGTTCAGGCCCACGACGTCCAGCAGGTCCTGGACGGCCTTGCGGCGGTCGCCCTTGGGCGCCACCTCGGGGTGGATCTCGAACGGCTCACCGATGATGTCGCCGACCGTCATGCGCGGGTTCAGCGAGGTGTACGGGTCCTGGAACACCATCTGGATGTTCCGGCGGACGGCCTTGAGCGCCGACCCCGACAGCGTGGAGATGTCCTCGCCCTTGAACAGCACCTGGCCGGAGGTGGCCCGCTCCAGGTTCATCAGCACCTTGGCCAGCGTGGACTTGCCACAGCCGGACTCGCCGACGATGCCGAGCGTCTCACCCTTCTTCAGGTCGAAGGAGATGCCGTCGACCGCCTTGACCGCGCCGACCTGCTTCTTGAAGAGGATGCCCTGGGTCAGCGGGTAGTGCTTGACCAGGTCCTTGACCTCCAGGATGTTCTCAGCCATGGAGGGTCTCCTTCCAGAGGTGGCACGCGCTGCGGCGGCCGATGAGCTCCATGCCGTCCTTGTCCGTCACGTGGTGCAGCGCCGGGATCTCCGTGCGGCACAGGTCGGTGGCGACATCGCAGCGGGGGTTGAACGCGCAGCCCGTCGGAACCTTCAGCAGGTTCGGGGGGAGGCCCTTGATCGCGTAGAGCTCCTGGCCCTTCTGGTCCAGGCGCGGGATGGAGCGGAGCAGGCCCTTGGTGTACGGGTGCGCGGGGTTCGCGTACAGCTCGTGCACCGGGGCGGTCTCCACGATCCGGCCGGCGTACATCACCGCGATCTTGTCCGCGACGTCGGCGACCACGCCGAGGTCGTGGGTGATCAGGATCAGGCCCATGTTGTACTCGGCCTGCAGCTCGGCGAGCAGGTCCATCACCTGGGCCTGGACGGTGACGTCCAGGGCGGTGGTGGGCTCGTCGGCGATGATCAGGTCGGGCTGCAGGGAGAGCGCCATCGCGATCATGATGCGCTGGCGCATGCCGCCGGAGAACTGGTGCGGGTAGTCGTTCACCCGCTGCCGGGCGGCGGGGATGCGCACCCGGTCCATCAGCTCGATGGCCTTCTCCTTCGCCTCCTTCTTGGAGGCGCCCTGATGCACCCGGTACATCTCGCCGAGCTGGTAGCCGACGCTGAGCACGGGGTTGAGGGCGGAGAGCGCGTCCTGGAAGATCATCGCGATCTTCCGGCCGCGGATCCGGCGGCGGTCCTCGTTGCTCATCTTGAGCATGTCCTGGCCGCGGTACAGGATCTCGCCCTGGGTCACCTTGCCCGGGGGCATGTCCAGGATGCCCATGATGGTCTGCGCCGTCACGGACTTGCCGGAGCCGGACTCCCCGAGCACGGCGAGCGTCTCGCCGGCCGCGACGGAGTAGTTGACGCCGTTCACGGCCTTGGCGATGCCGTCCCGGGTGTGGAACTCCACGTGGAGGTCCTTGACCTCCAGGAGCGGGGTTCCGACTTCGAGACGATCGTTCTGCTGGTTGTTCTCGATCACGGTGGTCATCGGGTCGTCACCTCTTCTCTCAGCGGAGCTTCGGGTCGAGGGCGTCGCGCACCGCGTCGCCGAGCATGATGAACGCGAGCACCGTGATGCTCAGCATTCCGGCGGGGAAGAACAGGGCGAACGGAGCCGTACGGATCACCTTCTGGGCCGAGTTGATGTCGATGCCCCAGGAGATGGTCGGGTCCTGCAGACCGATGCCGAGGAAGCTCAGCGTCGCCTCGGTGGCGATGTAACCGCCGAGCGCGATGGTGGCGACGACGATCACCGGGGCGATCGCGTTCGGCAGGATGTGCTTCATCAGGATCCGGCCGGTGCCGGCGCCGAGCGCCTTGGCCGCGGTCACGAAGTCGGCCTGCTTGACCGTGATGACCGAGCCGCGCATGACGCGGGTCATCTGGGTCCAGCCGAGGACGATCAGGGCGAAGACCACGCTCCAGATCGTGCGCGAGGTGAAGGCGTTCAGGATCACCAGGGCGCCGAGCAGCAGCGGGATGCCGAAGAAGATGTCGGTGATCCGGGAGATGATCGTGTCGATCCAGCCGCCGAAGTAGCCGGCGAGCATGCCGGTGATGCACCCGGTGATGGTCACACCGAGGGTGACGGTGATGCCGACCACGACCGAGGCGCGGGCGCCGTGGATGACGCGGGCGTAGATGCTGCGGCCCTGGAGGTCGTAGCCGAACCAGTCGGCCTGGAAGAAGTGACCGTAGTTCGGCTTCGTCAGGTAGTGGTTGCGCAGGTCGCCGGCGCGCGGGTCCACCGAGGTGAACAGGCCCGGGGCGATGGCGATGACGATCAGCAGCAGGATCAGCAGCGCGGAGATCACGAAGATCGGCTTGCGGCGCAGGTCGTGCCAGGCGTCCGAGCCGAGGCTGCGGGCCTTCTCCTGCTTCGGCGCCGGGGCGTCCGCGGTGCGCTGGGCCGGGATCTCCCCGGCGGTCTTCTTCTCGGTCAGGTCAGGCATAACGGATCCTCGGGTCCAGGACCGCGTAGAGCAGGTCGACGATCAGTCCGGCGGCCAGGTAGACGAGCACCAGGAAGGCCACGAAGCCGGAGACGGTCGCGCCCTCCTTCATGTTGATCGCTTGGTACAGCGCGTGGCCGACACCCTGGACGTTGAAGATGCCCTCGGTGACGATCGCGCCGCCCATCAGGGAGCCGAGGTCGGTGCCGAGGAAGGTGACCACCGGGATCATCGAGTTGCGCAGCAGGTGGGTGCCGATGACCTTCCGGCGCGGCAGGCCCTTGGCCACCGCGGTGCGGACGTAGTCGGCCTTGATGTTCTCGGCTATGGAGGTACGGGTGAGGCGCGCGACGTAGGCCAGCGACAGACCGCCGAGCACGACGGCCGGCAGCACCAGCTGGGTGATGTCGTTCGAGTCCTGGACGGTCGGGGTGACCCACTTCAGGTTCTGCCCGAAGACCGTCTGGACGATGAAGCCCAGGACCGGGACCGGGATCGAGATCAGCAGCAGGGTGAAGACCAGGGCGCCCTTGTCGAACGCCTTGCCGCGGCGCAGGCCGGCGAACAGGCCGATGCCGATGCCGATGACGATCTCGATGACGAACGCGAACAGCGCCAGCCGGATGGTGACCGGCAGCGCCTCGGTGATCTTGTCGAGCACCGGACGTCCGTCCAGGGCCTTGCCGAAGTCGCCGGTGAGCAGGCCCCCCATGTAGTCGAGGTACTGCTGGACCAGCGGCTCGTCGAGGTGCTGCTGGTGCTTCAGCGCGGCGAGCTGCACCGGGTCCGGTGCCTTGTCGCCCCACAGCGCTGCCAGCGGATCACCGGGCAGCAAGTGCACCATGAAAAAGATGAGTGCGGTCGTTCCGAGGAACACCGGGATCATCTGGAGCAGTCGCCTTGCGACAAAGCGCCCCATCGTGCCTCCATGTATGACTCTGCCGGGCCCGTCAACCCGGCCAGAGATAAGTCGGCGTGCCAACGGCCGGTGCCAGTCCTCGCCCTTGTGGGGATGGGACGGGCACCGGCCGTTGTCACCGGGTCAGGCGGTGCCGACCGATTACTACTTCTTGACCTCGACGTCGGTGTAGACCGGGTCGCCGAAGGAGTTGAACTTGACGTTCTGGACCTTCTTGGAGAAGCCCGAGTTGGTCTTGTAGTACCAGAGCGGGATCGCCGGCATGTCCTTGGCCAGAACCTCTTCGGCCTTCTGGTACAGCTCGGCGGTCTTCTCCACCGAGGTGGCCGCGTCGGCCTCGTGCGACAGCTTGTCGAACTCGGCGCTCGAGTAGCCGGCGTCGTTGGCGGCCGCACCGGTGCCGTAGACGTCACGCAGGAAGTTGGCGTTCAGCGGGTAGTCCTGCACCCAGCCGGTACGCATCATGCTCGGGACCGTCTTCTTGGTGACGATGTCACGCGCGGTCTTGAAGTCCGGCTTCGGGTCACCGAGGCACTCGACGCCGGTCGCCTGGCGGATCGAGTTGCAGACCGCGTCCACCCACTCCTTGTGGCCACCGTCGGAGTTGTACAGGATGGTGATCTTGTTGCCGGGAACGCCGCCACCCTCGGTGACGAGCTGCTTGGCCTTCTCCGGGTTGTACTTGCAAGCGTCGCCGCAGGTGCCGGCCTTGTAGCCCATGACGCCCGGCGCCACGAACGAGTCGGCGGGCTGACGGCTGTTGTTCAGGACCGTCTTGGTGATGGTGTCGCGGTCGATCGCCATCGACAGACCCTGGCGGACCTTGGCCTTGTCCTGGGTGCTCCACTCGGCGTTGTACAGCGCGAAGGAGATGTTCTGGATGGCACCCTGCGCCTGGTCGACGGCGCGCTTGCCCAGGTCGTCCTTGTACTTCGGCAGGTCGGTCGAGTCGACCTGGTCCAGGACGTCCAGCGTGTCGGACATCAGGTCCTTGTACGCGGCCTCGGGCGAGGTGTAGGCGCGGAAGACGATGCCGCCGTTCTTCGCCTTGTTGATGCCCGTGTACTTGTCGTAGGCGGCCAGGGTGACGGCCTTGTTGTGCTCCCACGACACGAACTTGTAGGGGCCGTTGCCGACCGGCTTCTCGCCGTAGCCCTTCGGGTCCGCGAAGAAGCCCTCGGGCAGCGGGAAGAAGGCCGAGTAGCCGAGCTTGTACGTGAAGTACGAGACGGGGCTGGTCAGTTCGATGGTGAAGTGGGTGTCGTCGACGACCTTGAGACCGGCCATCTCCTTGGCGGTCGGGTCACCCTTCTCCGGGTGCACCGCGTCGTAGCCGACGATGTCCGAGAACCAGTCCGAGTTGATCTGGTTGTTCGCCGGGTTGGCCGACCAGTTCCACGAGTTGACGAAGGACTTGGCGGTGACCGGAGTGCCGTCGTGGAAGGTCCAACCGGACTTCAGCGTGACGGTGTAGGTCTTGGCATCGGTGGTCTCGATCTTGTCGGCCACCTGGTTGCGCAGGGCACCGGTCGCGGGGTCGTAGTCGACGAGGCCCGTGAAGAGCTGCTTGACGATACGGCCGCCCTGGTTCTCCATGGCGTTCGCCGGCTGCAGCGGACGCTGCGGCTCGGCGCTCTGGTAGCTGAAGACGCCCTGGGGGTTGACCGCAGCGCCATCGGAGCTGCCCCCGGAGGAGTCGCTGCCCCCGCTGCTACAAGCAGTCGCGGCAAGGGCGACCGCAACAGCTGCGACAACCCACTTGGCCTGGCTCCCACCACGCATCGGTGTGCCTCCTGAATTCGACGTTGCAACGAGGAGAGCACTGCGGAACGGTTGTCACCGGAGCCGCTGTGCCGTCCGCGCTCGTGGTTTCGGCGCGCACCCCTGCGCGTTCACCCTTGACCCGAGCCTGACTGCACCCACTATCCGTCACGCACGGACACGAAAGTGACCAGTGACGATCTCAATTAGGTCACATGAACAGTCGGTAAGTTTCGAAAACCGGACATTTGAGACATAGCCAGACAGGTACCAAACGGACAGTCGTCATGCATGACGAACCGTCGTGTCCGCTCAGCGGACACCCGGGTGTGATGAGCGTTATTCGGTTAATAGCGGCCCCGGCAACTTGGAGTAGTTGAAAAAGTTCGCCCCCCTCTCCATTGGAAAGGGGGGCGAATCATTCCGGCCAATGGCCGTTCAGCGCGTCCGGATCACGCCTTCTTGGCGCGCGAGGCAGTGCGTCCGCGGTCCTTCTGGTCCAGGACGACCTTACGGATGCGAACCGTCTCCGGGGTCACCTCGATGCACTCGTCCTCGCGGCAGAACTCCAGCGACTGCTCCAGCGAGAGCTTGCGCGGCGGGACGATCGACTCGGCCACGTCGGCGGTCGAGGACCGCATGTTGGTGAGCTTCTTCTCCTTGGTGATGTTGACGTCCATGTCGTCGGAGCGGGAGTTCTCACCGACGATCATGCCCTCGTACACCTCGGTGCCCGGCTCGCAGAAGAGCACGCCGCGCTCCTGCAGGTTGGTCATCGCGAAGGCGGTCACCACGCCGGCCCGGTCGGCGACCAGGGAGCCGTTGTTGCGGGTGGTCAGCTGGCCGAACCACGGCTCGTGGCCCTCGTGGATCGAGTGGGCGATGCCGGTGCCGCGGGTGTTGGTGAGGAACTCGGTGCGGAAGCCGATCAGGCCGCGGGACGGCACGACGAACTCCATCCGGACCCAGCCCGAGCCGTGGTTGGACATGTTGTCCATCCGGCCCTTGCGGACGCCCATGAGCTGCGTGACGGCGCCCATGTGCTCCTCGGGGACGTCCACGGTGAGCCGCTCGACCGGCTCGTGGACCTTGCCGTTGACCTCCTTGGTGACCACCTGCGGCTTGCCGACGGTCAGCTCGAAGCCCTCGCGGCGCATGGTCTCGATCAGGATGGCCAGCGCCAGCTCACCGCGGCCCTGCACCTCCCAGGCGTCCGGGCGCTCGGTGTCCAGCACGCGCAGCGAGACGTTGCCGATCAGCTCGCGGTCCAGGCGGTCCTTCACCTGGCGGGCGGTGACCTTGCGGTCGACCTTGACGCCGGACTTGGCGTCCGCGCCCTTGCCGCTGCCGCCCCGGCCGACCAGCGGCGAGGTGTTGGTGCCGATGGTCATCGAGATGGCCGGCTCGTCCACCGTGATCAGCGGCAGCGCGATCGGGTTCTCGGGGTCGGCCAGGGTCTCGCCGATCATGATGTCGGAGATGCCGGCGACGGCGCAGATGTCACCGGGGCCCGCCACCTCGGCCGGCTTGCGGGTGAGCGCCTCGGTCATCAGCAGCTCGGAGATGCGGACGTTCTGGATCGAGCCGTCGCGCTTGATCCAGGCCACGGTCTGGCCCTTGCGCAGCTCGCCCTGCTCGATGCGGAGCAGCGCGATGCGGCCGAGGAAGTTGTCGGCGTCCAGGTTGGTGACGTGGGCCTGGAGCGGGGCGTCCTCGTCGTAGCTCGGGGCCGGGACGTGCTCCAGCAGGGTGGAGAAGAACGGCTCCAGGTTGGTGCTGTCCGCCGGGACGGTGCCGTTCTCCGGCTTGGTCAGCGAGGCGACGCCGTCACGGGCACAGGCGTAGACGATCGGGAACTCGATCTGCTCCTCGTCCGCGTCCAGGTCCAGGAACAGGTCGTAGGTCTCGTTGATGACCTCGTCGATCCGGGAGTCCGGGCGGTCCGTCTTGTTGATGCAGAGGATGACGGGCAGGCGCTGGGAGAGCGCCTTGCGCAGCACGAAGCGGGTCTGCGGCAGCGGGCCCTCGGAGGCGTCGACCAGCAGGACGACCGCGTCCACCATCGACAGACCGCGCTCGACCTCGCCACCGAAGTCGGCGTGGCCCGGGGTGTCGATGATGTTGATGGTGATCGGCGCGCCACCGTCCTTCGGGTGGTACTTGACCGCGGTGTTCTTCGCGAGAATGGTGATGCCCTTCTCGCGCTCCAGGTCGTTCGAGTCCATCATGCGGTCGTCGAGCTGCTGGTGGGCGGCGAAGGCGCCGGCCTGCTTCAGCATGGCGTCGACCAGGGTGGTCTTGCCGTGGTCGACGTGGGCGACGATGGCGACGTTACGGATGTCGTTGCGCGTGGGCATGCCTTGCGGATTCTCCCGGAATCGTGGGTTGCGGCGCCCGGCTGCGTGACGCGCACTTGCGATCCCTGTCGATCGCCGCCGCCCGTTCCGCCTGCTACTACCGGTCCACCCGCCGGGCAATGGACATGCCTCGGCTTCCTCCTATCGTACGGGGAAGCGCCCAGATGGGCGGAAACGAGCAGGTCGGGCGGGACCAAGATCACAGCTGTGTCACGTGCCGTTCGCCCCGCGTCCGCCCTACGGCAGCCCTTGGGAACCCCCGATCCGGCCCAGGTCCTGGAAGCGGGGCCAGGCGAAGCCGAAGGCTCCCGCGCCGGCCACGTCGTCGCGGACGGCGACCAGCTCGGGCCGCTGGTAGAGCGGCACCGAGTGGCCGAGTTGCCAGATCCGTACGTCGGCCTCCTGCAGCAGGTCCAGTCGGGCCGCCGGGTCCAGTTCGGCGGACGCCCGGTCGAAGAGCCGGTCGATCTCCTCGGTGCCGCTGCGGCCGTAGTTGGTGCCGGCGTCGAGTGCGCCGTCGGGGCCGGGCCGGGGCTTGGCGTAGGCGGGGCGCTGCTCGCTCGCGGGGCTGGTACCGGCCGGCCAGGAGAACAGCGCGAGGTCGTAGTCCCCGACGGCCAGGTGGTCCTTGACGAAGGTCTCGGCGGGCGCGGTCACCGGCTTCAGCGCGATCCCGGACTCCCCCAGGTCGGCGGTGAGCGCGTCGGCGGTGCGCCTGGCGGTCGCCGAACCGGCCGGGACGAGCAGGGTGAGGACGAGCTCCTTCCCGTTCTTCGTCCGGGTGCCCCGGCCGCCGGGCCGCTTCCAGCCCGCCCCGTCCAGCAGCCGGGCGGCGTCCGTGGGACCGGCCGCCGCGCTGTTGTCCCGGTAGCCCTCCTGGTCCCCGGCGAGCAGGTGGCTGCCGAGTGGCGCGGCGGGCAGACCGAGGGGGGCGAGCGCGGCCTCGGCGATCCGCCGCCGGTCGACGGCCCGGCCGAGGGCGCGCCGGACGGCCTGGTCGGTGAGCGGCCCGCGGGCGGCGTTGACGGTGAGCTGGGTCAGCGAGGCCGCGGCCGCCCGGTGCACGGTGACGCCGGGCAGCGAGTCGGCCCGCCGCAGCGCCGTCGCCGCCGCCTCGGGCGCGGCCGCGGGCGGGGCCGCTGCCGGGGTGGCGGCGGTGGGGGCGGGCGGCGCCGCCCGGTCCACCGCCGCGGTGAGCGGGGCGACGTCCAGCCGGTCCTGGTCGAGCGCGTCCAGCCGCTGCCCGGGCGGCACGGCGAGGAACTCGATCCGCTCGGCCTTCGGCCGGTCGCCCCACCAGAGCGGATTGCGCGCCAGGGTGACCCGCCCGCCCTCGGGGTCGTACCGGGAGACGGTGTACGGCCCGGCACCGGGGTGGCCGACGCCGGTCAGCGCCCGCTGGAAGACGTCCGGCCGCCCGGTCTCGGCCGCCGGGTAGAGCGGTCCGAACAGCGAGCGCCATTCGGCGTACGGCCGGCGGAAGACGACCCGCACCTCGTGCGGATCGGCGCCCTGGGCGACCGAGTCGACGGCGTCGTACCCGGCCGGGTGCCCGCCCCGGTAGGCCGGGTCGAGGCCGGACAGGGCGGCCCGCTGGGCGGCGAGGTCCGCGGCGGTCAGCGGGGTGCCGTCGCTCCAGACGGCGTGCGGGTTCAGGTGGTAGGTGACGACCTGCGGCTGCTGCCCGGGCGGGGTGGACTCGGCGTCGGCCAGGTAGTCCGGGTCGGGCACCAGCCGGCCGTGCTCGTCGGGGCGGAACAGCGAGGGGTAGAGCGCGTGGGCGAGCAGCGCCGAGTCGGCGGTCGCCCCGTCCTGGTAGACGTTCAGCGTGGCCGGGACGCCGTCCACCGCCCAGCGCAGCGTGCCGCCGTCCCGGACGGCGGTGCGGTCGGCCGACCGGACGTCCCCGGTGGTCGTGGTGGGGTCGGCCGAGGCCGGCACCGGGGCGGGGGCGCGGACGGGGGCGGGGTCGTCGGAGCAGCCGCCGAGACCGGCGGCGAGCAGCAGCGCGGCGGCTGCGGCGGTGAGCTGGCGGGCGCGCATGGCGGCCATCGAACGCCGCCGCCGCGGCCCGGTCCGCACCGACACGGCGGGCCGGGGGCGACTGCACCCTTACGGCCCAACCCTCGCGGTCGGCCCGCCGAGGCCGCTACAGCGCCAGCTCGAACCAGACGATCTTGCCCTTCGGCGTGCGCCGGCTGCCCCAGCGCTCGGCCAGCAGGCTGACCAGCTGCAGTCCGCGCCCGCCCTCGTCGGTCTCCTGGGCGCGCCGCTGCCGGGGCTGCGCGTAGCCGTCGTCCCAGACCTCGCAGACCAGGCCGCGCTCGCGCAGCAGCCGCAGCCGGATCTCGCCGCGTCCGTGCTTGAGCGCGTTGGTGACCAGCTCGCTGACCAGCAGCTCGGTGGTGTCGACCAGCTCCTCCAGCCCCCGGGCCAGCAGCCAGCTGCAGGCCTTCTCGCGGGCCTTGGCGACGGAGGTGGGCTCGGGCGGCAGGAACCACTGGCCGACGGCGTCCTCGGGGAACGCGTGCACCTTGGCCATCAGCAGGGCGATGTCGTCCTCGCCGTGGTGCGGGTTGAGCTCGCCGAGCACGTGGTCGCAGAGGTCCTCCAGGGCCTTGCCCCCGGCGGACAGCGCGGTGCGGAAGGCCCGCAGGCCCTCGTCCAGCTGGTGCTTGCGGCTCTCCACCAGGCCGTCGGTGTAGAGGCCGAGCACGGCGCCGTCCGGGAGGTCCACCTCGACCTCCTCGAAGGGCTCGCCGCCGACGCCGAGCGGCAGCCCGGGCGGCACGTCGAGCATCCGGGCGCCCTCGCCGGGGCTGAGCAGGACGGGCGGGAGGTGGCCGGCGTTGGCGATCCAGCAGCGACGGGTGACGGCGTCGTAGACCGCGTAGACGCAGGTCGCCAGGTAGACCTCGCGGGCCTCCTCGTCGGCCGTCGAGGTGAGCCGCCCGTACGGGGTGGGCGGGCCGACCGGCACCGAGTCGTCGCCGAGGCCGCGGGCGATCTCGTCCAGGGCGGTGAGCACCTCGCCGGGCTCCAGGTCGAGCATGGCCAGGGTGCGGACGGCGGTGCGCAGCTGGCCCATGGCGACGGCGGCGCGCAGGCCGCGGCCCATCACGTCGCCGATGACCAGCGCGGTGCGGTTGCCGGGCAGCGGGATGACGTCGAACCAGTCGCCGCCGACCTCGGTGTTGTTGTTGCTGGGCAGGTAGCGGCAGGCGATCTCCAGGCCGCTGGCGGCCGGGTTGCCCGGGGGCAGCAGGCTGCGCTGGAGGATCAGCGCCCGCTCGTGCTCGCGGCGGTAGAGCCGGGCGTTGTCGATGCAGACGGCGGCGCGGGCGACGAGTTCCTCGGCGATCGCGACGTCGCGGGCGTCGAAGGGCTCGCTGCCGATCGCCCGGGAGAGCTGGACGAGGCCGAGCACCTGGTCGCGGGCGACCAGCGGGACGATCAGGGTGGAGCGCAGCAGCGGGTCGGGCCCGGGCTCCGGGATGACGCTGCGGCCGGTGCGCAGCGCCCGGGCGTGCGGGGAGCGGCGCGGGTAACAGAGGGTGCCGCCGGCCTCGGCGATGGGCAGGCCGGTGACCGAGCCGAGCACCGAGGAGGCGCCGCCGACCACGCTGGAGACGGCGACCCGGCGCAGTTCGCCGCTGCCGTCGGTGAGCACGGTGTCGCCGAGCCGGCCGGCGCTGGGGACGGTCTCGCCGGACAGCAGCGCGGTGTAGAGGTCGACGGTGGCGAGGTCGCAGAACGGCGGGACGACGACGTCCAGCAGTTCCTTGGCGGTGGTCTCCAGGTCGAGCGTGGAGCCGATGTGCGCGCTGGCCTCGTTGAGCAGGGCGAGGTTGCGGCGCACGCCGTCCGCCTCGCGCTCGGCGACGTGCCGGCTGGTGACGTCGGAGACCTGCCCGGCCACGCCCATCGGCTGTCCGGCGGCACCGTTGAGGCGGTACAGCGAGACGGCCCAGAGCCGGTTGCCCTCGCGGGTCGGGACGGCGCCGTGGAAGCGGAGGTCGAAGACGGGCTCGCCGGTGGCGAGGACCTTGCGCAGGGCGGCGGTGAGCCGGTCGGCCTCGGACGGCGGGAAGAGGTCGTGCGGGGTGAGGCCTTCGAGGTCGGTGGGGACGAGGCCCATGCCGGAGGCGAAGGCGTCGTTGACCCGCTGCAGGCGCAGCCGGTCGTCGAACAGCACGAAGCCGGTGGGGGTCTGCCCGAAGACGGCCTCGGAGGCGGCGAGGTCGGTCTCGATCCGGCGCAGCCGCCCGAGGTCGACGGCCAGGCAGGTGGCGCCCGCGGTGGGCAGGGCGCTGTCGGGCATCAGGTAGAGCTCGGCGAGGCCCTCGCCGCCGCCGGCCTCCCGGTAGGGGGTGGTGCCGACCCACTCCTCGCCGGCCAGGGTGCGCTCCAGCCGAGCGCGGCCGCGCTGCCAGAGCTCGCGGGGGACGAAGGTGGCGATCGGGTCGGCGCCGACGGCCTCGGCGGCGGGGATGCCGAAGAACTCCGCGGCGCGGTCGCTCCACTGGCTGATCCGGCCGTCGGGGCCGATCGCGAAGGTGGCGACCCGGATGTAGTCGTAGATCGATCCCGGATCGCCGGCGCCCCACGGTTGGGACTCGGTGAGGGGGTGGGCACCGCGGCTCGTGGCGCCGCCGGCCGGCGGGTCCGCCGGTACGGGCAGGTGCGACGAGCCGGCCTGCCCGGGTACAGCGGCATGACCGCTGCTGCTCGGCGCGTTCCGCGCCGGAGTGCTGTTCAACGGACCGACCCCTCCAACCCGCGACCGTCCGGATGTCGAGAAGACCGAGTATTCATCATCGAGGGGTTCGTTCACACGCCCTCAACATCACAACATCAGATCGGGCGAAGGTTTTTGTCCTACCGCCCGCGCCACCACAATGCCACGCTCGCGCCCCCTGCCGGAGCGCGCGCTCCCCCCGGGCCCCCGATGGCATATGCGGCACCGCTCTCCTGGTGTTCCGTCCCGGCTCGATCGCGTCACGACTCGCCGGGCTCATTACCCGGCAGCGCCTGCTCGAACCAGACCACCTTGCCGATGCCCTCGGCCCGGGCGCCCCAGTGCAGCGCCAGCCGGCGGACCAGCTCCAGGCCCCGGCCGCCCTCGTCGGCCTCGGCGGCGTGCCGCTCCCGGGGCGGGTCGGGCAGCGGGTCGGAGATCTCGACCAGCAGCGTCTCACCGAGAGTCAGCCGCACCCCGATGGGGGCGCTGGCGTACCGGACGGCGTTCGTGACCAGCTCGCTGACCAGCAGCTCGGCGGTGTCGGTGAGCGCCTCGACGCCCCACTCGGCGAGCGTGGAGCGGACCAGCCGACGCGCCCGGGAGACGGCGGTGGGCTCGGCGGGCAGGGTCCAGCCGGCCGTCGGGGTGCCGGCCTGGCCGTGGCCGAGCCGGGCGAGCAGCAGCGCGACGTCGTCCGGCTCGCGGCCCTGCTCCATGGTGTCGAGCACCGCCTCGCAGGCGGCCTGGATGGACGCGTACGGCTCCTGGAGCACGGTGATCAGCCGACCGAGGCCGACGTCCAGGTCCTTGTCCCGGGACTCCACCAGGCCGTCGGTGCACAGCGCGAGCAGGCTGCCCTCGGGGATCTTCAGTTCGACCGACTCGAACGGAACGCCGCCCACGCCGAGCGGGGCGCCGGAGGGCAGGTCGAGGATCCGGCCGGCGCCACCGGGCAGCGGGCCGCCGGTGCGGGTCGGCTCCTCGGTCTCCTGGCCGGGCACCACCAGCACCGGCGGGATGTGCCCGGCCTTGGCGACGGTCAGCCGCGCCGTTCCCGGATCGAAGACCGCGTAGACGCAGGTGGCGAGCAGCGCCTCGTCCGGGCCCTGGGCGAGGTCGTCGGCCAGTTCGTGGACGTGCCGCAGCAGGACGTCCGGCGGCAGGTCCAGGGCGGCCAGCACCCGGACGGCGGTGCGCAGCCGGCCCATGGTGGCGGCGGCCCGCAGGCCGTGGCCCATCACGTCGCCGACCACCAGCGCGGTGCGGTCGCCGGGCAGCGGGATGACGTCGAACCAGTCGCCGCCGACCTCGGTGCCGCTGCTGCCGGGCACGTACCGGTAGGCGACCTCGACGCCGGTGGGCTGCGGGACCTGCTGCGGGAGCAGGGTGCGCTGGAGGGTGAGCGCGGCGGTGCGCTCGCGGGCGTACAGCCGGGCGTTGTCCAGCGAGCTGCCGGCCCGGTCGGCGAGCTCGACGGTGAAGGCCAGGTCGTCCCGGTCGAAGGCCTCGCGGTAGCCGGCCCGGCTGACCAGCAGCAGGCCGATCACGATGCCGCGGGCGCGCAGCGGGACGGCGAGCATCGAGTGCACGCCGAGGTCCCGGGCGGCCTGCATCTTCGGGTCGCCGGGGTAGGTGACGTCGTCGAGCTGCTCGGCGCCGGAGAGCAGCTCGGGCACGCCGGTGCGCAGCACCCGGCCGCAGGCGGAGTCCTCGGCGAAGGTGATCCGGGCGCCGCGGCGCAGCATCACGTCGACCTCGGGACCGTCCTGGACGGAGGCGGTGCCGAGCTGGAGCAGCGAGGTCCGCCGGTCGTGGCCGTGCCGGGGCAGGTCGTCACCGTGCGCGACGGCCTGCAGCAGGATCACCGCCGAGTGGTCGGTCAGCCGGGGGACCACCGAGCTGGCGAGTTCCTGCGCGATCCGGGAGGCGTCCAGCAGGTCACCGACCCGGGAGCCGAACTCGTTGAGCAGCGAGAGCCGGCGCCGGGCGTGCTCGACCTTGGCGACCGCCCGGTAACGCTCGGTCACGTCCATCACGGTGCCGGAGATGCCCAGCACCCGGCCGGAGCGGTCGGTCATCCGGCTGTAGGAGATCGAGCGGTACCCGGCCCGGGTGGTGACCGGGGAGGCCAGCGTGACGTCGATGACCGGCTCGCCGGTGGCCAGCACCTGGCGCTGGATGGCGGTGATCTCGTCGGCGGCCCGCTCGGGCAGGGTCTCGCCGGTGGTGCGTCCGACGTGGTCCTCCAGGGCGACGCCGTTCATCTCGGCGAGGGTCTGGTTGACCGCGGTGTAGCGCAGGTCGGTGTCCAGGATGGCGATGCCCAGCGGGGACTGCTCGAACAGCGCGTCCCGCACCGCGAGGTCGCGTTCGACGGCCCCCACGGCGGCCGACTCCGCCATGCTGACCTGCAGGAACGGGGTGCCGTCACCGTCCACCAGGAGCGAGATCCGGGCCTCCACGGCGATCGGCACGCCCTGCCGGTCGCGCAGCTCCGCGTAGCCGGCCCAGCGGCCGTGCCGCAGGGTGTCCTGGATCGCGCCGCGGATCCGGGCGACCTGCTCCTGGTCGGGGATCAGCTCCTCGATCCGGCGGCCGACGAGCAGCTCGTTGGGCCAGCCGAGCAGCTCCTCCGCGGCGGGGCTCCAGAGCACCACCCGGCCCGCGGTGTCGAGGATCGCGATGGCCACCTTGAGCATGTCGAGCAGGCTGCCCTCGGACGGCACGCCGGGACCGTTCGGGGGGTCACCGGGCCCGCCGGGGAAGGGCCGGCCGGGGCGGCTGCGCAGGCCGGAGCGGTCGCCCGGCTCGGGGAGCGCGAGGGTGGGCGCCGGCCGGGCGGGCCGCTCGGCGTCGGGGGCGGCGAGGGTGCCGCGGCGGCGGCCGGCCCGCGGCTGGGGGGCGGTCGGACGGGCGGCGCGGCGCAGTCGGGCGCGCGCGGAGGCGCCGCCCGCGGTTCCTGTCCGCCGCTCTCCCCCGCCGCCGTTCCCGGTACTCGACACCGAGGGGGCCTCCGGCTCTGGTCGGGATCGGCGTCGCCGGCTGGGGCGGCTCACCGATGGTGACGAATGGTGCCGAAAAGTGACATACCCAGCAGAACCCAGGCTATCCCGGCCGCCGGGTCGTCTTGTCCGATTGACCTACCCGGCGGACAGCGCGTCGCCCACCGCTCCCGGAGCGGCGAGCAGCCGGGCGACGTAGGGCAGCACGTCGCGGTCGTGGTCGATCCAGTCGACGGCGTCCAGCTCGTCCGGGCCCAGCCAGCGCAGCGCGTCGTGGTCCTGCAGCGCGCGCGGCTCGCCGGCCAGCAGTTCGGCCGCCCAGAAGCGCAACTCCAGGCCGGGGCGCACGGCCCACGCGCCGGGCAGCCGGGCGAGTGCCCGCGCCCTGACGCCGAGCTCCTCCAGCAGTTCGCGCTCCAGCGCCTGCGCCTCGGTCTCACCGGGCTCGGCCTTCCCGCCGGGGAACTCCCACCGGCCGGCCACCGCCTCGGGCGCGCTGCGCCGGGCGGCGAGCACCCGGCCGTCGTGCACCAGCGCGCCACCGACCACGATCCGGGGCCCGACGGGGTGGTCCGCGGGCCGGTCGGCGGGGCGTGCGGCGGGTGTGGCGTCCATGGCCCCGACCCTACGGCCTCAGGCGTTGCGGAGGGTGGCGTCCCCGCTCCCGGCCTCCCCAGTGGGCTCGCCGGCGGCCTCCGCGGCGCCGGCCTCCTCGACCCAGTAGAGCTGTTTGTGGCCGCGGGCCTCGAACTCGGCGGCCAGCCGCCGCGCCTCGGCGCCGTCCAGGCCCTTGGCGACCAGGAAGCGGTTGCCGTTGTCGTCCTGCCGCATCACCCGATAGGTGCCCATGGCGGGAGGCTATCCGCCGTTCCCCGCCCGAGGGGCGCGCAGGGCGGATGCCCTCGTGCCCCCGGCTCGCGTGGGGGTCGGGCCGGGGGGCACGACCCGCGACGCTACGCGCCGTTCGCTACCGACAGGTACGGTCCTTGTTAACGGCCGGTAACCGGGGGCGCGAGGGCTCAGACCCGCAGGTCGGGCGCCTGCTCGCCGGTGGACAGGCCGAGCGATCGGCGGATGTCCACGGTCAGCGGGACGGTCTTGGCCACCTGCGCCCGCGCCCGGCGGATGTCGCCCGCCACGTCGTTGCCCGTGGCGGCGGCGTCCCAGGCGGCGGCCGCCTGGGACTGGGCCTCGGCCAGCTTGCCGATCTTCGGCAGGACGTCGGTCGGCCAGTCCGCGGCCGGCGAGCCGAGCGCGAGGGCCTCGGCGCGTGAGGCGGCGGCCACCCGGCGGGCCCAGGCGCGGTGATCCGCCTCCGCGGCGGAGACGTCCTTCTTCGGCTGGTCCAGGTACACGTCGTTGAAGCCCCGGACCGCCTGCAGGTAGGCCAGCTGGGGCGCGGTCAGACTGCCCCGGTCGGTGCGGACCGTGCCCCGGTGCTGGTCGTCGCGGTCCTCGAAGGCGCAGGTGACGTACCGTTCGCCGGCCGCCCAGTTCCGCGCGGTCGGGTAGAGGTAGACGTCGTCCATGCCGTCCGGGACGGCCCACTGGTCGAGCGCGTAGTCGTCCAGCACCGTGCGGCACAGCCGGGCGGCCGACTCGCGGACCGCGCTCTCGCCGGGGTACGGACCGTTGCCCGTGGGGAGCGCGGCGGTACCGGCCACCTCGCCGTGGTGCGGTTCGGCGCAGGCCACCCGGTGGACCCAGGACACGGTCTCGTCGCCGGCCCCGTCGCTCGCCGCTCCCCCGTCGGGGGAGCGGTAGCAGTCGCCGGCCTTGAGGTCGGACCAGTGGACGGAGCCGGCCGGGGCCTTCGGGCTCTGGGCGAAGCGGCCGTCGCGCGCGGAGCTGAGGTCCCCCGCCCCCAGCAGCAGCGAGAGCAGCACGGTGCCGATCGCGCCGAGCACCACGCCGGTCACCGCCATGGCGTGGCCCTGCTCCTTGCGGCGCTTGATCTGGACCAGCGCCACGATGCCCAGCACCAGGGCCACGGGTGCCACCAGGACCAGGCCGGTCACCAGGGCGGCGACCGCGAAGCCGTTGGTGGATGTCGGAGCGAAGAGCTGCGGGTACGGGTGGCCGGGCGGGAAGCCGGGCTGCGTCCCGGGGTGGAGGCCCGGGTGGGGGCCGGGCTGGAAACCGGACTGGGCGGAGGGCGTGACGGAGGCCCAGCCGCCGGCGGGCAGCGGGTGCGGCGGCGGGGGCGGGGCGGCCGACGGCAGCGGGACGGCCTGCGGGTGCGGGGCCGACACGGCGGCGGCCGGGGCGGGGGCGGCCGGGGCGGGGGCGGCCCAGGGATCGGGCGCCGCCCAGGGATCGGCGGGGGCCGCGGGGGTGGGCGGCTGCGCCGCGTCCGCGGGCGGGGCGGGCTCGGCGGACGGGGCGGGCTCGGCGTCCGCCGGGGCGGCGGCCGGCTCGTCGGCCCGCCGGCCGAAGTCCACCCGCGGATCCTGTCCCGCCGCCGGGGCCGCCGCGGCCGCCCCACTGTCCGCCCCCGCGTCCGAGCCGGTCCGCGCGGGCGGCTCCGACGCCGGGGCGGGCAGCTCGGACTCAGGCTCGGACACGTGGACTCCCCCTCCCGCCGGGGCGGGCATCGGCTCGGCGTTCGGCACCATGGCTCGGACCCGAACGGGCCCGGATGTGAACGGTCGCGCGACTTTACCCGATCATTCCGACACCGGCCCGGCCCGCCCGGGCCCCGCCCGACCGCTCAGCCGCGGGCCAGGATCTCGCCGTGCAGCATCGAGAACCAGCCGTCCCCGGCGGCGCTCCACTCGCGCCAGCCGGCCGCGATCCGCTCCACCTCCTCCTGCTCCGCGTAGCCCCGCTCGACCAGCGTCCGGCCCAGCGCCGTCCCGGCCACCCGGTCCGCCCACATCCCGCCCCACCAGGCGCGCTGCTCGGGCGTCGCGTACGTCCAGGTGCCGGCGCTCGCGGTGACCTCGGCGAAGCCGGCCGCGCGGGCCCAGGACAGCAGCCGGCGCCCGGCGTCCGGCTCGCCGCCGTTGGCCCGGGCGGCCCGCCGGTACAGCTCCAGCCACCGGTCCAGGGCGGGCACCTCGGGGAACCAGGTCATCGAGGCGTAGTCGACGTCCCGTACCGCGACCACGCCGCCCGGCGCCGTCACCCGCCGCATCTCGCGCAGCGCGGCCACCGGGTCGGCCACGTGCTGCAGCACCTGGTGGGCGTGCACCACGTCGAACTCGCCGTCCCGGTAAGGCAGTCGGTGCACATCGGCGCACTCGAGGACCACCTCGGCCGCGCCGCGCCCGGCCAGGTACCGGGCGGCCTGCTCCAGCACCTCGGCCGAGGTGTCCACGGCCACCACCCGCCCGCCCGGGCCGACCAGCTCGGCCAGGTCGGCGGTGATCGTGCCGGGCCCGCAGCCGATGTCCAACAGGGCCGCCCCCGGGCGCAGTTCGGGCAGCAGGTAGGCCGCCGAGTCGGCGGCGGTACGGGAGCGGTGCGAGCGCAGCACGGCCTCCTGGTGGCCGTGGGTGTAGACGGCGGAAGGCTGCGGTCCGGACATGGGGTCCCCCTGGGAGTGGTCGGCGTTCCGTTCTCCTCGACACCCCCGACGCTACTCGTCGTCCCGCATGTCGAGAAGTTCCGTCTCATATTCCGATCGGGGATCGCCCGGGCGGCACCCACCGGCCGTACCGTGGAGCCGCCCCCGACAGAACGGTCCCCGCCCATGCCCGGCCAGCGCCCCTTCGTCCTGCTGAGTGCCGCCGTCTCGCTCGACGGCCACCTCGACGACGCCTCCCCCGACCGGCTGCTGCTCTCCAACGCCGCGGACTTCGACCGGGTGGATGAGGAGCGCGCGGCCGCCGACGCGATCCTGGTCGGCGGCAACACCCTGCGCGCCGACAACCCGCGCCTGCTGGTCAACGACCCCGCGCGCCGGGCCGCCCGGCTGGCGGCCGGCCGGCCCGAGCACCCGCTGAAGGTGGCGCTCAGCGCGAGCGGCGACCTCGACGCCGGGCTGCGGTTCTGGCACACCGGCGGCGCCAAGCTCGTCTACACCACGGACGCCGGCGCGACGGCGCTGCGCCCCCGGCTGGACGGCCTGGCCGAGGTGGTCGCGCTCGGCGGCGCGGTGGACCTCGGCGCGGTGCTGGACGACCTGGGCGCCCGCGGCGTGCGCCGGCTGATGGTCGAGGGCGGCGGGGGCGTGCACACCCAGTTCCTGGCCCGGGGCCTCGCGGACGAGCTGCAGCTGGCCGTCGCCCCGCTGCTGGTCGGCCAGGCCGGGGCGCCCCGGTTCGTCCGCCCGGCCGCCTTCCCCGGCGGCCCGGCCCGGCGGATGCGACTGCTGGAGGCACGTACCGTGGGCGACGTCGTCCTGCTCAGGTACGCCCCGAAGGAGCCCGCGCCGTGAACCGCCCCGCGACCACCGACCTCGACCACCTGCGCCGGGCCGTCGAGCTCTCCCGCCGCTGCCCGCCCTCCGCGACGGCCTTCTCGGTCGGCGCGGTGATCGTCGGTGCCGACGGCGAGGTGCTGGCGGAGGGCCACAGCCGGGAGACGGACGACCACGACCACGCCGAGGAGGCGGCCCTGGCCAAGCTTCCGGCCGGCGATCCCCGGCTGCGCGGGGCGACCGTCTACAGCTCCCTGGAGCCCTGTGGGCAGCGCGCCTCACGGCCGGCGCCGTGCGCCCGGCTGCTGATCGCGGCGGGCGTGCCGCGGGTGGTGGTCGCCTGGCGCGAGCCGGACCTGTTCGTCACCGACTGCCAGGGCACCGCGCTGCTGGAGGCGGCCGGGGTCGAGGTGGTGGAGCTGCCGGAGCTGGCCGAGGCGGCCCGCGCGGTCAACGCCCATCTGCTCGGCTGATATTTTGTATCCTTGAGAAACAAACAGCTCGACGCCCCGTTCTCCCGAGGAGCCCCCATGCCCGCCGCCCCCGTCCGGCTGACCGCCCGCGCCGTCCTCCTGGACATGGACGGCACCCTGGTGAACTCCGACGCCGTGGTCGAGCGCTGCTGGGGGCGCTGGGCCGTGCGGCAGGGCCTGGACCCGGCCGAGGTGCTGGCCGTCGCCCACGGCCGCCAGGGCCACGCGACCATGGCCGCCCTGCTGCCCGACCGCCCGGTCGAGGTCAACCTCGCCGAGAACGAGCGGATGCTCGCCGAGGAGCGCGCCGACACCGAGGGCGTCGTCCCGGTCCCCGGCGCCGGGGCCTTCCTCGCCTCGCTAACCCGCCTCCCGCACGCCCTGGTCACCTCCGCCGACCAGCCGCTCGCCCGGGTCCGGATGGACGCCGCAGGCCTGCCGCTGCCGCCCGTCCTGATCACCGCCGAGTCCGTCGGCGCCAGCAAGCCGGACCCGGAGGGCTTCCTCAAGGGCGCCGCCGCCCTCGGTTTCGCCCCCGGAGACTGCCTCGCCTTCGAGGACTCCGGCGCGGGCATCGCCGCCGCGAAGGCCGCCGGCGTCCGCGTGGTCGGCATCGGCCCCCGCGCCACCGCGCACCGCCCGGACGCCCACGCCGACACCCTCACCGCCGTCACCGTCACGGCCGCCCCGGACGGCCTGCTCACCGTCACCGTGGGCTGAGCCCACCCGAGCCACCCGCGGAACGCCGGACCGCCCGGCCCCGTACGCACACGGGGCCGGGCGGTCCGGTCGGGTGTCAGCCGTCAGACGTTGAAGCGGAACTCCACCACGTCGCCGTCCTGCATGACGTACTCCTTGCCCTCGATGCGGGCCTTGCCCTTGGAGCGGGCCTCGGCGATGGAGCCGGTCTCGACCAGGTCGGCGAAGGAGATGACCTCGGCCTTGATGAAGCCCTTCTGGAAGTCGGTGTGGATGACACCGGCGGCCTCGGGGGCGGTGGCGCCCTTCTTGATGGTCCAGGCCCGGGTCTCCTTGGGGCCGGCCGTCAGGTAGGTCTGCAGACCGAGGGTGTCGAAGCCGACCCGGGCGAGGGTGGCGAGGCCGGGCTCCTCCTGGCCCATCGACTGGAGGAGTTCGAGGGCCTCGGCGTCGTCCAGCTCGATCAGCTCGGACTCGATCTTGGCGTTGAGGAAGATCGCCTCGGCCGGGGCGACCAGCGCGCGCTGGGCGTTCTTGAAGTCCTCGTCGGCCAGCTCGTCCTCGTCCACGTTGAAGACGTAGAGGAAGGGCTTGGCGGTCAGCAGGTGGAGCTCGCGGATCGGGGCGGTGTCGAAGCCGGCCTCGAAGAGGGTCTTGCCGGTCTCCAGGATCGCCTGCGCGGCCTCGGCGGCGGCCAGCACCGGGGCGGTGTCCTTCTTGAGGCGCGCCTCCTTCTGCAGCCGCGGCAGGACCTTCTCGATGGTCTGGAGGTCGGCCAGGATCAGCTCGGTGTGGATGGTCTCGATGTCGTCCTTGGGCGACACCTTGCCGTCCACGTGCACCACGTCGGGGTCGGTGAAGGCCCGCACGACCTGGCAGATCGCGTCCGACTCGCGGATGTTGGCGAGGAACTTGTTGCCCAGGCCCTCGCCCTCGCTCGCGCCGCGCACGATGCCGGCGATGTCGACGAAGTCGACGGTGGCCGGGAGGATGCGCTGGGAGCCGAAGATCTCGGCGAGCTTGGCCAGCCGCGCGTCCGGGACGCCGACCACGCCGACGTTCGGCTCGATGGTGGCGAACGGGTAGTTGGCCGCCAGCACGTCGTTCTTGGTCAGGGCGTTGAACAGGGTCGACTTGCCGACGTTCGGCAGGCCGACGATTCCGATCGTGAGCGACATGAAGCGCAGTCCCGGGGGCTTGGAGGAGTTGGGTCGGCACCGTACGGGCCGACCCCCAAGTCTACGGGCAGACCCCGCGGGCCCTCACGCCTCGGTCGCGGCCTCCCGGGGCTCCAGGAACTCCAGCCGGTTGCCCAGCGGATCCGCGCTGTGGAAGCGGCGGTGGCCGGGCAGCTCGTCGTCCCAGAGCACCTCGTGGCCGTGCGCGGCGAGGCGGTCGGCGAGCGCGTCGAGCGAGCGCACCAGGATGCCCGGGTGCCCCTTGCGCGCCGGACGGAAGTCGGGCGTCACCCCCAGGTGCACCTCCACGCCGCCGCCGCGGAACCAGCAGCCGCCCCGGGCGGCCAGGACCGGCGGCTTCGCCAGCTCCGTCATGCCGAGCACACCGGACCAGAACGCGCGGCACTCGTCCTCGGCGCCGGCCGGGATGTCGAGCTGGACGTGGTCGAACCGTTCGAAGGTGAAACCTGCCATGCGAAGCCCCCGTGCGACGATCTGATGATCATGTTTCGTCGACTCGGCCGAGCAGGTCAGCCCATCCGAGCGACGATCACATGACTACGCCATCCGGAGACACGGGACAAGACCTGAACGGTCCATTACACAGTGTGGCGATGATCGGACCGTACGTTGGGCGGGTGGAGCAGAGCATCCGAACCCAGCCGCCAGGGCCCAGACGCCGTCCGCCGAACGGCGCGGCCGCAGCCGCCGTCCCCGGTCCAGGCCGGGCTCCCGAGACCGCGGGGCCCGCCCCCGCCTCCCGGCTGCGCCCGGTGGCCGGCCCGTCCGGCGCCGCCCGTCCGCCCGCCCCGCGGCTGCGGCTGCCACTGCGCGGGCGCGCCGACGAACAGCTGTACGGCCGCCGCCGGACCGGCCGGCCGACCCGGCTGACGGCCGTCGGCACGGGCGTGCTCGCCGTGCTGGCCACGCTCGCGGTGGCGGGCGTGGACCGGCTGCTCTTCGACGACCTGGGCTGGCTGTTCGGCCTCGGCTACCTGGTGGTCTGCTTCCAGCTGGCCGTCCGGGTCCGCTACGTCGACCTGCTGGCCGCGCCGATCAGCGGGCCGATCGCCTTCGCCCTGGCGCTGCTGCTGCTCGCGCCGGTCGCCTCCTCGGGCGTCACCGCCCAGGTGGTCTCGCTGGCGACCGGACTGGCGCTGCGGGCCGGCTGGCTCTTCTCCGGCACCGGGCTCGCCGCGCTGATCGTCCTCGCCCGCTTCATCGCCCAGCGCCGGATCCAGCGCTCCCGCTGATCCGCCCCGGCCCCGCCGGCGAACGGGCCCCACCGGGAGCGGGTCTCAGCCCGCCGCCCGGGCCGCCGCCATGGCCGCCCCCACGATCCCCGCGTCGTTGCGCAGCTCCGCCGGCACCACCCGCGCCTCGCGGACCTTCAGCAGCGGCAGGAACTTCTCGTGCTTGCGGCTCACCCCGCCGCCGATCACGATCAGCTGCGGCGAGAACAGCATCTCCACCAGGTCCAGGTACTCGTCGACCCGCCCTGCCCACTGCTCCCAGTTCAGCCCGTGCCGCTCCTTGGCGGCCGAGGAGGCCCGGCGCTCGGCGTCCTTGCCGCGCAGTTCCAGGTGGCCCAGCTCGGTGTTGGGCACCAGCGCGCCGTCCACGAAGAGCGCGCTGCCGATGCCGGTGCCGAAGGTGAGCACCATGACGACCCCCGGCTGTCTCCGGCCCGCGCCGTGCGTCAGCTCGGCGAGCCCGGCCGCGTCCGCGTCGTTGAGGACGGTCACGGGCAGGTCCAGCGCTTCGCGGAACAGGCCCTCGGCGTCCACCCCGATCCAGCCCTTGTCCACGTTGGCCGCCGTCCTGGTCCGGCCGCCGACCACCACGCCGGGGAAGGTCAGCCCGACCGGGCCCCGGTGGTCGAAGTGGCGGACCACCTCGCGGACGGCGGCGACCACGGCCTCGGGGGCGGACGGCTGCGGGGTGAGCACCTTGTGGCGCTCCTCGGCGAGCACGCCCCGGGCGAGGTCGACCGGCGCGCCCTTGATGCCCGAGCCGCCGATGTCCACGCCGAATACCGCCGTCATCACGTCCACCCTCCTCCGGGGCCGCGCACCGGTCTGTCCACAGCCTGTGCACAAAGCTACGAGAGGGCGCGCGGGCCCGCACAGCAGAAGGCCCGGTACCCCCGCGCGGGGGTACCGGGCCTTCCGGTGTCGTCAGAGCTTGCCCGCCGCCTCGGCGCGCAGGTCACGGCGCAGTTCCTTGGGCAGCGAGAAGGTCAGGTGCTCCTCGGCGGTCTTGACCGTCTCGACCGTGTCGTAACCGCGCGCGGCCAGGAATTCGAGCACGCCGTCCACCAGGACCTCCGGCACCGAGGCGCCGCTGGTCAGGCCGACGGTGGTGACGCCCTCCAGCCACTCCTCCCGGATCTCCTCGGCGAAGTCCACCAGGTGGGCGGCCTTGGCGCCGTACTCCAGGCCCACCTCGACCAGGCGGACCGAGTTGGACGAGTTCTTGGAGCCGACCACGATCAGCAGGTCGGTCTCGGGGGCCAGCTGCTTCACCGCGACCTGGCGGTTCTGGGTCGCGTAGCAGATGTCGTCGCTGGGCGGGCTGACCAGCGCCGGGAAGCGCTTCTTCAGCTCGCCCACGGTGGCCATGGTCTCGTCCACCGACAGGGTGGTCTGGGACAGCCAGACGACCCGGGACTCGTCCCGGACCTTCACGTTGGCGACGTCCTCGGCACCGTCCACCAGGTGGATCCGGTCCGGGGCCTCGCCCATGGTGCCGATGACCTCCTCGTGGCCCTCGTGGCCCACCAGCAGGATGTCGTAGCCCTCGTCGGCGAAGCGCACGGCCTCCTTGTGCACCTTGGTGACCAGCGGGCAGGTGGCGTCGACGGTGGCGAGCTTGCCGGCCCGCGCCTCGTCGTGGACGGACGGGGCGACTCCGTGCGCGGAGAAGACCACGATCGAGCCCTCGGGCACCTCCTCCGTCTCGTCGACGAAGATCGCGCCCTTCTTCTCCAGGGTCTGCACCACGTACTTGTTGTGGACGATCTGCTTGCGGACGTAGATGGGTGCCCCGTACTGCTCCAGGGCCTTCTCCACGGCGATCACGGCGCGGTCGACACCCGCGCAGTAGCCCCGGGGGGCGGCGAGCAGGACACGGCGCGGCGCGGTGTTGGACATGGCTCCATCGTACGGGCGGCTGCGGGTGGCGCCGCCCGCAGCCGCGAGCCGCGCGGATGGCGGACACATTCCATGCCGACCCGGTCGCAGGTGATCGAATGTGGTGCCTATGAGCTCTGTGAGCGAGCGGACGACGCCCGGCGGCCTGCGCCGCAGCCTGGGCGTCCGCGATCTGATGGTCTACGGACTGCTGTTCATCGCCCCGATGGCCCCGGTCGGCGTCTTCGGCGTGCTGGACGCCGAGAGCCACGGCGCCGTCGCCACGGTCTACCTGGTCGCGACCGTCGCGATGGGCTTCACCGCCTTCTCGTACGCCCAGATGGTGCGCGCGGTGCCGCAGACCGGCTCGGTGTTCGCCTACGCGCGGGCCGGGCTGGGCGAGGGGCCCGGGTTCATCGCCGGGTGGATGGCGATGCTCGACTACCTGCTGATCCCCGCGGTGGCGTACCTGTTCGCCGGGATCGCGCTGCACTCGCTGGTGCCGGACGTCTCGCGCTGGGTGTGGACGGCGGTCGCGGTCGTGGTGACCACCGCGCTCAACCTGATCGGGGTGCGGACGGCGGCGGCGGTCGGCTTCGCCGTGCTCGCGATGGAGATCGTGGTCCTGCTGGTGTTCCTGGCGGCGGCCGTGGTGGCCTTGGTCCAGGACGGCGCCCGGCGCGGCTGGGACACCCCGTTCACCGCCGTCGGCGACTTCTCGCTGACCGCGGTGATCTCGGCGGTGTCCGTCGCGGTGCTCTCCTACCTCGGGTTCGACGCGATCGCGACCTTCGTGGAGGAGGCGGTCGGCGCCTCCGCCGCGGTGGCCCGGGCACTGCTCGGATGCCTGGCGCTGGCCGGGGTGCTGTTCGTCGCGCAGACCTACCTGGCGGCGCTGCTGGAGCCGCTCGGGCCGCAGCAGCTGGCCGCCGACCCGGCCGCGCAGGGCTCGGCCTTCTACGACACCGTGGAGAGCGGGATCGGGCACTGGCTGCACGTGCTGGTGGCGGCCGGCAAGGCGATCGGCGCCGCCTTCGCCGCCCTGGCCGGGCAGGCGGCGGCCGGCCGGCTGGTCTACGCGATGGCCCGGGAGGGGCGGCTGCCCCGCGTCCTCGGCTCGGTCGACCCGGGCAGCGCGGTGCCGCGCCGGGCGCTGCTGGCGACCGCGGTGATCACCATGGCGGCGGCCGTCTGGGCGGCGAACCGGGACGACGGGCTGGACCAGCTGACCTCGGTGGTGAACGTGGGCGCGCTGACCGCGTTCGCGCTGCTGCACGCCTCGGTGATCGGCTGGTACGCGGTGCGGCACGGCTCGCGGGACCGGCTGCGGCACGTGGTCGTCCCGCTGCTGGGGATCGCGGTGATCGGCGCGGTGATCCACGAGGCCTCGACCACCGCGCAGCTGGCCGGGCTGGTCTGGCTGGCCGTCGGACTGGTGGTGCTCGGAGTGCAGGGTTCCCCGGGAAGTGTCGGCGGGCGCCGCTAGCCTCGTACGCATGGCCAACACCAGCTCCCCCGAAGCCCCGCTCCCGGTCGGCAAGGTCTCCGCGCTGATCGGCGGCTGGATCGACCGGCTCGGCGCGGTGTGGGTGGAGGGGCAGATCACCCAGCTCAGCCGGCGGCCCGGGGCGGGCGTGGTGTTCCTGACCCTGCGCGACCCGCAGGCCGACGTGTCGCTCACGGTGACGTGCTTCCGCTCGGTGTTCGAGCAGGTCGCGGACGTCGTGCAGGAGGGCTCGCGGGTCGTCGTGCACGCCAAGCCGGAGTGGTACGCGGCGCGCGGGCAGCTGTCGCTGCGTGCCTCGGAGATCCGGCCGGTGGGGCTGGGCGAGCTGCTGGCCCGGCTGGAGCAGCTGAAGCGCCGGCTCGCCGGGGAGGGTCTGTTCGCGGCCGAGCGCAAGAAGCCCCTGCCGTTCCTGCCGCAGTGCGTCGGGCTGGTCACCGGGCGGGGCTCGGCGGCCGAGCGGGACGTGCTGGAGAACGCCCGGCGGCGCTGGCCGGCCGTCCGCTTCGAGGTGCGCAACGTCCCGGTGCAGGGCATCAGCGCGGTGGAGCGGGTGTGTGCGGCGGTGCGGGAGCTGGACGAGCACCCCGAGGTGGACGTGATCGTCGTCGCCCGCGGCGGCGGCAGCGTGGAGGACCTGCTGCCGTTCTCCGACGAGGGGCTGGTGCGGCTGGTCGCGGCCGCCCGGACGCCGGTGGTGAGCGCGATCGGGCACGAACCGGACCAGCCGCTGCTGGACTTCGTCGCCGACCTGCGCGCCTCCACCCCGACCGATGCCGCCAAACGGGTGGTTCCGGACGTCGGCGAGGAGCTGGCCAAGGTCCGTCAGCTGCGCGACCGCGCCCGCCGGCACGTCCTGGGCCGGGTCGAGCGCGAGCAGCACGGGCTGGACGGGCTGCGCAGCCGCCCGGCGCTGGCCGCTCCGCACCGGATGCTGGACGGGCGCGGCCAGGAGGTGGAGGGCCTGCTGGAGCGGGCCCGCCGCACCCTGCGGCACCGGCTGGACCACGCGCAGAGCGACCTCGGGCACACCCTGGCCCGGGTGGTCGCGCTCTCCCCGGCGGCCACCCTGGAGCGCGGCTACGCGGTGCTCCAGCGGGCGGACGGCACGGTGGTGACCGACCCGGCCCAGACCGCGCCCGGCGAGGCCCTGCACGCCCGGGTGGCGGGCGGCGGCTTCGGGGTCACCGTGGCCGAGGAGGGTTAGCCGGGCCGAGGAGGGCCGGCGGGGCCGGCGGTGTCGGTCCCACCCCCTACGCTGGCACCCATGGCAGAGCAGCAGGAGCAGCAGGACGCGGCGGCGCCGACCGCGGACGACGCGCTGGGCTACGAGCACGCCCGGGACGCGCTGCTGGACGTCGTCCGGCAGCTGGAGAACGGCGGGAAATCGCTTGAGGAGTCGCTCGCCCTGTGGGAGCGTGGCGAGCAGCTGGCGAAGGTGTGCCAGCGCTGGCTGGACGGCGCCCGGGCCCGACTGGACGCCGCGCTGGCCGCCGAGGAGGGCGGGGCCCCGCAGGGCGAGTGAGGCGGATCACATTCGCTTGGGGAATCGTTGAATATTCACCTATGTTGGAGGAAGTGATCGGCCACGGCCGCTCACCCCGACGAACCCCCTCCCGCATGAGGTGCAGAAGCATGACCACCGACGCCCTGGTACTCGACGCCGCCGCTCAGGACCTGCTGTTCCGCGAGGCCCGCACCGCGAACACCTTCACCGACGAGCCGGTCTCCGACGAGCAGATCCAGGCGATCTACCACCTGGTCAAGTTCGGCCCGACCGCTTTCAACCAGCAGCCGCTGCGCGTCGTCCTGGTCCGCTCGGCCGAGGGCCGCGAGCGCCTCGTCCGGCACATGGCGGACGGCAACAAGGCCAAGACCGCCGCCGCCCCGCTGGTCGCCATCCTGGCCGCGGACAACGAGTTCCACGAGGAGCTGCCGACCCAGCTCCCGCACTTCCCGCAGGCCAAGGACATGTTCTTCTCGGAGCGCAGCGTCCGTGAGCAGTCCGCCACGCTGAACGGCGCCCTGCAGGCCGCCTACTTCATCATCGGCGTGCGCGCCGCCGGGCTGGCCGCCGGCCCGATGACCGGCTACGACGCCGACGGCCTCAACAAGGAGTTCTTCGGCGACGGCGAGCACTCGGTGCTGGCCGTGGTCAACATCGGCAAGCCGGGCGAGGACGCCTGGTTCCCGCGTTCGCCGCGCCTGGAGTACGACGAGGTCGTCACCACCGTCTGACCCGTCCCGCGCCAAGGGCCCCGCACCGGTTCGTCCGGTGCGGGGCCCTTCGGCGTTCCGCCGATCGCCGCGCTACTTCAGCGCCTGCGCCAGCTCGGCCAGCTCCTCGTAGGAGGCGGTGCCGGTGAGCACGGTCGTGCCGGGGCCGCCCTGCGCGGCCAGCGCGCGGGCCTTCTCGCCCTGCACCCGGTCCCAGGTGCGGCCGGCCACGTCGGAGGTGCCGTCCGGCTTGCCGCCCGCGACCTTGTCGGCCAGCAGCGCGTCGCGCGACGCGTCGGTCTGCTCGACCGCCGCGTACTGGCCGGACGGCGTCACGAAGCCCAGGTGCCAGGCGTTGCCCTTGCCGTTGTTCTGGTCGGCCGGCCGGTAGCTGACCGAGGTGGCCCGCCACTTGTCGGACAGGCCCTCCGGGGCGAGCAGCGGGTACGGCGCGGCACGCTTGGCGGTGGCCGCGGCCACCCTGTACTCGACCACGTGCACCGGGTCGCTGTTGGCGTCGTGCGGGAGGAACAGGTACCCGATCCAGACGACGAAACCGACCGCCAGCATCGACAGGACCATGTCCCGTACGGTCTGGCGACCCCTCATGCCCTTGCTCTCTGCAGCCACCCCCACATGGTGACTCATCCACATCCGGGGGCGGCCACCCGGGGTGTCCACGTACGGGTGAAGCGGGACGAACCGGTGCTTTTCGCCGAGGGGCGGCGACCCGCGCCACAGACAGTCATCTCGTGGGCAGATACGATCGCAGAACCCTCACCACGGCGTTCGACCAGGCAGTAGTCGGGCGCTCACTGGCCGTCGCGTACAGAGAGGTAACGACGATGACCACGCAGTACCCGCACCACCTTCCCAGTGCCCTGGAGGTCGCGCCCGAGGCCCCGGACCGGAACCTCGCGCTCGAACTCGTCCGGGTCACCGAGGCGGCCGCGATGGCCGCCGGCCGGTGGGTCGGACGTGGCGACAAGAACGGCGCGGACGGCGCAGCCGTCAAGGCGATGCGCACCCTCGTCTCGACCGTCTCGATGAACGGCGTGGTCGTCATCGGCGAGGGCGAGAAGGACGAGGCCCCGATGCTCTACAACGGCGAGCGGGTCGGCGACGGCACCGGCGCCGAGTGCGACGTCGCGGTGGACCCGGTGGACGGCACCACCCTCACCGCCAAGGGCATGAACAACGCCGTGGCCGTGCTGGCGGTGGCCGACCGCGGCACCATGTTCGACCCCAGCGCCGTGTTCTACATGGACAAGCTGGTGGCCGGGCCGGAGGCCGCCGAGTTCGTCGACATCACCGCCCCGGCGGCGGTCAACATCCGCCGGGTCGCCAAGGCCAAGGGCAGCGCCGTCGAGGACGTCACCGTCGTGGTGCTCGACCGCCCGCGCCACGACGGCCTGGTCCGGGAGATCCGCGAGGCGGGCGCCCGGATCAAGTTCATCTCCGACGGCGACGTGGCCGGCGCCATCATGGCCGCCCGCGAGGGCACCGGCGTCGACCTGCTGATGGGCGTCGGCGGGACCCCGGAGGGCATCATCGCGGCCTGCGCGATGAAGTGCATGGGCGGCGTGATCCAGGGCCGGCTGTGGCCCAAGGACGACGCCGAGCGGCAGAAGGCCCTGGACGCCGGGCACGACCTGGACCGGGTGCTCACCACGGACGACCTGGTCAGCGGCGAGAACGTGTTCTTCGTCGCCACCGGCATCACCGACGGCGAGCTGCTGCGCGGGGTGCACTACCGCTCGGAGACCGCCACCACCAGCTCGCTGGTGATGCGCTCCAAGAGCGGCACGATCCGCGAGATCAACTCCACCCACAAGCTCGCGAAGCTGCGGGCCTACAGCGCGATCGACTTCGACCGCGCCAACTGACGCACCGGCGACGACGCGTCCTGCGGACAGCAGGCAGCGGCCCCGGCGGGGATCCTCCTCCGCCGGGGCCGCGGCACGTCCGGCCCCGGGTCCTCGGCTCCTCGGCGCCGCCTCCGGGGTCTTCGGCCCGCCGTCACCCGGCTATCCGGCGCCGCGCGGCCGCCGTCACCCGGGCCGCCTCGCGCAGCTCCGTGTCCCGGCGACGGCGCCGGGCCAGGACCACCCGCCGCTCGGCGGCCGTCAGCCCGCCCCAGACGCCGTACGGCTCCGGCTGCGCCAGCGCGTGCTCCCGGCACTCCAGCAGCACCGGGCAGCGGGCGCAGACCTGCTTGGCCTGCTCCTCCCGGGACAACCGGGCCGCGGTCGGCTCCTTGGAGGGCGCGAAGAACAGCCCCACCTCGTCCCGCCGACACGCCGCACCGGTGTGCCAGGGGTTGTCCTCGCCCGCGGGGGCACCGGCCGGGCCGCCCGGGGGCTGCGGCTGCGGGCGGACGTCGGGACGGCGCTCCAGCAACTGGGCGGCGGCGACTGGCGAGGTGGTGCGGGACTCGATCGGATGCAGCACGGCCGTACTCCTGACGAGGCTCTCGGACACGGGGAACCCTCGCTCCCCTGCCCGGCTGCGAGCCCCCGCTGTCCAACCCTCCGGAACGGCCGCTGGGCCGCCTCCGGTGCGCAGCCGTACAAGAAGCGATGTGCGGAAGGAACTACCCCGCCCGGCCCCGATTCATGCACACTGCACGCAATCGACTACGGAGTGCACCCGGCGCAACGTCGAGCGCCCGACCGGGAGTTGGTCCCCGGTCGGGCGCCGTGCAGGTCAACAGGGACTATTCGGTGCCGAGTTGGCGGCGGACCCACTCCTTGAGCTTCTTGCCCCGGCGCGGCTTGGCGGTGCAACCACCGAACAGGGCAAGGCCCTTGACCCGGACAACCGGAGCGTACGGATCCGCGGCGGTCTGCTCGCGGACGTCGAAACCGCCGAACAGGCCGACCCCGGCGCCCTGCAGGCTGACGTTCTCCGGCACCCGGACCTCGACCCCGCCGAACACCGCCACCACCACGATCTCCACCTCCGGAGACTCGAAGACGGCGTCGCTCAGGTCGATCTCCACCCCGCCGAACGCGGCGAAGGCCTTCAGGTGCGAGCCCACCCGCCAGCGGCCCTTGCGGGACGCGCCGCCGAAGACCGCCACCACGGCCGGCGACTCCTGGCGGGCGGGCGGCTGGGGCGGCGCGGCCGGCGCGCCCAGCGGCTGCTTCTCGAAGGACAGCGGGCGGGCCGGCAGGTCCCGGGTCAGCGGCGCGAGCTCGCCGAAGGTCTTGGCGGCGTACGCGGCCTCGATGCGCTCCGCGTGCTCGTCCGCGTCCAGACGCCCCTCGGCGTAGGCGTCCCGCAGCAGTTCCGCGATCCGCTCGCGGTCGGCGTCCGAGACGCGCATCTCCGCCTGCGCGACCGGCGCGTGCGACGGCTGCGGCTGCGGCTTCGCCTCCGGCGTGGCCTCGGGCTCGAGTTCGGACTTGGTCATCGGTACGGGCGCCGGCACCGGCTGCCCCGGATCGTCGTGCGACGGCGAGTTGTCCACGGGATCAGCCTAGTCGCTCGCACTCCAGCCCGAGTGAGCCCGGTCACGCAAGGCTGACCTGTCCGCATGCCGACCGCGACCGGGTCCTACCCTGGATGGTGCTTCGCCGACGCAGCCGCACCACTGGACCCTAAGGACCGCCCCGATGGCTCCCACGCCAGACTTCGAGTACAGCGACCTGCTCCCCCTGGGCGCTGACCCGACCCCGTACCGCAAGCTGACCTCCGAGGGAGTCTCCACCTTCGAGGCGGGCGGCCGCACGTTCCTCCAGGTCGAGCCCGAGGCCCTGCGGCTGCTCACCGCCGAGGCGATGCACGACATCTCGCACTACCTGCGCCCCGCCCACCTCGCCCAGCTGCGCCGCATCCTGGACGACCCGGAGGCCAGCCCCAACGACCGCTTCGTCGCGCTCGACCTGCTGAAGAACGTCAACATCTCGGCCGGCGGCATCCTCCCGATGTGCCAGGACACCGGCACCGCGATCGTCATGGGCAAGCGCGGCCAGAACGTGCTCACCCAGGGCGGCGACGAGGCCGCCATCGCGCGCGGCGTGTACGACGCGTACACCAAGCTCAACCTGCGCTACTCCCAGATGGCCCCGGTCACCACCTGGGACGAGAAGAACACCGGCAACAACCTGCCGGCCCAGATCGAGCTGTACGCCACCGACGGCGACGCGTACAAGTTCCTCTTCATGGCCAAGGGCGGCGGCTCCGCCAACAAGTCGTACCTGTACCAGGAGACCAAGGCCATCCTGAACGAGGCCAGCATGCTCTCGTTCCTGGAGCAGAAGATCCGCTCCCTCGGCACCGCGGCCTGCCCGCCGTACCACCTGGCCATCGTGATCGGCGGCACCAGCGCCGAGTTCGCGCTGAAGACCGCCAAGTACGCCTCGGCGCACTACCTGGACAACCTGCCGACCTCGGGCAACGCCAAGACCGGCCACGGCTTCCGCGACCTGGAGCTGGAGGCCAAGGTCACCGAGCTGACCCAGAAGATCGGCATCGGCGCCCAGTTCGGCGGCAAGTACTTCTGCCACGACGTCCGCGTGGTGCGCCTGCCCCGCCACGGCGCCTCGCTGCCCGTCGCCATGGCCGTCTCCTGCTCCGCCGACCGCCAGGCGCTCGGCAAGATCACCGCCGAGGGCGTCTTCCTGGAGCAGCTGGAGACCGACCCGGCGAAGTACCTGCCGGACACCACCGACGAGCACCTGGACGACGACGTGGTGCGCGTCGACCTCGACCAGCCGATGTCCGCGATCCGCGCCGAACTCTCCAAGTACCCGGTGAAGACCCGCCTCTCGCTCACCGGCACCCTGGTCGTCGCCCGCGACATCGCCCACGCCAAGATCAAGGAGCGCCTGGACGCCGGCGAGGGCATGCCCAAGTACCTGCAGGACCACCCGGTCTACTACGCGGGCCCGGCCAAGACCCCCGAGGGCTACGCCTCCGGCTCCTTCGGCCCGACCACGGCCGGCCGGATGGACTCCTACGTCGACCAGTTCCAGGCGGCCGGCGGCTCGATGGTCATGCTCGCCAAGGGCAACCGCAGCAAGCAGGTCACCGACGCCTGCGCCCAGCACGGCGGCTTCTACCTCGGCTCCATCGGCGGCCCGGCGGCCCGCCTCGCCCAGGACTGCATCAAGAAGGTCGAGGTCCTGGAGTACGCGGAGCTCGGCATGGAGGCCGTCTGGCGCATCGAGGTCGAGGACTTCCCGGCGTTCATCGTGGTGGACGACAAGGGCAACGACTTCTTCCGCGAGACGACGGAGGGCCCGCTGATCACCAACCTCCGGGTCCGCTCCAAGGAGTAGCCCGTAGGCTCCCGAACACCTCCGAACCGCCCCGGCCGCCTCCCGCGCCCGGGGCGGTTCTCGTAGCGACCGGCTCAGGCGTCGAAGTCGTACTCCAGGACGTAGGAGGCGGCGTCCAGGATCATCTCGTTGAGCTCGACCACCTGGCCCTCGTCGGCGAAGGCGGTGCGGCAGATCAGGATCACCGGGGTGCCGGCGGACAGGTCGAGGCGGGTGGACTCCTCGCCGCTGGGCATCCGGGAGCGGACCTCCTCGCGGAAGTGCACGGGCTTGGCGCCGATCTCGGCCAGCCGGGCGTAGGTACCGCCCGGGCCGGTGTCCTCGCGGGTGATCGCGGTGCCGGCCACCAGACCGGCCGGCAGGTACGAGGTGGAGAGCAGCACCGGCTTGCCGTCCAGGACGAAGCGGCGGTTCCGCACGCACATCGGAGCGCCCGGGTCCACACCCAGCACCCGGGCCACGTGCTCGGGCGCGCCCTGCTCGGTCACGGACACCTGGTCGACCACCAGGGTGCGGTTGTCGATGTCCGCCGACCATATCGACCGGCCGGACCCCCACTGCCCCTGCGCCAGCCGCTGGATGCCGCGCCGGCGCAGCGGCCGGAAGTCCCGGACGAACACCCCCGCACCGCGGCGCGCCTCGGCGATGCCCTCGCTCTGCAGCACCCCCAGCGCCTGGCGGGCGGTCATCCGGGCCACGCCGTACTCGTCCATGAGGTCGTTCTCGCCGGGCAGGCGGTCCCCCGCGCGGTACCGGCCGGTGTCGATGGCCGCCTTCAGCGCCTCGGCGATCCGCTGGTACTTGGGCCGTTTGTCGCCAGTGCTGCCGGTCATCGCCGCTCCCTCTGCCTCGGACAAATCGTAGGCGCGCCTGCGGCCGCTAGTAAGCAGATACGACCGTTGACATCTCTAGAGATATTAGCTTCTCTAGAGATGCTGGCCAGTCGCCTCCCAGAGCGAGGAGCACAGCGGTGAGCATCCGACAGCGCAACGCCCCGGCCTACCGACCGCACGTGGGTGAACTCGTCCTCGACCGGAGGACCGGACGCACCGGCATCTACATGGACACCATCGGCGGCGAGTACTACCTGCGCCCCGAGGGCGGCGGCCTCGAATGGGCCGTCGAACCCGCCCACGTCTCACCCGTTCCTGGGCCGCGCGAATCGGCTGAATGAGTTCGGCGTCGATAATTCCGGCGAAATCCCCGCGAACGGCAACATTCCGGACTTCGCAATCCCCGCGGTGAATCCGTAATTCCGGAACGCCCCGCGCGCGCCGCCGGGCACGTTACGGACAACGCCGGTCACCATGCGTGCACCGGGGGCGGGAATCGGCCACCGACCCGCCGGGGTACGAACTGGCGCGTACACCACCAGCAGTGCCCCCGCGCCCTGACGGGGCACGGGGGCACTCGAGGGGAACGGCTTACGGGTGGCCGCCGATGACGCTCTCCGGCACGTACTTCTTACCGGGCTCGTCGGTGGTCGGCGCGGTGGGCTCCGCCACGTGCTCGGCCTCGTCGCCGAAGAGGTCGTCCTCGACGTTCGCCTTCTGCTCGTCGGTCGGCGCGGTGTACTCGGCCGGGTTCGAGGTCGCTGCCACCGCGCCCTCGACAGTCTTGCCCGCCTCCACAGCGGCGGCCGGAGCCTCGGTCTTCGCCGCGTTCTCGGGCGCCGACGCCACCGGGGTCTCGCTCTGGTCGTTGGCCATGGGGCGGCCGCCTTTCGGTCATCAAATGTGTCCAGCCCGACCTCCGTGGCGCGGGCGCGCGGACAGTATCGTAGGGTTGATTAAATGTCCGATAAACATCGTGTGGCTTGCGCTGCCGTCCGGCAGAGTCGGGCGTCCGCCTAAGCTGAAGCACCGCGGCGGACCGCCGAGCGCCCTTTCACGGAATCGACACCACAGGCCATCGGGGGACTTCATGGAGTTTCGGGAGACGCCGCAGACCCCTGCGCTGCGCTTCCAAGTCCTCGGTCCGGTCCAGGCCTGGCTCGACGGCAAACCCCTCTCCCTCGGATCCCCCCAGCAGCAGGCCGTCCTGACCACCCTTCTGCTGCACTCCGGACGCCCGGTCACCACGCAGGACCTGGTCGACGCGCTCTGGGGCGACCGGCCCCCGACCCAGGCGGTGGCCGCCCTCCGCACGTACGTCTCCCGCCTGCGCTCCGTCATCGAGCCCCGGCGCGAGGTGCGCCGACCGGCCGAGCTGCTCGTCTCCGTCGCCGACGGCTACGCGCTCCGCATTCCGGGCGAGGCGCTCGACCTGACGGTCTTCGAGCGGCTCTCCGCCGAGGCCACAGCGGCTCGGACCTCGGGCGACAAGCACGAGGCGCACCGGCTGCTGCTCCAGGCACTGGACCTGTTCAGCGGCCGTCCGCTCACCGGCATCCCCGGCCCCTACGCCGACACCCAGCGGCAGCGCCTCGCCGAACGCCAGGTCGCCGCGGCCGAGGAACTCTGCTCCACCGCCCTCGACATCGGCCTGCACGCCGAGGTCGTCGGCGAGCTCAACAGCCTGACGGCCGAGCACCCGCTGCGCGAACGCCTGCGCGAGCTGCTGATGCTGGCGTTGTACCGCTGCGGCCGGCAGGCCGAGGCGCTCGGCGTCTACACCGACACCCGCAAGCTCCTGATCGAGGAGCTCGGCGTCGAGCCGGGCACCGGGCTGTCCGCGATGCACAACCGCATCCTCGCGGCCGACCCGGCGCTCGCCCTTCCGGCCGCAGCCGACCGCGCTGTGCGCGAGGACGGTCCGGCCGCACCTCCCGCCCCGGCTCAACTCCCTGCTGACGTCTCGGACTTCAGCGGCCGCACCGAGTTGGTCGGCGACCTCTCCACGGTCCTGATGAACGCCACCGGCCAGGCCGTGGTGGTCACCTCGCTGGCCGGCATCGGCGGTGTCGGCAAGACCACCCTCGCGGTGCACGTCGCCCACCGCGTCCGCGCCGAGTTCCCCGACGGACAGTTGTATGTCGACCTGCGCGGAGCCGGCGCCTCGCCGGCCGATCCGGTGGTCGTCCTGGGCGACTTCCTGCACGCGCTCGGCGTCGCGGAGAACCCGGACTCGCTCGAGCAGCGTGCCGCCCTGTACCGCTCGCTGCTCGCCAACCGGCGGATGCTCATCCTGCTCGACAACGCCCGCGACGCCGAACAGATCCGCCCGCTCATCCCGGGCGTCTCCGGCTGTGCTGTGCTCGCCACCAGCCGCTCCCGGCTGGCCGGCATCCCCGGTGCGCAGCTTTTCGACGTCGAGGAACTGACCCCGGCTGAAGCGCTGGCGCTCTTCTCGGCCATCGTCGGTGAGCAACGGGTCGCCGCCGAACCGGAAGCAGCCATGAAGGTGGTCACCGCCTGCGGCTTCCTGCCGCTGGCGGTCCGCATCGCCGCCGCCCGGCTGGCCAGCCGCCCGCGCTGGAGCGTCTCCGACCTGGCCAGTCGGTTAGCCGATCAGCGACGGCGGTTGGACGAACTCCAGCTCGGCAACCTCGCCGTGGAGACCACCATCGGACTCGGCTACGGACAGCTGTCCACGGACGAGGCCCGCGCCTTTCGGCTCCTCGCCCTGATCGACTCGCCCGACATTCCCCTGGCGGCCGCCGCGGCGCTACTCGGCGTGGACGAGTACACCGCCGAGGACCTCGCCGAGGCGCTGGTCGAGGCGAACATGCTGGAGTGCTTCACCCCCGGCCGCTACCGCTACCACGACCTGCTCCGGCTGTACGCCCAGCGGCAGAACGAGCGGATCGGGGACACCGGGGAGCAGGAGCGGGCGGTGCTGCGCCTGCTCGACCTGCTGATTCCGACCGTGCGCAACGCGGCCCAGGTCATCGAGCCGGACGATCCGCTGCCCGAGCTCCTGACCTCCCTCACCCAGCCGGGACTCGACCTGCCCACGAGCCAGGCCGCGCAGGACTGGCTTCGGACCGAGGGTTCCCTACTGCTCAGCGCCGTCGAGGCTGCCGCGCCAGGCCCCGGTGCCCTGCAGCGGGCTGCCGTCGACCTCTTGAACTACCTGTTCAGCATCGACCCGGACCCGACCCGCGGCCCTCGCATGCTCCGGGTCCTGGAGGCGATCGGCGAGGACACGCAGCACCGCGACGACTCCGCCGGAATCGCCCGGGTGTACTTCGCCCTCGGCACCCTGCAGTCCATCACCAGCGACTTCCAGGGGTCCGAGCGGTCCTTCCGCCGCAGCCTGGACCACCAGGCGCCGAACGACCCGACCGTCCTGCTCCTGGCCGCGGCCAACATGCTGGGCGTGATCCTGAGCGTGGGCAACCGTCCGGCCGAGGCCCTGCCGTTCCTCGAACAGGCCCTTACCATCAACCGGCAGGTCGGCACGGCCATCGGCGAGGCCAGGCTGATCAGCAACATCGCTCGCGTGCAGCACCGGTTGGGTATGACCGAGACGGCGGTCCAGTCCGCCCGGGACGGTGTCGCCGCCGCACGGGCCTCCAAGAACGGTCCGCTGCTCGCCCAGACCCTCTACCAGCTGGGCGTGGTGCTCTCCGGCGGTGAAGCCGTCCCGCATCTGCGCGAGGCGCACCGGCTGTACCAGTCCCAGCAGAACGCCCTCTGGGAGGGATACGCCCTGGCCCGCCTCGCCTCCGCCCTGTTCGCCGACGAGCAGCCTGTCGAGGCTGCCGAGACGGCCGGCGCGTCGTTGGCGATAGCCCAGGAAATGGACTTCGCCTACTGCCAGGGCCTGGCCAACGCCGCACTGGGCGAGGCACTGCTGGCCCTCGCCCAGCCCGCTCGCGGGCTCGCGTGCCTCCAGGAGGCGCACGCGATCTTCACGCGGCTCGGTGTGCCCGAGGCCTCCCCCGTGGCGGACCTCATCTCCCAGCAGCACACCGAGCCCATCATTCCCCCGGCGCCGTAAGGCCTCCGCTCCCCCTCGGAGTACCTCCCCCGATCCGCGCGTCGGCGCTCCCGCAGCCCCCCGGCTGCGGGAGCGCCCTCAACGCTTCCCCGGCGCTGGACTCCACTGTGCACCGCACCGATTGACGTTCGATAAACGTCCGATAGTCAGCCTGCAGATCGGAGAAACCGCAGGTCAGCGCCGCCGTCCCGGCGTCACCCCTGGCGTCACCCCCGGCGCTCCGTACGGCGCGCGGGCCCTCGCGCACCACCCCGGCCCGCACCGCCGTGCTTCCGCAACCCCGGCCACATCGACCCAAGCACGACGAGTTGGCCGGAAAGGGACCCCATGGCGCGGTGATCGCGCATATTCTCAGATGCCAGTACGCACACGAGTGTCCGTCGCGAGCGCGCCGGGGTGCAGTCGGTCCGCGTGCTGCTGGGAGTGTGACACGCCGCCACCGGCAGCGGCCCGGGAGGCCGCCGAGAGCCGACCGGAGGCACGGGTGGAAGGGTGCCTCTCAACGTGACGACCGGACGGATATCCGACCCGTTCCCCGTCGGCGAGGACGCCGGGGACGACGAGCCCGAGGTACGGCGGCGCCGGGCGGCGCGGGCCCTGCAGGCGGTCGCCTTCGACACCATCGGCGCGGGGTACGGCGAGGCCTTCCCCGCGAAGGACGGACAGCTGGCCTGCGGCCGGCGTCTCCTCGCCGGGCTGGAACCGGGCGCCAGGGTGCTGGACGTGGGCTGCGGCACCGGTGAGCCGACCGTCCGCCAGCTGACCGGGGCCGGGCTGCGGGTGACCGGTGTGGACCTCTCCGACGTGATGCTGACGCTGGCCCGGCAGGCGGCGTTCCCCGGCGCGATCCCGCCGGTGTTCCATCGGATCGACCTGTACGATCTGGCCACCGAGCGCGCCGACCGGGTCTGGAACGCGCCCGCGCTCGGACCGGACGGCCACGGCACCTTCGCCGCCGTCACCGCGTTCTTCACGTTGATCCTGCTGCCGCAGGACGAGATCCCGACCGTGCTCCGGCGGCTGCGCGAACTCCTGCGACCGGGCGGACTGCTGGCGCTCGGTATGGTCGAGGCGGACCTGGATCACGTTCCGCTTCCGTTCCTTGGCAGAGAGCTGCGGATCAGTGGGTATCTGAGGGAGGATCTGGAGCGGGTCCTGGTCGCATCCGGCTTCGCCGTCGAGGAGTGCTCGGGGCATCCGTACGCGCCGGCCAGTACCTCGCTGCCGCCGGAGGAACAGCTGTTCCTGTGCTGTCGACGCGTCGGCTGATCGACCGACCGGCCCAGAACACCCCCATCGACCCACCGAATCCAGGACAGGCAGCCGTGCGCGACCAGCTCAAGACCGAGGCGGAGCAGCCGCCCGCCGTCCCGGGCCAGCGCCGCCAGGTCCCGGCCCAGGCACCGGCTGCGGCTCACGCCCCGGCGCCGAACCAAGCCCCGGCCCCGGCTCCGGCCCAAGCCCCGGCACCGGCCCCCGCGAAGCCGTCCGCCGCCCGCCCGGAGCGGGCCGAGGTGGCGGACCGCCTCGCCTACCTCGACTCGGCGACCCGGCGGATCAACAGCGCCCTCGACCTGGCCGCGACGCTGCGCAACATCGGCCGGGTGCTGGTCCCGACGCTGGCCGACGCCGCCGTGGTCCACCTGCGCGACCCGCTGCCCAACGTCGAACGCGAACCCGGCTTCCCCGAGGAACTGCGGATCCACCACAGCACCGGCACCCGGATCGGCCGCCGCGGCCGCCCGGGCGGCTTCGACGACCGGCGCCGCTCCCGCTACGGCGCCCGCTCGACCGCCGACAGCGGGCCCGCCACCCCCGTCACCCGCGGCGGGGCGCTCGCGCACGCCCTGCTGAGCCGCCGCCCCGCCGAGCCCGCCGTCCTCGGCACGCCCGGCGCCGAGCGCACCGAGGTGCTGCTGCGCGAGCTGTACGGCACCCGCGGGGTGGCCCGGCTGGCCGCGGGCACCTCCGTCCTCGCCCTCCCGCTGCGCGGCCGCAAGGCCGTCCTCGGGCTGTTGGTGCTGATCCGCCGCCCTCCCGAACGCAGCGGCCGCCCGGTCTTCGACGCCGCGGACACCGCGACCGCCGCGCACCTCGCCACCCAGGCCGGGCTGGCCGTGGACACCGCCCTGCGGTACGCCCGCGAGTGGGAGATAGCCAACGAACTCCAGCGCAGCATGCTGCCGTTGCGGCTGCCGCAGCCGCACGGCGTCCGGCTCGCCCAGCGCTACCTGCCCGGCGAGCGCGGCGCGCAGGTCGGCGGCGACTGGTACGACGCCGTCCCGCTGCCCGGCAACCGGGTGGCCCTGATCGTCGGCGACGTGATGGGCCACTCACTCACCTCGGCCGCCATCATGGGCCAACTGCGCACCAGCGCGCAGACCTTGGCCGCCCTCGACCTGCCTCCGCACGAGGTGCTCTACCACCTGGACGAGCAGGCCCAGCGGCTCGGCCGCGAACAGCACCTGGCCACCTGCGTGTACGCGGTCTACGACCCGATCGCCAACCGGGTGGTGCTGGCCAACGCCGGACACGTCCCGCCGGTGCTGGTCCGCCCGGACGGGACGGCCGAGCTGGTGGAGCTGGACTCCGGGGCGCCGATCGGGGTGGGCGGGGTCGACTTCAACTCCGTCGAGCTGCCCGCGCCGCCCGGCTCGGCGCTGCTGCTGTTCACCGACGGCCTGGTGGAGACCCGCAGCCGGCCGATCAGCGACGGCCTGGAGGTGCTGCGCGCCCGGATCGCCGCCGCCCGCTGGCAGTCTCCCGAGCAGCTGTGCATGGAGGCACTGCGGATCCTGCCGCCCGGCGACCGCGGTGACGACATCGCCCTGCTCGGCGCCTGCTTCGACGGCATCCCGGCCGGGGACGTCGCGCACTGGTACCTGCAGCCGCGCAACGAGACGCCCGGCCGGGCCCGCCGGCTGGCCGCGCACACCCTGCGCCGCTGGGGGCTGGACGAGCTCAGCGAGGCGACCGAGCTGATGGTCAGCGAGCTGGTCACCAACGCCGTCCAGCACGCGACCCGGCCGATCACCCTCAGCCTGGTGCGCACCACCCGGCTGCGCTGCGAGGTCGGCGACGACAGTCCGCTGCTGCCGCGGCCGCGCCGCACCGGGCCGGAGGACGAACGCGGGCGCGGGCTGCAGATAGTGGCCAGGTGCGCGGACCGCTGGGGCGCGACCCGGCTGGGCACCGGCAAGGTGGTCTGGTTCGAGCAGCGGCTGCCGCAGCCGTAACCGGCCGCGGCAGCCCCGGCCTCAGACGCCGACCGGCTCCTTCGCCGGCTGCTCCGCCAGGCGCGCGATCAACTGCTCGCCCTCCATGTCCACCTTCGGCACGACCTTCTCCAGCCGCTTCGGGAACCACCAGGCGGCCTTGCCGAACAGCGCCATCGCGGCCGGCACCAGCGCCATCCGCACCACGAAGGCGTCCACCAGCACGCCCACCGCGAGGGCGAAGCCGATCGGCTGGACGATGGGGTCGTGGCCGAAGACGAAGGCCCCGAACACCGAGACCATGATCAGCGCGGCCGCCGTCACCACCCGGGCGCCGCCCTTGACCCCGCCCACGACCGCCTCGCGCGGCGCCTTGCCGTGGACGTACTGCTCCTTCATCCCGGAGACCAGGAACAGCTCGTAGTCCATCGCCAGTCCGAACAGCACCCCGATCAGCAGGATCGGCACGAAGCTGACCACCGGGCCGACCTTCGGCACGTCGATCAGGCCGTCCAGCCAGCCCCACTGGTAGACCGCGACCACCGCGCCGAGCGAGGCCCCGATGCTGAGCAGGAAGCCCAGCACCGCCTTGAGCGGCACCAGCACCGAGCGGAAGGCCAGGGCGAGCAGCACCAGCGCGATCGCGACGATCACCGCGATGAACGGCGGCAGCGCCTGGCCGAGCTTGGTGGAGACGTCGATGTTGGCGGCCGTGGTGCCGGTGACGGCGATGTCCGCGCCGGTCGCCGCCTTCACCTCCCCGCGCTGGTCGCGGATCTCGGTGACCAGCGCCTTGGTGTCCGCGTGGTCCGGGCCGGTCTGCGGGATGACGGGGACGAGCGCGGTCCGGCCGGCCTGGTCGACCTGCGGCGGCAGCAGCGTCCTGACGCCCTTCAGGGTCTGCAGCTTCGCCGCCACGCCCTGCACCGCCTGGTCGGGCCGCGGGGCGTCGTGGGCGTCCACGACCACCACCAGCGGGGCGTTGAAGCCCGCTCCGAAGCCGTCGCTGACCAGGTCGTACGCCTTGCGCGCGTCCGTCCCGACGGCCTGTGAACCGCCGCCCGGCAGACCGAGGTCCAGGCTCGCCGCGGGCACCGCCAGGGCGCCCAGCCCGGCCAGGCCGACCAGCAGGACGGGCAGCGGGCGGCGGACCACGAAGCGGGCCCAGCGCTCGCCCGTGGTGGTCCGGCCGCCCGTGCGCAGCGCCCGGTTCCAGACCGGGAGCCGGTCGATCGCGCGGCCGACGAAGCCCAGCACCGCGGGCAGCAGCGTGATCGCGACCAGGACGGCCACCACGACCGCGCCGGAGGCGGCCAGGCCCATCACGGTGAGGAACGGGACGCCGGCGACGGCGAGCCCGGCGAGCGCGACGACCACGGTCAGCCCGGCGAAGACGACGGCGCTGCCGGCGGTCGCGGTGGCGCGGGCGGCGGCCTCCTCCGGCTCCAGGCCCTCGTCCAGGTGGCGGCGGTGGCGGAACAGGATGAACAGCGCGTAGTCGATGCCGACCGCGAGGCCGACCATCAGGGCCAGCACCGGCGCCGTGGTGATGATCTGGAACGAGCCGGTCAGCGCCAGCAGTCCGGCCATCGACACCCCGACGCCCACCAGCGCGGTGAGCAGCGGCAGTCCGGCCGCGACCAGGGTGCCCAGGGTGACCACCAGCACCAGCCCGGCCACGAGCAGGCCGATCGACTCGGAGCCGCCCTCGATCTGGGCGAACCTGTTGTAGGCGTCGCCGCCGAAGGCCACGTCCAGGCCGGCCGCGCGGACCGGTTCGGCGGCGGCCTTGACGGCGTCGCGCTGCTGGTCGGTGACGTCGGCGAGCTTGTGGTCGAAGGAGACCAGGGCGATCGCGACCCGGCCGTCGGACGAGACGGCGCCGGTCGCGTAGGGGTCGGGCACGGCGGCCACGCCGGGGACGCGGGCGATCCGGCCGACCGCCTCGCCGACCGCCTTCGCGGCCTCGGGCGTGGTGGCGCCGCCGGGCGCCGGGGCGGCGAAGACGACCTGGGCGGAGCCGTGGCCCTGGGCCGGGAAGGTGTCCTTGATCCGGTCCAGCGTGGCCTGCGCCTCGGTGCCGGGCACCTTGAACTCGTCGCTGGTCTTGCCGGCGAAGGCGCCCGCGGCCCCGCCGATCGCGATCAGCACGGCGATCCAGACGGCCAGGACGGTACGCCGCCGCCGGAAGCAGAAGCGGCCCAGTCGGTACAGGTAGGTGGCCATGGGCGGTCCCTCGGAGTCGGTCAGGGCAGGTCGCGTTCCACCGTACGCTCAAGTTGGTCGGGTGACAAAGTTGGCCGACCGGATCGACTGACCGCATCGTTTGACACAGTTGACCGACCATGGCGCTACCCTGGCTGGATGGCTCACGTCCCCGCCTCCGAACGCCGCCCGCAACTGGTCCAGGCCGCACTCGACCTGATGGCACGGGAAGGGGTCGCCGCGGGCAGCACCCGCGCGATCGCGGCCGAGCTCGGGGTCGCGCAGGCGACGGTGCACTACACCTTCGGCACCAAGAAGGACCTCTACCGGGCCGTGGTGGAGCAGCTGACCTCCGAGGCGATCGGGCAGGTGCGCGCCGCGACCCCCGGCGACGGGCCGTTCGGCGAGCAGGTCCGCACCCTGGTGTACGCGCTCTGGGAGGCCGCCACCGGCGAGGAGGGGCGATGCGTGCTGCTCAGCGAGTTCGGGGCGCTGGCGATGCGCGACCCGGACGTGCGGGAGATCATGCTCGGGCTGCAGCGCGAGGTCGAGGGCACCGCCACCGAGATGCTCACCGCCCTCGCGGTCGCCCACGGGCTGACCCTGGCGATGCCCGCGCGCGAGATCGCCGTCCACTTCCTCAGCGGCTTCGACGGACTGACGGCCCGCCACCTCGCACTGCGCGGCGCCGACGGTCGGCCCGAGGCGGACACCCTGCGGACCCTGGACCTCCTGGTCGCGACGACGGTCGGGCTCTGCCTGGGCGCCCCCGCCGTCCGCCCCGAACCGCGCTGGCACGGGGAGCCGGGCCCGGCCGGAGCCGGCCAGGGCTGAGCCCGGCCCGGCCCGAACCGGTCGGGGCCGAGTCGGCCCCGACCCGAGCCGGTCAGGCCTCCACGATCCGGACCGGCAGCTCGACCAGCACCTCGCGCAGCGCGGCCGCGAAGCGCTCGTACTCGGCGCCGCGCGCCGAGCCCGGGCGGACGGCCAGTCCGATCCGCCGCCCCGGCGCCGGGGCGGCGAAGCGGACGGCGGCCAGTCGGTCGGTGCGCCCGGCCTCGACGTCCAGCGCGGTGGCGGGCAGCAGCGTCACCCCGAGGCCGCCGGCGACCAGCTGCACGAGGGTGGACAGGCCGGCCGCGCGGGTGGTCGAGCCCGCCGGGTCGGCACCGACCTCGCGGCAGATGTCCAGCGCCTGGTCGCGCAGGCAGTGGCCCTCCTCCAGCAGCAGCACGTCCAGGTCGAGCAGCACGTCACGCGGCACGTCCACCCGCCCGGCGAGCGGATGGCCCGGCGGGGTGACCAGGACGAAGTCCTCGTCGAACAGCGGGATGTCCGTGGTCGGCGCGCTCCCGCCGGCCGGGAGCGCGAGCAGCAGGACGTCCAGCCGTCCGGCGGCCAGGCCCTCCAGCAGCGAGGGGGTGCGCTCCTCGTGGACGTGCAGCTCCAACTCCGGGAAGCGGTCCCGGACCAGCCGCAGCACGGTGGGCAGCAGGTAGGGCGCGACGGTCGGGATGACACCCAGGTGCAGCGGCCCGGTGAAGGGCCGGCGGGCGGCCTCGACCTCCTCGGTGAGGGCCTGCAGCGAGGCCAGCACCCGGCGGGCGTGCTGGTGCACGCGCTCCCCCAGCGGAGTGACGATCACCCTGCGCGTCGTACGCTCGACGAGCTGCGCACCGAGCGACTCCTCCAGCGCCGCGACCGCCCCGGACAGCGCGGGCTGGCTGGTCCCGGTGGCGGCGGCGGCCTCCCGGAAGTGCCGGTGCTCCGCCACCGCGACGAAGGCCCTGAGCTGGGCGACGGTCGGGGTACGGGGGCCGCGGGCTGTGGTGCTCGCCACAGCCTGGCCGGCCTTCGCGGCGGCGGCCCGGCGGGTACCCGGCCGCGACGTGGGGGATTCGGTACTGATAGCAATCTCCGATCAGACACATCCAGTCTAGCTATTTCCCTGATCAGTCCACGATGTGGAATCGTGATGCGTGTCCGGAATCCGGACAAAGCTCCCCTCATCTCACTTCAGGAGAAGCGAACGTGCTCACGATCGGTGACAAGTTCCCCGAGTTCGACCTCAAGGCCTGTGTCGACCTCGACGCCGCGAACGCCTTCGCTGACATCAACCACAAGTCCTACGAGGGCAAGTGGAAGGTCGTCTTCTTCTGGCCGATGGACTTCACCTTCGTCTGCCCCACCGAGATCGCCGCGTTCGGCAAGCTGAACGACGAGTTCGCCGACCGCGACGCCCAGATCCTCGGCGTCTCCGGCGACTCCGAGTTCGTGCACCACGCCTGGCGCAAGGACCACAAGGACCTGCGCGACCTGCCCTTCCCGATGCTGGCCGACGTCAAGCACGACCTGATGCGCGCCTGCGGCGTCGAGGGCGAGGACGGCACCGCCCACCGCGCCGTGTTCATCGTGGACCCGAACAACGAGATCCAGTTCGTCATGGTGACCGCCGGCTCCGTCGGCCGTAACCCGAAGGAGGTCCTGCGGGTGCTGGACGCCCTGCAGACCGACGAGCTGTGCCCGTGCAACTGGAACAAGGGCGAGGACACCCTCGACGCCCAGGCCCTGCTGGCGGGCTGACCCATGGCCCTGGACGACCTGAAGGCCGCCCTCCCGGACTACGCCAAGGACCTCAAGCTCAACCTGGGCTCGGTCATCGGCAACTCCGACCTGCCGGCCCAGCAGCTGTGGGGCACCGTGCTGTCCTGCGCGATGGCCACCCGTAGCCCCGGTCTGCTGCGCGAGCTGGAGCCCGAGGCCAAGGCCAACCTCTCCCCCGAGGCGTACACCGCCGCCAAGGGCGCGGCCGCGATCATGGGGATGAACAACGTCTACTACCGGACGCTGCACCTGCTCTCCGACAAGGAGTACAGCACGATGCGGGCCGGTCTGCGGATGAACATCATCGGCACCCCGGGCGTCGAGAAGGTCGACTTCGAGCTCTGGTGCTTCGCGGTCTCGGCCATCAACGGCTGCGGCCAGTGCCTGGACTCGCACGAGGCCGTCCTGCGCAAGGCCGGCGTCGAGCGCGAGGTCATCCAGGCCTCGATGAAGATCGCCGCCGTCCTGCAGGCCGTGGCCGGCGTCCTCGACTCCGAGGCCGCCCTCGCCGCCGTCACCGCCTGACGCACCCGGCACCCCGAGCGGGCTCCTCCCGGACACCACGTCCGCGAGGAGCCCGCCGCCGTTTCCGCCGGGCGCCCCGCGCTCCGCTACAGTGCTGGGCGATCCGTGCACGACATTCGGTCCGAGGGGGCCCGCGGTGTCCGACCGACCGTCATCCGGCTTCCGAGCGAGCCCCGACGAACTCCGGCAGACCGGGGACACGGCCGTCGAGACCGCGTCCGTGATCCCCGGCGAACTGAAGGCCCTGGTCGACGCCTCGCGGCAGTCCGCGGCCGGATTGTCCGGCCTGAGGTGCGGCGCCGCCCTCGACGACTGCACCGGCGCCTGGAACACCCTGGTGACCGGCCTGCACACCAGGATGAGCCGCCAGGGCCAGAGCCTCCTCGACGCGGCCGACGGGTACGCGAGCACCGACCGGCGGATCAGTACGGCCTTCGGCCCGGACACCCGCACCACCGCCACCACAAACCCCACCGGCCCCACCGCGGCACAGCGGCAGAACTTCGTGCTGCACTTCGGCTAGGGGGAGCCGCGTGGACCTCGCCACCCTGCGCGACACCGACCTCGCCCACCTGTACGCCGCGGCCGACGCCTACGACAGGCTCCACGGCTCCCTCGGGCGGCACGCCCAGACGTGGGGCACCGGCATCGACCACCGGATCGCCGCCTCCGGGTGGTCCGGGGCCACCGCCGACACGGCCCGCCCGGCGCTGCACCGCACCACGGGCGAACTGAGGGCCGCCCGGAGCGAGGTCGGCCTGATCGGCCGCTCCCTGCGCACCGGGGCCGACGCGCTGACCGTCGCCCAGTCCACGCTGCGCAAGGCGCTGGCCGACGTGCGGACCGCCGGCATGTCCGTCGACGACCGCGGCACCGTCTCCTGGCCGCCCGCAAGCCACGCCGACCAGCGCGACCCGGAGGACGAGGAGAGCCGCGAACGGTCCGCCGGGCAGCTGGCCGCCCGCATCACCACGGCCCTCGCCGAGGCCGACGCCGTCGACCGGGCCCTCACCGCCCGGCTCCGGCACTACACCGGCCGCGCCCGGGACGGCACCGGCCTCGACCCCGTGACGGCCGCCGGCGACCGGCTCGACCCCGGCCTCCTCCCGGACGGCCTGCTGCTCGGCGCCGTCCCGGACGCGGACGCGTCACCGGCCGAGGTCAACGCCTGGTGGAACGGGCTCCCCACCGACGAGCAGCAGTGGCTGATCACGGAGCACCCGGACCTGGTCGGCAACCGTGACGGTGTGCCCTCGGCCGCCCGGGACCAGGCCAATCGGATCCTCCTGCCCAGGCTCATCGCCGCGTACGAGCGGGGTGACCACGCGTCCGACCCGAACGGGGAGCTCAAGCTGAACGGGTTCCGGAGCATCGCCCGGCGGCTGCGCGACTCGGACGGAACGCAACCGCCCGTCCTCCTGCTCGGCATCGGGAGTGAGGGGCGGGGCCGCGGCATCCTCTCCTTCGGCGATCCCGACACCGCGGACGACGTCACCTCGCTGGTCGGCGGCCTGGGCACCGAGCTGCAGCGGATCGGCGGCGGCGACGCGACCCGGGCGAGGGCCGTGTACGACGCGGCCCGACGCGTCGACCCGACACGGTCGACGGCGTCGATCGCCTGGCTGGGCTACGACGCACCGCTCTCCGCCGCGGAGACCCTCGACCTCGGCCGCGCCCGGGACGGGGTCGACGCCTACCGCAGGTTCCTCGAAGGGCAGCGCGCCTCGCACCAGGGGCGGCCGGCCCATGTGACGGCGCAGGGACACAGCTTCGGCTCGCTCCTGGTCGGTCTCGCGGCGAGGAAGCCGACCGGGCTGGCGGCCGACGACCTCGTCCTGGTCGGCAGCCCCGGAACGGACGCCCTCCACGCCTCCGACTTCTCCGTCGGCGCCGATCACACCTACGTCGGCGCCGCCGGCTGGGACTACGTGTCCCACACCGGCTGGTACGCCAGGGATCCGGCGAGCACCGAGTTCGGTGCCCGGCGCTTCGCCGTCGGCGCCGGGTCCGCGGACGGCACGGCGCACTCGTCCTACTGGGACGACGGGCCCGGCGGCGACCGCACCTCGGTCGACAACATCGGAAGGATCGTGAGCGGGCACGGCCGCCGGATCACCGAGGCGCCCGGGCGCCGTGACTGAACCCTCTGGCGAGCGGCGCTCCGCCCGGCGGCCGTCGCCCGGACGGTGCCGGCCCTCGGACCGGCTTCGGCCCGCCGGGGTGGGACTGGTGCTGCCCGCCCTGCGCGGGCCCTACTCCGCGGCCGGAGCCGCTGGGGCGGCGGAGGCCGGCTCGGCGGCCGGTCCCGGTGTGGCGGCGGCGGTGCGTTCGGCGGCTTCACGGGCGGCTTCGAGGGCGGTGAAGACGGCTTGGCCGGCCTCGTTGCGGCGGCGCAGATGGGTCACCACCGTGTTGGTGACGGCGATCAGCGGGACGGCGACGACCGCGCCGCCGATGCCACCGACGATGCCGCCGGCCGCGACGCCGAGGACCACGCCCAGCGGGTGCACCCGGACGGCCCGGCCGAGGATCAACGGCTGCAGGATGTGGCTCTCGACCTGCATCACCGCGATCAGCAGCACCAGCACCATCAGCGCCGTCCACGGGTTCTGCGTGACCAGCGCGATCAGCACCGCGACGGTGCCGGTGACCAGCGCGCCGACCAGCGGGACGAAGGCACCCAGGAAGATGATCACGGCCAGCGGCATCGCCAGCGGCACGCCCAGCAGGTCGATGCCGATCCCGATGCAGACCGCGTCGATGAAGGCCACGCACACGGTGCCGCGCACGTAGGCGGTGAGCGTCGCCCAGGCCTTCGGTCCGGCGCCGGCCATCGCGAAGCGGGAGTTGCGGGGCAGGCCGCGCAGCGCCCAGGACCAGATCCGCTCGCCGTCGTAGAGGAGGAAGAAGGTGGTGAAGAAGGTCATCAGCAGCGCGGTCAGCACCTCGACGGCGATCTGCGCTCCGGTGATCGAGGCCGAGGTGAGCTGATCGGTGTTGGTGGTGATCGCCTTGGTGATCTGGTCGGCGAAGTCCTTGATCTGCTGCTGGGTCAGGTGCAGCGGGCCGGTGATCAGCCAGTCCCTCAGCTGGTTGACGCCGTCCTTGACCTGGGCGGTGACGTCCGGCAGGTTGGTGCTCACCTGCCAGACCACGAACCAGCCGACCAGTCCGATCCCGGCCAGACCGCTCAGGAACACCCCGCCGGCCGCCAGCGAGCGCGGCGCCCCGTGCCGGCGCAGCCAGGACACCGAGGGCTCCAGCAGGGCGGCGATCAGCAGCGAGGCCAGCACCGAGAAGGCGACCAGCCGCAGCATGTCGACCACGTAGAAGACCACGTAGAGCGCGGCGCCGAGCAGCAGCAGCCGCCAGGTCGACTCGGCGGCCACCCGCAGACCCCACGGGACCGCCTCGGCGGGAGTGGCGGGCCGGCCGGGGTGGTACTCCCGCCCGAGCCCCGCGTGCGCGGTGGGCACGGCCCGGGTGGTGGGCACGGGAGCGCCGGAGGGAGCGGCGACGGCCGCACCCGTCGGTGCCGGCGCCGGGTCGGCCCGGGGCACCGGCACCGGGCTGGGCGCCTCGGCCGCCGCCGGTACGTGCCCCTCGGCGAACCCGTGCCCCTCGGCGAGCGCGGGGACGGCGAGTTCGTGCGGGTCGGCCGCCATCGCGGCGCGTCGGCGCCGTTCGATCACGGCGGCCGCGCTCGCCACCACGGCCATGCCCTTGGCCACGGCCTTGAAGGCCTTCCCGCCCCGCGCCATCCTCGCTACCACCGCTCCGCTGCCCGGTCCGCCGTGCCCCGGCGGTACGCCGCGGGTCCCGCCGCGGCCGTCAGGGATGACGCTACCCGGCGAGGGTGCGGCCCGTCCGGTCACCGTTGGGTTCGATTCGAACACCCCAGTCCGACGACTGGGACAAATCGCCATGTTCCGGATGGTTTCGGATGCACTTCGCTGGGGAGGACTCGGGACGAGACCCCGGAGACCACAGCTCCGGAGGGCACCCGAGAGCCAACCGCCGGCGGACCGGCCGGTGCGGGAAGCAACCAGGACCCCTTCCCGCGCCCCGCGTCCGCAACCAGGACCGCACCGCCCGAGAGCGCACTGGTCAGCGCAGCCCGGGCGGCGCGGTTCGCTCGCGCCGGCCGCCCGCGGCGCGGGCGCCCCGAAAGCGACGACCCCCGGTCACCCGCCCTCGGAAGGGAGGGCGACCGGGGGTCGCACGGAGTGCGCCGCCGCGGCGGCGGCCTCCTAGTACCAGCTGTGGGCCTGCCAGAACGACCAGGCACCGCAGGGGCTGCCGTAGCGGCTGTTCATGTAGTTGAGGCCCCACTTGATCTGGGTGGCCGGGTTGGTGCGCCAGTCGGCGCCGACCGAGGCCATCTTCGAGCCGGGCAGCGCCTGGACCAGGCCGTACGCGCCGGAGCTCTTGTTGGTCGCGGTGTAGTCCCAGCCGCTCTCGCGCTTCACGATCTGGCTGAAGCACTGGAACTGCGCGTCGTTGCCGACGATCTGCCGCGCCAGGTCCTGGACCGAGCCGGGGCTGACCGAGACGGCGGGGGCGCTGTCGTCGACCGCGGTCATCGCCGAGCGGGCCTTGGACCGGTTCGCGGCCTCGGCGGCCTTGCGCTGGTCGTCGGCGGCCTTGGCGGCCTTCTCCGCGTCGGCCTTGGCCTGGGCGTCGGCCTTCGCCTGGGCGTCCGCGGCGGCCTTCTGGCGCGCGGCCTCCTCGGCGGCCTTCTGCTCCGCGGCAGCCTTGGCGGCAGCGTCGGCGGAGGCCTGCTGGGCGGATGCCTGCTGGCCGATGTTGTCACTGATGGTCTGCGCCTGGGCGCCAGAGGGGACTTCGGCAAGCAGGGTCGCGCCGGCGGCGACATCGACCGTCTGCGTGGTCTTGCCCTCGCTGCCCGAGGCCATGCCGACGACGGCACCGACAGCGGTGACGGCGGTGGCGGAGGCCACAGCAACTCCCCGGACCGAGATCCGAGTCACATGGATTCCTTCCAGCATCGCCCACGCGTGACCGTGCGGGCGCAACATGCCCCTTGGCACGGACCTCCGCAGGTGCTCTGGTCACGGGAGGTGCTGGCCCGGCGTCCGGCCGAGGTGAGGCGACCGGGCGTTGGAATCGGGCGGCGTACGGCTCATCGGTGTTCAATTGTGCGTCCACCGACCGGAGTTGGCGGACCTTCCGGGCCTGACTCCCGGAGTCCGGAAGCCCTGCCGCGCCGTACGCGGGGCCTGACAGAACCCTCACCATGCCGCACCGGGCGCTGTCGACGCAATTCCCGCTCGCGTGGCGCATGTCACATTCACCGTACGGGAGTTCCCCGGACGGAAAGCACTCGATGTGATGAAACGGGCGGGGCCCGCTCCGTCAGGAGCGGGCCCCGGGGCGCAAGTTGACCGGATTGTCCGACTATGTCCCGATCAGGGGTGGATCACGGGTGGATGTCCTCCAGCATCTCCGTGACCAGCGCCGCGATCGGCGAACGCTCCGAGCGCGTGAGCGTGATGTGGGCGAAGAGCGGATGCCCCTTCAGCTTCTCCACCACCGCCACCACGCCGTCGTACCGGCCCACCCGGAGGTTGTCCCGCTGCGCCACGTCGTGGGTGAGCACCACCCGCGAGCCCTGGCCGATCCGGGACAGCACCGTCAGCAGGACGTTGCGCTCCAGCGACTGGGCCTCGTCCACGATCACGAAGGCGTCGTGCAGCGAGCGCCCCCGGATGTGGGTCAGCGGCAGCACCTCCAGCATCCCGCGGGAGATGACCTCCTCGATCACGTCCGGGGTGGTGACGGCGGAGAGGGTGTCGAAGACCGCCTGCGCCCAGGGGCCCATCTTCTCCGCCTCGGAGCCCGGCAGGTAGCCGAGCTCCTGGCCGCCGACCGCGTACAGCGGCCGGAAGACCATCACCTTGCGGTGCTGCCTCCGCTCCAGCACCGCTTCCAGACCCGCGCACAGTGCCAGCGCCGACTTGCCGGTGCCGGCCCGGCCGCCCATCGAGACGATGCCGATGTCCGGGTCGAGCAGCAGGTCCAGCGCCACCCGCTGCTCGGCGCTGCGCCCGCGCAGCCCGAAGGCCTCGCGCTCCCCGCGTACCAGCCGGACCCGGCCGTCGCCGGTGACCCGGCCGAGGGCGCGCCCGCGCTCCGAGGTGAGCACCAGTCCGGTGTGGACCGGCAGCTCGTCCGCCCCGTCGACGTCCACCGCGACGTCGTGGCCGGCCGAGAACAGCGCGTCCACCTGGTCGGCGGGGACGTGCAGTTCGGACATGCCCGTCCAACCGGAGGTGATCGCCAGCTCGGCCCGGTACTCCTCGGCGAGCAGGCCCACCGAGCTGGCCTTGATCCGCAGCGGCAGGTCCTTGGAGACGACGGTGACGTCGTAGCCCTCGGCCTGGAGGTTGCGGGCGACCGCCAGGATCCGGGTGTCCGCCTCGCCGCCGCCGGCCCGGTAGCCGACCGGCAGTATCGACACGTCGGAGTGGTTGAGCTCGACGCGGATGGTGCCGCCGAGTTCGCCGACCGGGATCGGCTCGTCGAGCCGGCCGTGGCGGATGCGGTAGTCGTCGAGCAGTCGCAGCGCCTGGCGGGCGAAGTAGCCCAGCTCCGGGTGGTGCCGCTTGGCCTCCAGCTCGGTGACGACCACCACCGGGAGGACGACCTCGTGCTCCTCGAAGCGGGTCATGGCGAGCGGGTCCGCCAGGAGCACGCTGGTGTCGAGAACGTACGTGCGCCGGTCTGGTGTCCGGCGGCTCTTGGAACTGACCACTAGGCCTCCAGAGCGGATGACCCTGCGTCATCCGCGGCAAGCCGGCCCCGCTGCCCCGGTGGCCTCGGAGCCGGTCTGGCTGGAGTATTCCCAGGCGGGGGGCGGTGCATTCGCGCCCCCGGCGAACTGACGGATCATTGCCGGTGAACGTTTGGCCTCAGGAGGCGGCCGGGTACGCCAGCCCTACGGCGGTCACTTCACTCCGCGCCGAGCCTCCCACCCCGAGCCTCCCACTCCGAGCGGGACTTACAGGCCCAGCCGTCGGTTGCGCTGCTCGAAGGCGCGCAGGGCGCGCAGGAAGTCGACCTTGCGGAAGGCCGGCCAGTACGCCTCGCAGAAGTAGAACTCGCTGTGCGCGCTCTGCCAGAGCAGGAAGCCGGACAGCCGCTGCTCGCCCGAGGTGCGGATGATCAGGTCCGGGTCGGGCTGGTTGCGGGTGTAGAGGTGCTCGGCGATGTGCTCGACGGTGAGGATCTCGGCCAGTTCCTCGATCGAGGTGCCGCGGCCGGCCTGCTCCTGGAGCAGCGAGCGGACGGCGTCGGCGATCTCGTGCCGGCCGCCGTAGCCGACCGCGACGTTGACGGTGATGCCGTCGATGTCGGCGGTCTCCTCGGCGGCGCGCTTGAGCACGTCGGCGGTGTGCTGCGGGAGCAGGTCGAGCGCGCCGACCGGGTGGACCCGCCAGCGGCGGGCGGCGGCCAGACCGGTGACGGCGTCCTCGATGATGCCGAGCAGCGGGACCAGCTCGTCGGCCGGGCGGTCCAGGTTGTCGGTGGAGAGCATCCAGAGGGTGACGACCTTGACGTGGGTCTCGTCGCACCAGCCGAGGAACTCGCTGATCTTGTCGGCGCCGCGCTGGTGTCCGTACGCGGTGGAACCGCCGGCGGCCTTGGCCCAGCGACGGTTCCCGTCCAGGATCACGCCGATGTGGTGCGGGGTGCGCGCGAGGTGGACCTCGACCCGGCGGCCGTAGAGCCCGTACATCCCGCCCAGCAGGGTGCGCAGCCCCGGCGTCCGTTCGGCGACATCGCGCAGACCCATGTTTTCCGGACCCCTCCGTACTCGTTCAGCTGGTGCGTCACCACCCCGGCGCAGCCTACTCCCGCGCACAGGCGCACGGTAAAGCCGCAGGTAGCGGTCTGGTCACGGTCCTGTACGAAGTCTGTCGCGACGGCGTGCCGGGGAGTGCGCGAGGGCCGTCGGAGTGCCATTCGACGGTGTTCCCGCGATCGTCCGGCCTCCGGGGCGGTGCGGACACGGAACGGTCTCCGAATCCTTAACGGAACCGTAAGCCGTCGGTCCCGTGCTTGACGACCCGCAATGGTCTAGTCCAGCTTGTGATCCGGGACGGAACGACCCCTCGTCCTCCCTCCCCCCGGCTCATCGCGGACGCAACAGCCCTCCCCCACACGCGGCCGCCGCGCCCCCCACCGCGGCGGCCGCTCCTCCCCCAGGAGCGTCACCCCCATGGCCCGTACGCTGAACCAGCCCGCGCACAAGCGCCGGCGCAGCCCCCTCCCGGCCGTCGCGGCCGGTGCCACCGCCCTCGCCCTGGCCGGCGGCGGCCTCGCCCTCTTCGCCGGCGGCGCGGGCGCCGCGGTCGGCAACCTCGTCACCAACGGCGGCTTCGACGGCGGTCTGGGCGGCTGGAGCTGCACAGGCGCCGCGACCACCGTCTCCTCGCCGGTCCACTCCGGCACCGGCGCGCTGCAGGCCACCCCGGGCGCCGGCGACACCGCCGAGTGCACCCAGACCATCAGCGTGCTGCCCAACACCAGCTACACGCTGAGCGCGTGGGTTCAGGGCCCGTACGTCTACCTCGGAGCGCGCGGCACCGGCGGCACCGACCCGTCCACCTGGTCGAACCAGAACAGCTGGAACCAGCTGTCCACCACCTTCACCACCGGGGCGAACGCCACCAGCGTCACCGTCTACCTGCACGGTTGGTACGGCCAGAGCGCCTACCTCGCCGACGACGTCACGCTGGTCGGCCCGGGCGGCACCGGCACCCCCTCGCCGACCGCGACCCCCACCGCCACGCCCACCGCCACCGCCTCCCCGACGGCGACGGCGACCCCCACCGCGACGCCGACGCCGACGCCCACGGCCACCCCCACCGTCACCCCGACGGCCACGCCGACCGGCACCACCCCGCCGGCCACCGGTCTGCCCGCCCACGTGGTCACCGGCTACTGGCAGAACTTCGACAACGGCTCGACCCCGCAGCGCCTGAGCGACGTCCAGAGCGCGTACGACATCATCGCGGTCTCCTTCGCCGACGCCGTGCCGACCCGGACCGGCGCGATCGGCTTCACCCTCGACCCGGGCCTGTCCAAGGCGCTCGGCGGCTACACCGACGCCCAGTTCCGCGCCGACATCAAGGCCAAGCAGGCGGCCGGCAAGAAGGTCGTCCTCTCCATCGGCGGCCAGAACGGCGCGATCAGCGTCGGGGACGCCACGGCCGGCGCCAACTTCGCCGACAGCGCCGCCGCGATCCTCAAGGACTACGGCTTCGACGGCATCGACGTCGACCTGGAGAACGGCGTCCAGCCCGGCCCGCTCGCCGACGCGCTGCACTCGCTGCGGGCGAAGGCCGGCTCCGGCTTCGTGCTGACCATGGCGCCCGAGACCATCGGGATGTACAGCACCGCCGGCGCCTACTTCCAGCTGGCGCTGAAGACCAAGGACATCCTGACCGTCGTCAACACCCAGTTCTACAACTCGGGCGGTATGAACGGCTGCGACGGCAAGGTCTACAACCAGGGCACCATCGACTTCATCACCTCGCAGGTCTGCACCCACATCCAGGGCGGCCTGCGGCCGGACCAGGTCGGCATCGGCGTCCCGGCCTCGGCCAGGGCGGCCGGCGGCGGCTACGTCTCGCCGACCGTGGTGAACAACGCGCTGGACTGCCTGGCCACCGGCAACAACTGCGGCAGCTTCGTGCCGCCGGCCAAGTGGCCCACCATCCGCGGCGCGATGACCTGGTCCACCAACTGGGACGCCAACAACGGCAACGCCTTCTCCACCGCGGTCGGCCCGTTCGTCCACAAGATGCCCTGAGGCGTCAGGGCGGACCCCAGGCGTCACTCCCCCCGGCGCGCCGCTCCCCGAGGGTGGGGCTCGCGCGCCGGCGGAGGGGCCCGCCGTACCGGCTCCGGTACGGCGGGCCCCCCGTCATCCGGCCAGGACCGCGATGAGGGAGCCGAGCAGCAGGAACGGGCCCACGGGGACGTCGAGTCCGCGCACCGGACGGCGCCGGACCAGGGCGGCGGCGGCCCGCAGGGTGGCCCACAGCCCGGCGAGCACCACCGCGGCGAACAGCCCGCCGAACGCCACCGACCAGCCGTACCAGCCGAGCAGGCCGCCCAGGGCGAACCCGAGCGGGGAGTCGCCCGGGCCCAGCGCCCGGGCCCAGACGGCGAGTTCCAGCAGCGCCCCGACGGTCAGTGCGACCAGCAGGCAGCGCAGCAGCACCCCGGGGCGCCCCTCGGCCAGGGCGGCCACCACCAGCAGCACGGCCACCCCGGCGACCAGGGCCAGGTTCAGCAGGTGCGGCAACCTGTGCACCCGCCCGTCCACGAAGCCGAGCGCCACGCCGAGCGCGCCGGCCCAGCCCAGGGCCATCGTCTGCGGACCGTCCGCCGCGGACGCCAGCGCGAGGGCGACGGCCACCGCGACCGCCTCCACCGTCCCGGCGCCGGCGCCCAGCCGGCCCCGGCAGCCCGGGCAGCGCCCGGTCGGCGGCAGCAGCCGCACCGTCCGTCCGCACAACGGGCAGGCCCCGCACCAGGGTTCGCCCTCGGGCACGGCGAAGTAGGCGATCAGCCCGCGCAGCGGCGGAGCCACCAGGAGACCGACCAGCACCGCCGCGGCCACGACCGGTACCACCGGCGCACCCCCTCCTCGTCACGTGGCTCCCCGACCCGGAGCCGACACCGACCGATCCTCCCGCGCCGAGCCGCCGCTTGGTGTGCCGTCCGTCTCGTTCCGCCCGGGTTCGACGCGGCGCTCCTCGCGTACGGGAGCATTCCGGACATTCGGCCACCGGTTTGGAAGGTCTCCGCATGCCCCCGCCTGCCGATCCAAGGAGGGCTCTCCGGCCCCTTTCACCCGCTCCCCCGGACACCCGACGCGCGGCCCCGGCGTACCCCTAAAGTAGGCAGACATGCAGGTCATCCAGTCCAGCAAGCTCGCCAATGTCTGCTACGACATCCGCGGCCCGGTGCTCGACGAGGCGATGCGGCTGGAGGAACAGGGCCACCGCATCCTCAAGCTCAACACCGGCAACCCGGCCACCTTCGGTTTCGAGGCGCCCCCGGAGATCCTCCAGGACATCCTGCGCAACCTCGCGAACGCGCACGGGTACGGCGACTCCAAGGGCCTGCTCTCCGCCCGCCGCGCGGTGGTCATGCAGTACGAGGACCGCGGGCTGCACGGCCTCTCCGTCGACGACGTCTTCCTCGGAAACGGCGTCTCCGAGCTGATCCAGCTGGCCATGACCGCGCTGCTGGACGACGGCGACGAGGTGCTCGTCCCGGCGCCGGACTACCCGCTGTGGACGGCCTCGGTCTCGCTGGCCGGCGGCACCGCGGTGCACTACCGCTGCGACGAGCAGTCCGAGTGGTACCCGGACCTCGCCGACATCGAGTCCAAGGTCACCGACCGCACCCGGGCCATCGTGGTGATCAACCCGAACAACCCGACCGGCGCGGTCTACCCGCGCGAGGTGCTGGAGGGCATCGTCGAGATCGCCCGCCGGCACGACCTGGTGGTCTACGCGGACGAGATCTACGACAAGATCCTCTACGACGACGCCGAGCACGTCCCGCTGGCCACCCTGGCCCCGGACCTGTTCTGCGTCACCTTCAACGGCCTGTCCAAGGCCTACCGCGTCGCGGGCTTCCGCTCCGGCTGGATGGTGCTGTCCGGCGACCGGCACCGGGCCCGCAGCTACATCGAGGGCCTCACCGTGCTCGCCTCGATGCGGCTGTGCGCCAACATGCCCGCCCAGCACGCGGTGGCCGCCGCGCTCGGCGGCCGGCAGTCGATCCGCGACCTGGTGCTCCCCGGCGGCCGCCTGCTCGCCTCGCGGGACGCCGCGTACGAGCTGCTGAACCAGATCCCGGGGGTCAGCTGCGTCAAGCCCAAGGGCGCCCTGTACGCGTTCCCGCGGTTGGACCCGAAGGTCCACAAGATCAAGGACGACGCCCAGATGGTCCTCGACCTGCTGCGCTCCCAGCGCATCCTGCTGGTCCAGGGCACCGGCTTCAACTGGCCCGAGCCGGACCACTTCCGCCTGGTCACGCTGCCCCGGGCGGAGGAGATCACCGACGCGGTGACCAGGATCGGCGACTTCCTCGGCGGCTACACCCAACCTTGACCCGCCCTTTGGCCACGGATGAACGACCGGACCGTAGGATTCCGGCGCGTCGGCGGGCCGGGTTCCTCCCCGGGCCGTAGGGGGGACGGGCCGGCCGGCGGTGTACCGGGGCCCGGGCCGACGCGGACACCGAGGCGCTCGACGCCCCGGGAGGCTCCGCTCCCCTGCCTCCATTCTCTGCAAGGGACCGGTCCGCCTTGACCATCCGCATTCCGCTCACCCGCGCCCGCGCCGCCGCGGCCGTCTCGGTCGCCGCCATCGCGCTGACCACCGCCCTGCCGGCCACGCCCGCGTCCGCCTACAACGGCGGCTTCCGCACCCCGACGTCGAGCACCGTCGTGAACCTCAACTCCGGCAAGTGCCTGGAGATCGCGGACTGGCGCACCGACAACGGCGCCCCCGCCCGCCAGTGGGACTGCACCGGCGGCGCCAACCAGCGCTGGGACTTCCGGCTGGCCAACGGCATCATGATGCTGGTCAACCACTTCTCCGGGAAGTGCCTGGAGATCGCGGACTGGCGCACGGACGACGGCGCCCCGGCCCGCCAGTGGGACTGCACCGGCGGCTGGAACCAGGGCTGGCTCTACCGGGGCGACATAGGCCCCGCCAAGGCGATGGGCCTCTCCAACCTGAACTCCGCGGCCCTGCTGGAGATCGCGGACTGGCGCACCGACAACGGCGCCCCCGCCCGCCAGTGGCACGACCAGACGGTCGGCGTGGCCCAGGCGAACAAGGCCTGGATCACGAACATCACGCTTCTCTGAGCCCGTTCGCAGAAGCACTACGGCCGGAGTTCCGGCCGGACGATCTCCTTGGTCGGGGGAAAATCGTCCGGCGGAACTCCGGCCGTCCTGTCGCTCGGCGGGCGCGCGGTTCGTGCCGCGCGGCCGCTTCCCGCTCGGTTGAGGCTCAGCCGAGGCGCGCGACGAGGTTCCGGTACTCGTCCCACAGTTCCTTCGGGGTGTGGTCGCCGAAGGTCTCCAGGTGGGCCGGCACGAGGGCGGCCTCCTGGCGCCAGATGTCGGCGTCCACGGTGAAGAGCAGGTCGAGGTCCTCCTGGGACAGCTTCAGGTCGCCGAGGTCGAAGCCCTCGACGGTCGGCAGCACGCCGATCGGGGTCTCCACGCCCTCGCCGGTGCCCTCCAGGCGCTCGACGATCCACTTGAGCACGCGGCTGTTCTCGCCGTAGCCGGGCCAGACGAACTTGCCCTCGGCGTTCTTGCGGAACCAGTTGACGTAGTAGATCTTCGGCAGCTTGGCGGCGTCGGCCTGGGCGCCGACCTTCAGCCAGTGGGCGAAGTAGTCGCCCATGTTGTAACCGCAGAACGGCAGCATCGCGAACGGGTCGCGGCGCAGCTCGCCCACGGTGCCCTCGGCGGCGGCGGTCTTCTCGGAGGCGATGTTGGCGCCGAGGAAGACGCCGTGCTGCCAGTCGAAGGACTCGGTCACCAGCGGGACGGCGGTGGCGCGTCGGCCGCCGAACAGGATCGCCGAGATCGGCACGCCCGCCGGGTCCTCCCACTCGGGGGCGATGGTCGGGCACTGCGCGGCCGGGACGGCGAAGCGGGCGTTCGGGTGGGCGGCCGGGGTGCCGGACTCGGGGGTCCAGTCGTTGCCGCGCCAGTCGGTCAGGTGCGCCGGGGGCTCCTCGGTGAGGCCCTCCCACCACACGTCGCCGTCGTCGGTGAGGGCGACGTTGGTGAAGACGGTGTTGCCCCAGAGGGTGTCGATGGCGTTGGCGTTGGTGTCCACGCCGGTGCCGGGGGCGACGCCGAAGAAGCCGGCCTCGGGGTTGATGGCGTACAGACGGCCGTCGGCGCCGAAGCGCATCCAGGCGATGTCGTCGCCGATCGTCTCGACCTTCCAGCCCGGGATGGTCGGCTGGAGCATGGCCAGGTTGGTCTTGCCGCAGGCGGACGGGAAGGCGGCCGCGACGTACTTCGGCTCCGCCTCACCCGTGGCGCCGGCCGGCGGGGTGAGCTTCAGGATCAGCATGTGCTCGGCCAGCCAGCCCTCGTCGCGGGCCATGGTCGAGGCGATGCGCAGCGCGTAGCACTTCTTGCCGAGCAGGGCGTTGCCGCCGTAGCCCGAGCCGAAGGACCAGATCTCCTTGGTCTCCGGGAAGTGCGAGATGTACTTGGTGCTGTTGCACGGCCACGGCACGTCGGCCTCGCCCTCGGCGAGCGGGGCACCCACGGTGTGCACGGCCTTGACGAAGTCGCCGTCCTCGCCCAGCTGGTCCAGCACGGCCCGGCCCATGCGGGTCATCACGCGCATCGAGACGGCGACGTAGGCGGAGTCGGTGATCTCGACGCCGTACGCGGCCAGCGGGGAGCCGACCGGGCCCATCGAGAAGGGCACGACGTACATCGTGCGGCCCTTCATCGCGCCGCGGAACAGGCCCTGCTCGCCCTGGAAGACCTCGCGCATCTCGGCGGGGGCCTTCCAGTTGTTGGTCGGTCCGGCGTCCTTCTCCTGCTCGGAGCAGATGTAGGTGCGGTCCTCCACGCGCGCCACGTCCGTCGGGTCCGAGGCGGCGTAGTAGGAGTTGGGGCGCTTGTCCTCGTCGAGCTTCTTGAAGGTGCCCTGAGCCACCAGCAGGTCCGCGAGGCGCTGGTACTCCTCGTCGGAGCCGTCGCACCACTCGATGCGGTCCGGCTGGGTGAGCTCGGCGATCTCGCTCACCCAAGCCAGCAGCTGCTTGTGGTGGGTGGGCGCGGATGCGCTGAGAGCAGAGATCTCGTACGACACGATCGCTCCGTTTCACGCCATCTCGGCGAAGAGACGGCGTTGCGGGGGTCTGAGGGTGCTTGCAGCGTAGCTCCGGCCTCAAGGCCGGAACGCCCCGCAGAGTCGAAATTGACGCATCTTTTACTACAGTCAGTATGATTACTGGCCAGTAACAGGTCGCTCACGTCCCGGCCGGAGTGCGCGGCGCCACACCTCGAATACTCCAAAACGTCCAAGAGTGATGATCGCCACTTCCTACGCGCGAGTAACCTACGCATGCGTAGGTAGCCGGTAGCATGCTGCGCATGACTGCTGCTGTGCTCGCTGAGAGCCTCGCGGAGGGCCCTGCCGAGAACGGGGAGGGCAAGCCGAAGTGGCGCGGCTGGCTGCACGCCGGGATGTTCCCCGCCACGGTGGCCGCCGGGATCGTCCTGATCTGCCTCGCCGACTCCACGCCCGCCAAGATCGCCTGCGCGATCTACTCGGTCAGCGCCTGGCTGCTGTTCGGGGTCAGCGCGGTGTACCACCGCTTCACCTGGGGACCGCGCGGCGACGCCGTGCTGCGCCGGCTGGACCACGCGAACATCTTCCTGATCATCGCGGGCACCTACACACCGTTCACGATGCTGCTGCTCAAGGGCACCAGCCAGCAGCTGCTGCTCTGGGCCGTCTGGGGCGGCGCGCTCGCCGGGATCGCGTTCCGGGTGTTCTGGGTCGGCGCGCCGCGCTGGCTGTACACGCCGGTGTACATCGCGCTGGGCTGGGCCGCGGCGTTCTTCCTGCCGGACTTCCTGCGCACCGGCGGGGTCGCCGTGCTGGTGCTGATGATCGTCGGCGGGGTGCTCTACAGCATCGGCGGCGTGGTGTACGGGCTCAAGCGGCCCGACCCCTCACCCCGCTGGTTCGGCTTCCACGAGGTGTTCCACGCCTTCACCCTCGGAGCCTTCATCGTGCAGTACGTCGGCGTCTCACTGGTGGCGTACAGCACGGCCGGCTGAACCCGGCGCACCACGACGGGCGGTCGAACGGTCCACGGACCGGGCGGCCGCCCGTTCCGCCGTCCAGGGGCGCTCGTACGGCGCCCGGCTCTGCGGGCGGCGCGCGTACGGAGCGTGATCGGCCGGCGCCCCGGACTCCGGTTGCGGGGCGGTCTCCCGGTGCTCCTCGCGCTCCGCGCGCCCGCCGTGCTCCGCATACCCCCCGCGCGCCTGCCGGGCGTCCAGCGCCTCGCGGGCCCGGCGGCAGCGCTCGCAGTGCGCGGCGTCCGGCATGCCGCGACCCGGCCGGTGCCGGGCCGGGGACGGCCGGCCGCGCAGGGCCCGCCAGCGGCGGCCGACGTAGACCATGAGCAGCAGAGTCTCGACCCCGGCGACCCCCAGGACCAGCGCGGCGCCGTTGATCAGATAGGCCGCGACCACGGCCAGCGCGGAGGCCACCACCGCCGCCGCACCCCACACCTGGGCACTCGCCCGCCTGTCGTCCGCGTCAGCCACTTCGGCTCCCCTTTCCCCGGTGCCGGGCTCGTGGTCGGCTCCTGCCGCCCCACCCCTTCTCCGCTCTCGGCACGCGTCGGCCAGCACTGACCGATTGCCACATGGTATCTACCGACAGTCACCCGGGACGGCCCTCGGGCGGCGAACGACAGATCAACGTTGCGTCAATTCCTTGTGCGGATGCGGCACTTCCAGGACACGTCACCGAGCGTGATGAAGATCCGACAGTGCACCATGTTGACGGTTGCAATCTTTTGAGAGTTACTTTCATTTGAGATGGACTCCCATGCGAGGCTTCCGGAGGTCACCGTGCCCGCCGCTCCGCCCACCCCCGCCACCGCCACCGCCACCGCCGACCCGCGCCGGTGGCTCGCCCTGGTCGCCGTCGCCCTGAGCGTCCTGGTGATCAGCTTCGACATGACGATCCTCAACGTCGCGCTGCCCACGCTCGCCGGGCAGCTGCGGGCCACCACCGGCCAGCAGCAGTGGATCGTCGACGCCTACACCGTGGTCTTCGCCGCCGCGATGCTCCCCGCCGGACTGCTCGGCGACCGCTTCAGCCGCCGCCGCACGCTCACCGCCGGCCTCGCACTGTTCGGCCTCGCCTCGGCCGTCGGCATGCTCACCGACTCCCCCGCCACCCTGATCGCCGCGCGCGCCGGGATGGGCCTGGCCGGCGCGCTGGTCATGCCGATGTCCCTGGCGGTGATCCCGGGCCTCTTCCCGCCCGCCGAGCAGCGCCGGGCCACCGCCGTCCTGGCCGCCGCGCTCTCCGCCGGCGCCCCGCTCGGGCCGCTGATCGGCGGCTTCCTGCTGCAGCACCTCTGGTGGGGCTCGGTCTTCGCGATCAACGTCCCGCTGACCGTGATCGGCATCGTCGCCTGCGTCCTGCTGCTGCCCGAGAGCCGCAACCCCGCCGCGCCCCGGATCGACCTGCCCGCCACCGTGCTCGCCGCCGCCGGACTGGGCGCGCTCACCTACGGCGTCATCGAGGGCGCCGAGCGCGGCTGGACCGACCCGCTGGTGATCGGCACGCTGGCCGGCTCGGTGATCGCCCTCACCGTCCTGGTGCTGCGCAGCCGCCGACAGCACGACCCGATGCTCGACCTCGGGCTGCTGGCCGACCGGACCTTCCGCTGGTCCTCCGCCGCGGCGACGCTGATCTCCTTCGTCCTGTTCGGCGCCTTCTTCGTGCTGCCGCTCTACTTCCAGAGCGTGCTCGGCACCGACGCCCTCGGCAGCGGGCTGCGGCTGATGCCGATGATGCTCGGACTGATGGTCGCCGCCAAGCTCACCGACCCGCTGGTCCGCCGGATCGGCACCCGTACGGTGATCGCCGTCGGCCTGGCCCTGCTCTCCGCCGCCCTGCTGTTCGGCAGCCGCACCGGCGCCGCGGACGGCTACGGGCGGGCCGCGCCCTGGCTCGTCGTGCTGGGCTTCGGCATGGGCCTGTCGCTGATCACCGCCCAGGCCGCGGCCCTGGTCACACTGCCCGCCGCGCGGGCCGGGGTCGGCTCCGGGCTGCTGCAGACGCTGCGGCAGGTCGGTGGCGCGCTCGGCATCGCCGTCTTCGGCAGCCTGCTGTCCGGGGCGTACCGGGGCGCACTGGACACCGGCGGGCTGCCGGCCGGGGCCGCGCACCGGGCCGGGGAGTCGGTGGTCGCCGCCGACGCGCTCGCCCGGGCCGGCGGCGGACCGGCGCTCAGCGCCTCCGCGCACGCCGCGTACGTGCACGGGATGGGGGTGGTCCTGCTGGTCGCCGGGCTGGTCGCGGTGGTCTCGGCGGTGCTGGTCACGGCGCGGATGCCGGCGGACACCCCGGCCGCCGAGGGAGATCCCGGATAATCGGGGGCATGACTCCCCAGCAGCCGACCGCGGTCCCTCCGGACGTTCCCACCCCGGACGCCCCGACCCCGGACGCCCCGACCCCGGACGCCCCGGCTTCGGGCGCCCCGGCCGATCCGGTCCAGGCGATGCTGGAGGCGCCGCTGTCGCTGCGCGAGCGCAAGAAGCTGAAGACCCGCCAGACCATCCGCCGCGAGGCGTACCGGCTGATCGCCGAACAGGGCTACGAGAACACCACGGTGGAGCAGATCGCCGCCGCCGCCGAGGTCTCGCCGTCCACCTTCTTCCGGTACTTCGCCACCAAGGAGGACCTGGTCCTCTCCGACGAGTACGACCCGGTGATGATCGCCGCCCTGCTCGCCCGGCCCGCCGACGAGCCCTTCCTCACCTCCTGCCGGGAGGCCCTCCGCGTCCTGATCCGCCGGCTGCTCCGGACCGAGCGCGAGGAACTGTTCACCCGGATGCGGCTGGTCACCGAGGTTCCGGCGCTGCGCGCCGGGGTGTACCGCAGCAGCAACGACCCGCAGCAGCTGTTCCTCACCGTGCTCACCCGGCGGGCCGGCGTCGAGGAGCCCACGTACGAGATGCGCGTCACCGCCGCCGCCATCGCGGCCGCCACCACCGAGGCCCTCCTGCAGTGGGCCGCGAGCGGTGGCCGGGAGGACATCGCGGACCTGGTCGACCGCACCTACGCGCTGCTGGAGAGCGGCTTCGCCGGGGTGTGAGCCCCGCGGACGGGAAGAGCAGCGGGGCCCGGGCCGCTCGGCCGAGCCCCGCTGTCCCCTTCACCCGCGGCGGACGCCCGTCCTCCGCCGCAGGGCGGCGCCCGCGCCCACCAGCGCGGTGGCACCCAGGGCCGCGACCACCGTCACGGCCGGCAGCACCTGACCACCACCGGCCGCCGGCTCCGGCGCGGCCACCGGCCGGGCGGCGGCGTCGGCGGCACCCGCGGCACCCGCGGTGTCCACCTGGTAGCCGCCGCCCTCGCCCGCCCGGTCGTACGCCGAACCGGGCAGCTTGTCCCCGTAGCGCTGGTGCACCAGCTGCTGGTAGGCGGCCAGCGACACCCCGTCGGTGCCGACCGAGCGCCGGGCCTCGTCGTCCAGCGGCAGCACCCGGCCGTCGCGCAGCACGTACCAGGCGTTGACCTGCGGCTCGCGGAACGCGGTGCCGCCGCCGCTCGCCGCCTTCGCCGCGTAGTCGCTCTCGTCGCCGCCCGAGGCGATGTTCACGACCCGCCAGGCGTCGCCCTGCCGGACGGTCCAGACCGAGGCGGTCTGCCCGTCCGCCGCCACCACCTTGCTGGCGGTGAACTCGGCCTTCGCCACCGGTGCGCCCGGGGTGCCGGCCACGAAGCCGGCGTCCAGGACGTACACCGGCACGGTGTCGCCGGCCAGCCGCGGCGCGGACGCGCTCGCCGCCCGCGCCTCCTCGGCGGCGCCGATGGTCAGCTGCTGGGTCGGCGGGACGCCCTTGCGGGCGAAGAAGTGGCCGACCTTGTCCAGGACGGCCGGGTCCTGGACGGCGCTGCGGGCCTGCGCCAGTTCGGCGGCGGGCACCGGAGCGGGGGCCTGGGCGGGCGCCTGGGCGGGCGCCTGGGCACCGGCCGACGCGGGCGCGTCGGCGTGCGCGGCCGGGGCGAGCGCCAGCGCGAGACCGGCGGTGAGCAGGGCGCCGGCGGCGGCCCGACGGAGGTTACGGCTCTCGGTCATGGTCGCCCTCACGCGCCGATCCGGTACAGGGAGTGGGTCCACGAGAACGTGTCGTTGTTCACGTAGTACCAGTAATCCGCCCAGTTGTAGCGGTAGTTGGACGGCCACGGGTCGCCCCAGTAGACCCAGTTGTTCCCGGTGTCGTAGCCGTACACGACGTGCATGTGGCCGCCGCCCGAGCTCCACTGGATGCGGGTCTCGATCGGCCGGTTGGCGTCCACCTCGGCCTGCACGGTGCTGTAGCGCAGGTAGCCGGTGACATACGAGCCCGGGTTGATCCCGACCCGGTCGAGCCCGTTCTGCACGTCGCCCAGCGTGGCCTGGCTGTTGGGGCAGCTGGAGTTGCCGGCGCGGCCGAACGCGGCGTTGCAGAACTGGTTCTGGCTGTAGGTGTAGCCGAACCAGGTGGCGATGGTGTTCCCGCTCGCCGCCCAGCACCAGTTGGTCTGCTGTTGCTGCTGCATGGTGATGTTGAGCTTCTTGTACGTGCCGGCCAGATCGGCCGTGCTGCCGGGCGCGGCGGCCTGGCGCACCTGGTGCGGGGCCCGGTCCGCCGTGGGGGCGGCGATCGCGGGCGCGGCCACTGCCGCCGTGAGCGCCGGCCCGAGCACGCCGAGGGCGAGCAGCGAGACGGCACGGCGCAGCCGTATCCGTGGAACTGGCATGTGGGGATGCCTCCTTGCGCGAATGGAGCGAGGTGCCTTGTGGGGGGGGCGCGGTCCGGATCGCGTCCCGAGCATCGCGCCGCTTCCCGGAGGTGGTCAACGGGCTTCGCGAAGGCCTGAGTTGAGGTGTGAATGCCCGGGCGGAGGTGTGAACGGCGCGCCGGAAACCCCCGCGCAGCAGGCGTGGACCGGTGACAAACCGCCGTACCGATGTGAATATTCACGGTCAAAAGCCGGTCCGCCCGCCCCGCCCCCGTCCGCCAGGAGGCCGCCATCCACCGGAGCGACCCAGCCGACCTCGCCGCCGCCCTGCGCACCGGCCCGTTCCACCTCGCCCTGCGCACCGCCATCACCGCCCGCGGCCTCGCACTGCACCGGATCCGCCACCGGCTCGCCCTGCGCGGCGTGAACGTCGGCCTCACCAGTCTGAGTTACTGGCAGCAGGGCCGCCGCCGCCCGGAACGGCCCGAGTCCCTGCGCGCCGTCGCCGCCCTGGAGGACGTCCTCGACCTGCCCGAGCACTCCCTGACCCGGCTGCTCGGCCCCCGCCGCGCCGCCGGACCGGCCCCGGCCGGACCGCCCGTCCGGCCGTACCGGGACCTCATCTCCCCGGCCGCCGCCGTCGACGACCTGCTCACCGCGCTCCCCGGGCCGCGCGACACCGGCCTGCACACCGTCACCCACATCGAGCGCATCCGGGTCGGCCCCGACCGCCAGCTGGCCCGCCGCGACTCCCAGCACGCGCTGCGCGCCCACCGCGACGGCATCGACCGCTACCTCGCGCTCTACCAGGGCGACCCGGGCAGCGACATCGCGCTCGTCGGCGTCCGGGCCGAGGAGAACTGCCGCCCCGGCCGCATCCGCCGCGACCCGGCCCACCACCTGCTCGCCGCCGAACTCCTCCTCGACCGCCGGCTGCGCGCCGGCGACACCCACCTGCTCGGCTACGGCTTCGACGACGCGCCCTCCCCGGACCCGAGCTGCGAGTACGTCCGCGGCTTCAACTCCGGCGCCGGGCAGTACGTCCTCCAGGTCACCTTCCACCCGGACGCCCTCCCGGTGCGCTGCCACCGCTTCGCCCTCCACTCGCCGGGCGAGGCGCCGTACGAGACCGAGGAGCTGACCCTCGACGGGCACCACTGCGTCCACCTGGTCGCCACCGCGCTGCGGCCGTGCATCCTGGGGATCCGCTGGGACTGGGAGTAGCGGCGGTCAGTGCGACCAGTACGGGTCGTCGAGGTCGGGCGCGGGCTCAGGACTCGGCCGCTCGCCGACCGGCGGGGTGCCGTAGTCCTCCCGGGGCTGGAACCGCACCAGGAAGGCCGCTCCGCTCAGGTGCACCTTGACGGAGGAGTCGGCCGTCGAGGTGGTCACCGAGAGCGTGAACAGGACCTCGCCGTGTCCGGAGCAGTTCAGGTCGGTGTCGCACTTGTGCAGGTACTCGACGGTGGTATCGGTACGCCGGCAATCGCCCCAGAGCTGCGACATGCGGTCCAGCAGCACCTGCACTTTCGCCGGGGCCACCTTCGTCCGGACGGCTACCACTTCCCTGACACCGGACAACAGGCTCGGCTCACCGTCGGCGTGGTCAGGCTCCCGGTCCACGGCGTAGAACCCGCCGGAGTAGGCCAGCGGCGGGGTGATCGCCCCCATGGCCGCCTGCAGGGTGCCGTTGAGCCGCATCCTCGTCTCACGCGGGCTCCGGGCGTTGTCCCGGTCCTTCAGGGCCATCGGGCCGTAGCCGTTGTAGAAAAGACCCGCGCCGGTGGCCAGCACGAGCACCGCCGCCGCGGAACAGCCCAGCGCGCGCCGCGGGCGCTTCACCCGCGCCGGCCCGTCAGTTTCACGTCACCGCTGCCGCTCACGATCGCCGCGATGTTGTCCAGCGAGGGCCCGCCGCGCCCGTTCAGGTACTTGGTGTGCGCGTCGATCGGGTTGCCGCGACTCCAGTCGTCGACGGTGAAGCGGTTCGCGCCGAAGTGCCTGCTGGACGGGTCCCGTCCGTACCAGCATTCGTCCGGGTCGAGGCTGAACTTCGAGGGGGCGTGCGTCACGACGTCGTTGTCGGCGGCGCCGACCCAGACGTGGCCGGAGGGCATGTGGAGGTCGGAGGCCCTGTCCGCTCCGACGCCAGGGCTGCCGATGAAGACCACGTCGTCCGGCGGCGCGTCGTGCGAGCCCGGCCGGGTGGCGATCATGGTGGCCTGGCCCACCAGGTACGAACCGTAGCTGTGACCGACCGCGGTGATGTGGAGGGGCCGGGTGCCGTCGTGCCCGGCCCTCACCCCGCTCAGGAACTTCGCGTACGCCGGGGCGCCGTCCTTGCCGGCCTTCGTCGACGCGGCCCCGAGGTCCATCCCCGGCGAGTCGTACCCGAGCCAGACGATGGAGGCGACGGAGTGGCCGGCCGGGGCCTTGCCGCTCGCGGCGCGGTAGAGGTTCAGCGCGTTCTCCGCCTCGTTGGTCCCGTCGTTCTCTCCCGGTCCCAGGCTCTTCATGGTGGTGGTGATCCCCGGCACGTAGGCGGAGATGTCGGTGGCGGTGTCCGGGTTCCCGTACGAGAGGATCGCCCGACCCCGGCCTTCGTCGCCCAGACCGAGCAGGAGGATCGGCGGATCTCCCTTGTGCTGCCGAAGGCGCGCGTCGATGGGCCCGTAGAGGGCGAACAGGTCCTTCTCCCCGGCGCTCATCTCGTCCGGCTTCTTGGTCCTGATGGAATTCATCAGGGCTTCCAACCGGTCACGGTTCACCTTGTCCCGCACCTCCGCCGGGATGCCGTCGAGGTTGCCGAGCACCTCCGGGTGGTGGCTGAGGAACCACTGCCGCCCCTCCGGGCCGAGGCCCTTCCACCAGGTGTCGACCTCCGTCGGGGCGGCGTCCTTGCCGGGCATGCCCCGCTGCCACATCGGGTTGGAAGCGTCGGCGAACTGGTCCAGGTACACGTCGGCGGCGGCCGTCTTCTCGTCCAGGCCCGACTTGTCCCGGGCGTGCCCCGCGAACCTGTTGAGCGTGCCGGCCAGCGCGCTGTCGGCCTCGGCCGCGTCGGAGAGCGCCTTTCCGATCTGCTGGCCGATCTCCTCGGCGGCCGCCTTCTGCCTGGCCTCCCAGTCGGTGGCCTGGAACGGGTTGGTCGACGGGGACCAACTCACCGTGCCGCTGTCGCTGACCGAGAAGCCCTTGGCCCGCGCGTCGGAGAGGGCCTGGGTGAGCCGGTCCTGGGCCAGGGTCATGGCGTCGGCGCAGTCCCGGATCTCCTTGCCGATGAGGCCGAGTTCGGTCGTCGCCGCGCGCACCTTGCCGGTGATGCCGTCCAGCACCGGGATCGCGGCGTCGGCCGCCGAACCGCTCCACTGGGAGCCGTGGACCCGGTCCGCGGTGCCGCTCTTCCAGTCGGTGGCGTGCTGCGACATCGCCTTGGCCAGTGCGTCGTACGCGTCGGCCGCCGTGTAGAGCTTCGCCAGTCCGGCTGTGCGCAGGCTCGCGATGTCCATCCCCGCCTCCCCTGTGCGCTCCGTGTCCCCCACGACACTCACCGCTACCATAACGTCCGCGGCCGACACGGATGCCAGGGGGAAGTGATGGGCCAGGATCCGGGATTCACGGTGAAGCCATGGGAGTTGACCGCCGCCGGGAACAGCGCGCTGGCGGTGGCCGGGAAAGTCCCGGACGAGACGGCGACGTTGGCGGAGCCCAGTGCCAACGCGGCGGGGAGCCTTGCGGGTTGGCAGAGCGGAGCGGCACTGCAGGGATGCAGCGCGGCCTGGAAGGCGCTGCTGGACGGGCTGGCGGGCGACATGAAGGCGGCCGGCGGCAACCTGATCACCTGCGCGCAGGCCTATGTGAACTCCGACCGGCTGCCGGCACCCGCCGCGGCCGGGGCCGCCGACCCCTTCGACACGAAGGCGGTCGGCGTGCACCCCACCAAGGACGCGTGACCCCCCGAGGACGCGTAACCCCCAGGGCACGTAATCCCCAGGACGCTGACCCCCAGGACGCGCAACTCCCCCGCTACGCCCGGAAGTCCAGGATCAGGCAGTCCTCCACCGCCCGGTAGCCGATCTGCTGGTAGATCGAGTTGCTGGTCGGGTTGGCGAGGTCGGTGTAGAGCAGCACCTCCTCGGCCCCCAGGGTGAGGACGTACGCGGAGGCGGCGGCCGTGACGGCGCTGCCGTACCCGCGGCCGCGGTGTTCGGTGGGGGTGTAGACCGGGCCGATGCGGGACATCCCGGCGACCACCGGACTGCTCCCGGCCAGCGCGACCGGGCAGCCGTCGTCCTCCCACAGGTGGAGCCCGCCGACCGCGATCTTGTCGTCGACCGCCCTCGGCACGTCGGGCAGCATGACCTCGACCTCGGCCAGGAACTCCTCGTACCAGCGGATCGCCAGCTCGCGGTCGGCCGGTGCGGCGAGCCGGTGGCGGCCCGCCGGCGGCCGCGGCGGGTCGGTCAACTCGCCGAGGCGGTAGAGCCGTTCGTCGACCCGCACGGACTGCACGGTGCCGGTGGCCGCCGTCCAGGCCGCGCCGAAGGCCCGGGCGGTGTCCGCCGACCCGCCGACCCCGGCCACCTCGGTGAACCCGGGCCCGGCGGCGGCCAGGGCGACCGCCAGCTCGGCGGCCGCGACCGGCGGCATGCAGGAGAGCCGGGGGTCGAACGGCGGTGTCTGCAGGAAGGCGCCGCCGACCGGCGCGCCCTCCTCGGGCCGCCACCAGCCGAAGACCGGTGGCCCGCCGAACACGTCCAGCCCGGCCTCGGCCAGCCGGTGCGCGATGGTGAGCAGGACGGTGTTCTCGGCGGGGCGGGCGGCCAGGAAGTCGCCCGCCTGCTCCCGGAAGTCGTCGAGCGAGGTGCTGAAAGTCCAGGTCATGACCCATCCTCACTCGGCCCGCGCGCCCCCGCCAACGATTATCCGGGCGCCCGCCGGTCCCCTGCCGCCCGACCGCTACGCCCGCTACTCGACCGCCGCGCCCAGCCGCTCCGCCAGCGCCGCCGGATCGGTGGTCGGCGCGTCGCAGGCGAAGTGCCGGCAGACGTACGCCGCGGGCACCCCGCCGACCAACGGCCGGTCCGCCAGCAGCGGCACCTCGGTCTCCCCCGGCTCGCCCACCGCGACCACCGCGCCCGGTGCCGTCCCGAGCAGGGCCGCCCGCCGCAGCGCACCGGTGGCCGGGTCCCCGGCCGGGCCGACCACGGCCACCTCGCGCGGCCCGTCGAGCAGCGCCTCGGCGACGGCGAGGCCCCAGCCGATGAACCGCGGCGCCCGCCCGGCCAGCGCGCCGACCACGCCGAGGGCCCGCTCGGCGGCCGTCCGGTGCCGGTCGGAGCCGGTGTACGCGGCGTACGTGAGCAAGGCGCCGGCGGCGGCCGTCCAGCCAGACGGAGTGGCGTTGTCGGTCGGGTCCTGCGGCCGGCGGATCAGCTCCTCGGCGTCGTCGGCGGTGTCGTAGAGCGCCCCGGAGGCCTCGTCGGTGAAGTGCTTGAGGACGGTGTCCAGCAGGCCGCCGGCCAGTTGCAGCCACTCCCCCTCGCCGGTGACGGCGTACAGCGCGAGGAAGCCCTCGGCGGTGTCCGCGTAGTCCTCCAGCACTCCGGCGTTGGTCCCGGCCCGGCCGTCCCGGGAGGTGCGCAGCAGCCGGCCGTCGGGGGTGAGGTGGACGGCGAGCAGCAGGTCGGCGGCGCGCTCGGCGGCCTCGACCAGGTCGGGCCGCTCCAGCAGGGCGCCGGTCTCGGCGAGCGCGGCGATGGCGAGGCCGTTCCAGGCGGCGACGATCTTGTCATCCCGAGCCGGTGCGGGCCGGGCCGAACGCGCGTCGAGCAGCCGGGCGCGGATCGTCTCGTACTCGGCGAAGTCCTCGGGCTCGGTCAGGAGTTGGAGGACGGAAGCGCCGTGCTCGAAGGTGCCGTCGGCGGTGACGGTGAACAGCCGGGCGGCGGTGGCCGCGTCGGCCGGGCCGAGCAGGTCGACCAACTGGCCGGGCTCCCAGACGTAGTACGCGCCCTCGGCGGACTGCCCGGTCTCCTCGTCCAGGCTGTCGGCGTCCAGCGCGGAGGCGAACGCGCCCTCGGGCGTGCGGAGTTCGCGCAGCAGGAAGTCCGCCGTCGACAGCGCGACCCGCCGGGCGAGCGGGGAGCCGGTGGCCCGCCACAGGTGCAGGTAGGCGCGCAGCAGCAGGGCGTTGTCGTACAGCATCTTCTCGAAGTGCGGCACCACCCAGCCGGCGTCCACCGAGTACCGGGCGAAGCCGCCGCCGAGCTGGTCGTGGATGCCGCCGCGGGCCATCGCCTCGCCGGTGCGCTCGGCCATCTCCAGCGCCGCCTCCGAGCCGGTGCGCGCGTGGTGGCGCAGCAGGAACTCGACCACCATGGCCGGCGGGAACTTGGGCGCGCCCCCGAAGCCGCCGCGGGCCTGGTCGAACTCCCGGCTGAGGGTCACCAGGGCCTGGTGCAGGTCCGCCTCACCGGGCGGGTTGTGGGCGCCGGCGGAGTAGACGGCGGCCCGCTGGGCCAGGTCCGCCCGGATCCGCCCGGCGACCTCGGCCACCTCCTGCCGCCGGTCCCGCCAGGCGGCGTCGACGCCCTCCAGCACCTGCCGGAAGGACGGCATCCCGTGCCGGGGCTGCGGCGGGAAGTACGTGCCGAAGTAGAACGGCTCCTTGCCGGGCGTGAGGAAGACCGTCATCGGCCACCCGCCCTGCCCCGTCGCGGCCTGCACCGCCTCCATGTACACGGCGTCGACGTCCGGCCGCTCCTCCCGGTCCACCTTGACCGCGACGAAGCGCTCGTTCAGGTACCCGGCGAGCCCGGCGTCCTCGAAGCTCTCGTGCGCCATCACGTGGCACCAGTAAACTTACAGAAGCATAAGTGGCAGGACGCATACCCCACCGAGAGAAGGATGGGTACGTCCCGCCGCTTAGCTTCATTGATCGCCTCCTCTCCCCATGGCCACCAATCCACCGGATTGGAAGCGTGCTGGAGGAGATACGGCGACGTCGCGTCCGCGAGTCGGTTCATACCGTCATCGTCGCATGATCCGGACCGTCCGGCGTGGCTTTCGCGCGCCGAACCAGGAGTAAGACCGTGAGCACAACCCGTTACCGACACGTCCCGTCCGACGTTCCTCCCGAGGAAGCCGGGCCGAACGACCTTGAGCTGCGTGGCAGGCCCGCCGGGCTCCCCTCACCGGAGGAGCTCGCCCGTCTCCACCCCGACACGCCCTTCCTCATCTCGTACTCCCGCATCTCGGACGACTGGCGGAAGAACAACTCGAAGAAGGCCGCCAAGTCCGCGTGGTCGGCCGGTAAGGGTGTGGCGAACCAGCACCGTCGCAACCTCAAGAACGCAGGCCGGTACGGCGTCGTGATCGTGCATCTCTACACGGACAACGACTTGTCGGCCTCGAAGCGCGACGTGGTGCGGCCCGACTTCCAGGCGATGCTCCGGGACCTCAAGCGGGGGCACACCCCTGAGGGCTACCCGGTCCACGGAGTCATCTGCGTGGACCAGGACCGCGTGCAGAGGACAGACCGGGACTGGGAGGACTTTGTCGAGGCGATCACACTCGACCCGAGCCGGCGCTTCTACACTCCGTCGGGACCGATGGATCTCACCGAGGAGAGTGAGATCATCAAGACCGGCATCATGGCGGTGGTCAACAAGGCCGAGTCCATGAAGAAGAAGCGTCGCATCCGCGACTGGCACCAGGACCGGATACTCGACGGCTTGCCCCACAGCGGCCCGAGGCCGTTCGGCTGGGAGGAAGACCGGACGACGCTTCGGCAGGCCGAGTCGGACTACCTGAGCTGGGCGATTGACGAGCGCATCAAGGGTAAGGCCATGAGCACCCTGTGCGCCGAGGCCAAGGTTCGCAGCTTGACGGGCTCCCTCGGTGGCGAGATCGTCCCGCAGACCCTGACCCAGATGATGACTGCTCCTCGCGTCTGTGGATACCGGGCGAATCGCGGTCAGCTCGTTCTGGATGACGACGGCGAGCCGGTCGTGGGTGTCTGGGAAACCGTGACCACGCCGGAGAAGTGGGAGGCGGTGTGCGCAACCTTCGGGGCAGGGAGCACATACCTTGCCCGCGGCTCCGGCACGCCAGCGATCACCGGCATCCCGAAGACCATCAAGTACCTGGGGTCCACACTCCTCCGTTGCCAGTATCGAATAGAGGAGGAGAAGGACGGGGCGTCCACGACGCGAGTCTGCAACGGGGCCATGAGCGGGTCGAAGGCCACAAGGAGCAAGCGGAGCCCGTACGTCTACACCTGCGGGTCCTGCTCGCACAACGCGATCTCCGGCCCCATGGTCGACCAACAGCTCCAGCGCCTGGTACTGGCGAAACTGAAGAAGGCCGAGGCCACTTTCATTCCGGTCAAGGTCGCATGGCCTGACGAGAAGAAGCTCCAACAGAAGGCGGACAAGCTCGCCGAGTTGGAGCGCCAGTGGCAGGCTGACGAAGTCCCCGACGCGATGTTCTACCGATTGGCGCCTCCTTTGGAGAGGGAAGTCAAGAAGTTGCGCAGCGAGCGGGCCAAGTTCGAGTTGGCAGCAGCGACGAAGAACGAGGCGCCTGATGTAGTGGCCAAGAGGTGGGTCGCTGGCGAGTATGACCTTTCGCAGAAACGGCAGGTGTTGTTCGAGATTTTCGCCGCTGTCCAGGTTCTGCCTGGGCAGAAGGGAAACAAGAAACCGAACCCCAACAGGCTCGTCCCTGTGTGGAATTAGCAGCCCTGGTTCTGTACGGGCCGCGCTCCATGAGAAAGCGGTGGTGACGGCACTTCCCGAGTGTCGTCACCACCGCTTTCCGGGAATTTCCTGAGCCGCGACAGGGCGCGCCGCAGGTGCCTTGCCCGACGTGGTCGACCTCACTTCGCGGCCGGTCCCGCTCGCCGGCAAGCCCCCGTACGGTCGGTGGGGACCAGGGCCGCGAGCATGAACGGGACGGACCGGTGGAGCGCGATACAGAGGGCCCGCTGATGGCCACCTGCACTCGGTGCAGGGGCACTATCGAGCAGACCCCACACCCTTCCGGCGCCTGCTTCGGGTGGCCTTGTCACGCCCGCCCCCGGCCCGAGGCCGCCGCCCGCCTCGAACTGCTCCTCCGGCCCGGTCTCGACGTCGGTATGCCAGACGTCCGGCGGCCGACTGAACCTGCCGGAGAGACCCAGCCCCCAAGCCCCACGGTTCAGCCAGCCTGAGCCACCACCGGCGCTCTCCTGCCCGCGTCCACGTCGGGGCCGTCGCCACCGGGCCCAGGGCGGGTGCGGCGGCCTGGGCCCGGCCAAACTGGAGACAACGCGGAAGACACGAAAGATCGTTTAGGGCGTCGCCACGTAATTTCGATCATGGAATCATCACGCTGGGTAGCGTGACTTTCGCAACATTCCTTAAACGGACGTATCGCCTTTCGTCCTTGTACGCTTAAGTCTGGCCGCCGATCGACCGGCCACCGCGCACCTCAAGCACAGGCTCCTGACTACTAGCGCCTCGCGTATGAGCAGCGGGGTGGCGCTGGCCGTGAACACCAGCATTTCTATGGAGCGACTATGCGTTGGCGCAGAGACTCTTCACAGCGCGCGCTCGTGAAGGAATGCGAAAGGTTGCTCGCCGACCTCCCCACCCCCTCTCCTTTCAGCGTCGAGGCGCTGGTGCGAAACATGGAGGGAGCGTTGGGGCGTCAGATTCGGCTAGTTCCGCTGGATGACCCTGATGGTGGGCTGGGCACGGCGTGTGGCCTCCGGGTCAAAGCGCCGACATTCACGCTCATTCTCTATCGTCGCCGTTCGAGCCGAAATCAGACCGAGCACATCATCCTGCATGAGCTTGCGCACGAATGGCTGGACCACGGAACCACGCTGACACCTGCCGAGATCGAGCGGTACGTTCCTGAACGCATCCGCGAGGAGGTGGTTCGGCGTTTCCCGTCGACCGTGGTCCAGGGGCGCGTGGACTTTGACAGCCCCGAGGAGAAGCAGGCCGAGCTTTCGGCATCGCTGATAAAGCGCTTGGGGCGCCGTCAGTCGATCGGGGGAGATGACATGGTCAGTCTCCTGGAGTCCTCGCTTGCCCATCCGGTTGCCCCACCTCGGCGCAAATGCTAGCCATGGTTGAAACGCGAACGTCGAGGCCCTTTCTCCGCCTCACGACTCAATCCATTGTCCACCTGATTGCAATCAAGGCTGCGGCCGGCCGACCTTCGGGCCGGGGAATTGCAGCCTTCTCAGATAGCCACTGGTCAAATGTCCGAATACTTTAAATATCTGACTGCGGTAGTGATGACCGCAATCGCAGTATGGCGATTCCCGGCAGTTCGATACGGAGACTTTCACCGCCGGGCGCTCTGGGGCGGCTATGCAGGATTCGGTGTAGCCCTGTGGCTCTACACGCCGGCGGTAATGAGTGTTGCGGATCGTATCCCAGTGGTGGACCTGGATGCTCTACTAAGGCACTTCGCCAGCACTGCGGCGACCATTGCGGCCCTGACCTATGTTGCCACCAGCTACGGGAAGAGCGCAGAGCTAGTTGTGCCGCGCCACGTGGCAGTGTCGCGCTGGATCGCCCGCGCCTCCTACAAGGCGGGGGCCATAGGCGTCGTCGTACTCACGGTTCTATTTTTCACCGTGGTGAACCGCAAGACACAGAGCGATGATTTCCTAGTCGATCACGCCGGTCAGTGGGGAGTCGCGCTCTACATGACCGTGTTCTATTTCTTCCCGCTTGTCACGGCTGCGGTTTGCGGGTACCAGTGGACACGGGCAGCGCGGCAGGCCGAGACCACGAGCATGCGGATCGGACTGCGCCTGATGGCAATTGCGATGTGGATGGGGTTGGTCCATTCGCTGGCCCGTCCCGGTCTTCTGTGGGTCGCGGTTGCCTTCCCTCTTAGCCCCTCCACAGTGCGTTTTTTCGTAAATGCTGAATCCATATGGATGGATCTTCTTTTTCTGATCGTCGCCGTTGGAGCGAGTATTCCGACCACCCGCGTGGTCGCGGCCCGGTGGAAGACGTGGCGCACTCTGGTTCGGATCTACCCGCTCTGGTTTGACCTGGTGAAGACATTTCCAGGGACGAGCCTGTATCCGCCTGGGGGACGCTTCACGGAGCTTTTGCAGATGCGCGTTCCGATCGAAGTTCGTCTCGACCGGTGGACACAGGATATTGCCGACGCTTGCGAGAAACTGCGATATTACGCTCCACCGGACCTGATGTTCGCAGCAGAGGATGCTACCGCCTCGCACTCCGACCCCGAGCCGGCCGCAGAGGCGTACTGGATTAAGGCCGCGCTCAAGGCCGTCGACAGCACGCCAGCAAGTGTTGACGCTTCCGCCTCTCTGCGAGAGAAGCCTTTCGTTGATACCGACGGTGAGGCTGCGTGGCTCGCACGCATCAGCACGGCTTATTCGAGTATCACCGATGATCAGGCACGGGAGCTGCTCGGGTCCGCAGCGATCGTGGCACTCGAAGCGAATCGGTAGTCTGCGATGGCACCGCAGAATTATTCCCGAGGTGGCCCCTTCCGGCACCCCCGGACCGTTTCGATCTTGAATGGCGGACCGTGAGTGATATTTAGCACCCTCCGCTGCATGAAACGGTTTGGTACCGTGGGTATGCGGACAAACAGGTCTTGATCCGCCACAGGTGAACCCTGGCCTGCGACGTGCAGTTACTGCCGTCACCATATGTAGCCGGGGCCGTGACGCTGTCCAGTCTGGATGCGCGTCCGAAATCTCAGCAACCACTGGAGTTCCCGCATGTCCCAGCGCCGCACTGGTCTCATCCTCGATTTCGGCGGAGTGCTCACCACGCCGCTGCTGCCCGCCGTGTTGGCCTTCGAGCAGCGCGAGGGCCTGCCGCAGGGCGCCTGCCTCGCAGCCCTGTACAAGGACACCGAGGGCGTCCGGATCACGAGCGACCTGGAGCGAGGAGCGGTCTCCCAGACCGAGTGGAACGACTTCGCCGGCAAGATGCTGGGCGTCTCCCCCGAGGGCCTGATGGGCCGCATCTTCGGTGACCTCCGCCCCGAGCCGCGGATCATCAACGCGGCTGCCGCGGCGCGGAAGGCCGGCATCAAGGTGGGCATCCTGTCCAACTCCGTGGGCCTGGCCCCGTGGGACCTGTACGACGGCTACGACCTGGAGCGGCTGTACGACGTCGTCGTGATCTCCGAGCAGCACCTGCTGCGCAAGCCCGACCCCGAGCTGTTCGAGATCACCCTCAAGCTCATGGACCTGCCGGCCGATCAGTGCATCTTCGTCGACGACACCGAGGCGTACGTCAAGGCGGCCGAGCAGCTCGGCCTCGCGGGGGTGCACAACGTCGACCCTGCACAGACGGTGGCCACTCTCTCCGACCTTCTCGGCGTGGACCTCAGCGCGGCTTAGGCCGGCGCCTCGGACAACCGAGGTCGAGAACAGCGAACTGCGGCGTTGCCCCGGAGGGCAACGCCGCAGTTCGCTGTTCTCGGCAAGAACGCAGCGCCAGCCATATTGACATGTCCATGCACTATCGCCGGGCAGCGCCAGGCAGGGTCCTCACGGATCGGGGCAGCAGGGGACTGGCTGCCGATGCCTCAGTCTCCGTCCGGCACGTCTGGCAGCTTGTCCCTCAGCTCACCGACGAGATCGTTGATCTTGGCCATCATCTCGGCGGACAGACCGGCACCGTTGCCGCGTGCGGCCAGACCGAGGATCTGTCCCTGCCGGATCGAGCCGATGAAGCGGACCGCCTCCAAGAACTCGCGGACCGCAGGGCTGAGTTCGGCATCATCCCGGAAGAGTTCGATGTCGACCTGGAGCGCTTCGGCCAGGCCGGCGCGGACCGCCTCGGAAGCCTCGGTGACATCGCCCGCGCGGAGGGCGGCGATGTCCTCGACGGTAACAACGGGGCCGCCCGCGTGATCATTTACAGCCCGCGCGATCTCCTCATTGGAGGGCGCCCCCTGGTCGTACCCGTGCTCCAGGAGGTAGTTGATCTTCTCGCCGATCGTGCGGGGTGCCGAACCCTGCTCGCCACCCGAGGTCGCGGGGCGAATCCCGAACGACAGGTCCTGAGCGGCCAGGAGTGCCTCCTTGGTCACCCCGTAGGCCGCTGCGAGCGGCAGCACGTAGTCACCACCGAGCCGACGCCTTCCGGTCTCGGCGTTGGTCACCGGGACTCGGGTGGCCCCGATGCTCTCGCTGGCCTGCGCGATGCTGAGGCCGGCGTCACACCGCAGGAGCTGTAGATCCGCGGGGCCATCGTGGGGGAAGAGGTCACCCAACGGCTGGCCGAGCGCCGCTGCAATCGCGGGCAACTTCTCGCCCTTGGGGTGATCGTCGCCGCTCTCCCATTTCGCCACAGTGGGGGCGGAGACGCCCACCGCGGCGGCCAAGTCACCCTGGGTGAGGTTCAGGCCCCGCCGGACAGCACGTACACGCTTGCCGTCGAACTGACGTGGGGGCACTTGCACTCCAGGGTCGGGCGGTCGAGAGGGGATCGGGGCAGCCGTAGACCAGGGTTGATACTTCTAGGAAAATAATGTAAGTTTATGTATCGAACCTGATGGTCGGGCTTCGCCCCTCTATGGTGCCAGCCTCCTGGGGACTCCTGTGCATGCTGCACTGCCGTGCCTGCCTGCGCAACAGTCCACTGGAGGCGAACTCGGCGCCGCAGAAGACGAGTCCTGCCGGAATCGGGGGCAAAACGACACCGGCGTCCTGGAGCTACCAACTCCTGGACGCCGGGCTGGCGCACCCGAGGGTCGCCGATTCACTACTACGCGAGCAGCGAGACATCTTTGGCGAGAGGCCGCTGCGCGCGTTCCTAGCAACCATGGAGTATCGCATGCCTGCCATGCCGAAGGGAACCCCTCCCCCAGCAGCTGGCCCCAACCAGCCGCATCCTGCCCACGGCGTCAGTGACGACCGCTTCCTCTCCGCTCCGGGCAGCAGCCAGACCGCAGGCCGGCCAGCCACGCAGTGCGCGTGCACGCCCCCGGCCCTCTTGGGGCCGTCGAGCCCGACCGTACCCCTCCTGCTGGAAGCGTGAGGGCGGCCATGGCCGACGCTGACGACCTCGACGCCTCCATCGACGCCTGGGTGAGCGCACAGCTCGACGCCTCGCCGGACTGGGACCACGAGAAATGGGAGACGTTGGGGAAGATCCTCGACGTCGAGTTCTCGGTCCCCGGCGATTCGCGCGTCTACAACTTCACGAAGCCTGTTACCGAAGTCTCGGTCGACAGCGAAGCCGCGTAGTTGCGCCTCCCCGAAATCGAGGGCTGCAACAGCTCTCAATTCCCTTTCTCGCACCAGGCCGAATAAGGCACTGCGTGCCGCAAGCACCATGAGGCGAAATGAGAACCACTATATCCGACCTCTCCGAGGCGGCTTTGCGGGGCGACTGGGGCCCCCTCATCAGGGAATCCGAGAAGGCACGTGGAAAGCATTGGGCCGAGAACGCCCGGTGCGCCGGGCGGGAGACCAGCATGTTCTTCCCCCTCGGCGACGGCCCGCACTCGGAACCGGTGGAGACCGTGGAACGGCTGGGCCTTTCCCTGATCAGGCCCCTGAATCTGTGCGCGGCCTGCCCCCTTGCGACTGCCGCTCGGTGCTTGATCGAGGCCCTGCGGGATGACGAGGAGTTCGGCATTCGCGGGGGCCTGATCGCTTCGGAGCGCTCCGCTCTGCGCAGTAGCTGGCAGCAGCGCACGGACAAGGACGCTGTAGGACGGGCCCTCCGGGGCTCTACCGCGGCGCTGAGCAAAGCCGAGCGCAGGGCGGTGGTCGCCCGGTTCGCGGAGGCCCCCGCCACGATGGACGCCGCCGCCGTGGCAAGGGGCCTCGGGATCACACACGAGAACCTGCTGAGGCTCGCCCGGACCTACCGGCAGAAGCGCCGGACCGAACCGGCCTCGCCGCCGGCTCGAAGCACTGACGCTGCCTGACGCAGCGAGGAAACGATTCTTCTCGCAGGGTATTCCTTGCGGCGGTCCAGGAGCTTCTCCATGCCTCTGAACAATCTCACCTCCTCGACGCGGGAATGCGTCGGGGATGCAATCAGGGAACTCGTACCAACTGCCATTCTGGTCCGGATCTTTCCCGAGCGACGGGCAGCCACCTACCTGTTCGATCCTGACTTCTACCGCAGGCCCCTCGGTCGAAAGACCGAAGAAAGAGTGGCGCGGATGGTCCGTCTGGCCTTCGACGGCGCGGACTGGCGGCTCGCCCACGACTTCTACCTTCCGACCGGGGAGCTTTATCTCACCCCGGAGCCGCACCAGACCGGGTACATCCCCGAAGACGACGAAACCTTCGGCCTCGCCCCGGCACGGCTCATAGCGATATTGGACGGGACTGGAGCATGAGCGAAATAGCAACGGAACTCGTCTGGTCGGAATCCAAGGCGTGTCGGGGTTCGCGGCTGGTCATGCTAGCTCTCGCCCGGGAGGCGGACGACCAGGGGCGGGCAATCCTGACTCTGGAGGAGATTTCGCGGCTGACCGGCTTGACGGTCCGCTCGATCACTACCTGCCTCGGTGACCTGGCATCGCTCGGGGAGATCAGCCGCGAAAGCGGGGGCGGGCGCTCCAAGTGCAGCAGCTACTCGATCCTCCTCGGCGGCCAGGCCGGCGGCAGTACGGAGGACACGGGGACGAAACTTCCTACTTCCGGCTCCGGCGTGCCGCAGAGCGGAATCATCTTCCAGGAAGGAGCTTCCGGGAAATCCACGGAGGTGCCCTCGACGCGGAAGTTTCTTCATGCCGAGCCGGAAGTTTCTTCCTCGCGTGCGCGTGGTGGTAATACTCCCTACGGGAGTATTACCACCCAAAAGCAAGCTAGCTTTCCTGGCACAAACCTCCGTGAAGTTCCAGCAGCTCAGGATTCGGTCGAGGTCCCGGAGGGCGCCAAGGAGCTGGTAGCGGCGATGACCGGAGCGGAGATGGTCGTCGGCTGGCGGCTGACCGAAGCGGAGTGGGACCTGGTAACAGCTCTCTCGGCCCGTTGGGGACACGAACGGCTGGTCGAGATGGTCGCTCGGCGCTGGAACACCTCCCGCCCGCCGCTGTCCGCCCGATACCTGCTCCGCATCTGGGCGGACCTTCCTGACCAGGCCCCGGCAGCGGCGGCAGGGACCAACGTCGTCCCGCTGCGGCGGCAGCCCGGAACGTGGGTTCCGTTCCAGAACACCGCCCAGCCCAGCGCCTACCAGAACGGATTTTGATCATGGCCCACCCAGTGCGCGCGGGCAGCGCCGCATCCTTGCGGGCCATGGACCGGATACTTGCTGCGAGGGGGCTACCGGTCGCGCCGGAAGCGATGGGCGACGACCCGCGGGACGCCAACCCGGGTGACCGGCAGTGGCACCACCAGGCCCGTGCGGACTACGCGCTGAGCCGATGGAGCGCCGCAACGCCGCCTAGGTACCGCGATGCCGAAGCGACTCTCCCGGAGGTCACGGCCTGGGCCGATCGCGCTCTGGCCGACAGCGCCGCCGCCGGTGCCCTGCTCCTGACCGGGCCGACCGGCACCGGCAAGACGTACGAGGCGCTCGGCGCGCTGCGGCGGATCGCGGCCGGCGGACCGGACCGGTTCGAGGTGATCGTCATCAACTCGGCCGACATGTACGGCAGGCTGCGGCCCTCCCAGGTCATGGGCGCGGCCGAGCGCGAGCTGCGGCGACTCAGCGAGGTGCAGTACCTGCTGCTGGACGACCTCGGCTCGGCGCAGACCTCGGGGTGGACCGAGGAGGTGACGTACAGGCTCTTCAACTACCGGTACAACTTCTGCCTCCCGACCATCCTCACGTCGAACTTGCCCGCCCGGGACGAGAACGGGCCGGACCTCACCGCTTTCGTTGGGGCCCGGGTGGCGAGCCGACTGGCCGAGATGGTGACCAGCCTCGTCCCAGTGATCGGCGCGGACCGTCGACGCGGCGGGAGGGCAGCCTGATGCCTGTGCGCCTGCGCGGAGCGGCACCGGACGCCGCAGCCCTGTCCACACCCTGTGCATATGTGGGGCCCCTCAGCCCGTACGCGAACCCGTTCATGGCCGGGGACCGCAGTGCTTCACCGGCCGGAGCGCCGATGGACGCGGAGGAAGCGGTGGACCTCTTCGCCGCCACGCTCCGGGGCCCGGTCGGCCGGTACTACGCCGACGAGTTCGCCCGCGCGCTCCGCGGCCTCGACCTCATGTGCACCTGCCCGCTCGACGTGCCGTGCCACGCGGACGTCCTGCTCCATCTCGCCAACGACCCCGGCAACAGCAACACGATCTCCACCAGTTACTTCATGGAAGGCCCTCCGATGCCCCACCCGATCATGGTCTCTGCGGCCGAGCAGCTCACGGCTGGCGAGAAGCGGCGGACCGCCGCTCGGGAAGATGCCTTCCGCACCTGGGGGCCCCGGTCGACCGAGGCGGCGAGCCGGTACGCCCACCGGCTCCTCGGCGCTGAGGCAGTGACGTTGGAGTGGCAGACCCTGGGCCTCCTGTCCTTCGAGGAGCACCTCCAGGCGTTCGCCTCGCTCGACACGGTCGGCGGCCAGCACCTGGAGCTGTACTACTCCGACCAGGGCGGCACGGAGTCCATCACGCTGCGGGTGTCGTGCATCAGCTGCCCCAGCCAGCACGTGCACGCGGTGACCTCCCTCGAACAGCTCGGTCAGCTGCTCTCCCAGACCGCAGCCTGGTCGTCCATCAGCCCGCGCGACGGGGGCAACCTCTGATGCCCAACGCACACATAACGCCGACGACCGAAGGTCAGCAGGTCGCGCGCACCCAGCAGGGCATGACGGCCTGGGACCGCACCGCGATCATCGCGCTCGGTGCGGCCGGCTTCGCGTTCTCCTTCGACGCGCTGCGGCAGGTCGCCATAGCGATCCACGCGAGCGAGACGATGAGCTACCTGTTCCCGGTGTTCATCGACGGCTTCATTGGGTACAGCGTGCGGGCTCTCCTGCTGCTTCGCCACCAGCCGTTCAGCGCGCGAGCCTACGTCTGGTTCCTCTTCCTGACGGCCACCGCAGCGAGCCTCGGGGTGAACGCCTTGCACGCCGTCACGATGAACCACGGTCCGCAGTCCGGACGGTCCACGCTGCACCTCGCGGACGGCGTCGTCGGGGTGCTTTCCACGCTCGCGCCGCTGGCCCTGGCGGGCTCGGTCCACCTGTACATCCTGATGGCGCGGACCGCCGAGTTGTCCGTCCGGGACGGCGAGGACAGCGGTCCCGGACCGGTCCGCGAAGCTGTCCAACCGCCTGCAAGGGGCGAGGAGACGCCGGAGGGCCACCCCGTGGAGTCCGGGCCGGCTACCGGATCGACGGCTGTCCCGTCCGCGCCGTCCGCTGCGGCCCCGGCGGTCGTTGACCTGCGAAAGTTCGGAAGCGGCCACGTCGAAGCGCCCGGTCCGCACGGCCGGAGTGTGCACCCGTCCGCAACGGCGGACCCGGCGGAGGACGGCCAGGTCCTAGTGGACGGGCGGCCCGCCGGTGTCGAGGACGGGGAGGTGCTGGCTCCCCCCGCAGCGGCTGCTGAGGCCCCGGATTCGGAGCCGGTCCGCGAGCACGCGGACGGTGGCGAGCGGTCCGTCCCGGACGACACCGGTCTCCAGCAGGACGGGGAGTCGCTGCCTTCCCCGGTGGCTGCCGGGAGTCCACTGCCGGAGCCGGTCCGCGAGGCCCCGGACGACGCCGAGCCGTCCGTCCCGGACGACGGCGAATTCCCGCAGGACCGGGAAGCCGCTGACGACGAGTGGCTTGAGGAGCTGCTGCCGGTCGCGTGGGCCGCCTACCGGGAGAGCGGCCGGATCAGCCGTGACGCGATCAAGGAGGCCGTCCGTGCACGGCAGCCGATCAGCAACGATCGCCTGGGGGTCCTCCTGGCCCGGTTGAAGGACGAGGTGGACCGGCTGTCGACCGCCACCCCCGCCGGTGCCTCCAGCGCCCTTTGGTGATCTCATCGCATTGGTGCCGCGTGGGGGGGGGGGGGCCCCCCCCCCCCCCCCCCCCCCCCCCCCGTTTTAACCGAAGACAAACCCAAAGGGGGCCGCGGGCGCCCCCCCCCCCAGCGAAACCCCCCCCCCCAAGCGCACAACCGGGGGGGGGGCGAGGG
>NZ_JBIWJF010000014.1:0-254243 GCF_044764985.1 Kitasatospora sp. NPDC093550
CAGGGGGGACCCTGTGGGAGAGTAGGACGCCGCCGAACAATCATTCACGAAGAACCCCCATCCGGTCACCGGATGGGGGTTCTTCGCATTTCCGGACGAAAAATCATGGAAAAGATCTTGGCCGGCGGTGTCGAGAACGCGTCGACGGCTCCGTCCCTGGGGTGAGCGCGGCCACAATGGGTCGCATCAGCGCCGAAGGAGAAGCACGATGGCCAAGTACCTGCTGCTCAAGCACTACCGGGGCGCCCCGGAAGCGATCAACTGCGTGCCGATGGACCAGTGGACGCCGGAGGAGATCTCCGCCCACATCCGGTACATGCAGGAGTTCGCGGCCCGGCTGGAGAAGACCGGCGAGTTCGTCGACGGTCAGGCGGTCGCCCCCGAGGGGACCTGGGTCCGGTACGACGGCGAGGGTCGTCCGCCGGTCACCGACGGTCCGTTCGCCGAGACCAAGGACCTCATCGCCGGTTGGATGGTGATCGACGTCGACAGCTACGACCGTGCCGTTGAGCTGGCCGGGGAGCTCTCGGCGGCGCCCGGCGCCGGCGGGAAGCCGATCCACGAGTGGCTGGAGCTGCGTCCGTTCCTGGCCGAGCCGCCCACCATCACGGAGTGACGGCTCCGATGAACGAGGCCCTGCTCCGGAGCCTCACACCGAGTGTGCTCGGGATCCTCGTCCGCCGCGGCGCAGAGTTCGCGGCGGCCGAGGACGCCGTGCAGGAGGCCCTGGTCGAGGCGGTCCGCGTCTGGCCGGCCGATCAGCCGCGGGATCCCAAGGGCTGGCTGGTCACCGTGGCCTGGCGCAAGTTCCTCGACGCGGCCCGGTCGGACACGGCTCGCCGTCGGCGTGAGGAGCTGGTGGACCAGGAGCCCGAGGCAGGCCCCGCGGCCGAGGCGGACGACACGCTGCGGCTCTACTTCCTGTGCGCTCACCCGTCGTTGACGCCGTCCTCCGCGGTGGCGCTGACGCTGCGGGCCGTGGGCGGTCTGACCACCCGGCAGATCGCCCGGGCGTACCTGGTGCCCGAGGCGACCATGGCCCAGCGGATCAGCCGGGCCAAGCGCACCGTCTCCGGCGTGCGTTTCGATCGGCCGGGAGACCTCTCCACCGTGTTGCGCGTCCTCTACCTGGTCTTCAACGAGGGCTACTCCGGGGACGTCGACCTGGCCGCCGAGGCGATTCGGCTCACCCGGCAGCTCGCGGCGGCGATCGACCACCCCGAGGTGGCGGGGCTGCTGGCGCTCATGCTGCTGCACCACGCCCGGCGGGCCGGCCGGACGGCGCCCGACGGCAGCCTGGTGCCGCTGGCCGAGCAGGACCGTCGGTCCTGGGACACCGGGTTGATCGCCGAGGGCGTCGGGATCCTCCAGGCGGCCCTCGCCCGCGACCGGCTGGGCGAGTTCCAGGCCCAGGCGGCCGTCGCGGCCCTGCACGCCGACGCGCCCACCGCCGAGGAGACCGACTGGGTGCAGATCGTCGAGTGGTACGACGAGCTCGTGCGGCTGACGGACAGCCCGGTCGTCCGGCTCAACCGGGCGGTGGCGGTGGGCGAGGCGGACGGGCCGCGCGCCGGGCTGGCGGCGCTCGCCGAGCTGGACGACTCGCTGCCCCGGCACACCGCCGTCGCGGCGTACTTCCACGAGCGGGACGGCGACAAGGGGACGGCGGCGCGGCTGTACGTCGAGGCGGCGCAGAAGGCGTCCAGCCTCGCGGAGCGCGATCACCTGACGCGTCAGGCGGCGCGGCTCAACGGTGAGTTGAGGTCCCGTCGGCCCCGGTGAGACCAGCCGTCGGGGTGGAGGGATCAGAGCCGGCCGGCGGCCTTCAGCGCGAGGTAGGTGTCGGCCAGGACGGGGGCGATCTGGGCGGGTGGGGCGTCGAGGACGGTGACGCCGCGCCGGGTGAGGCGGTCGGCGGTGGCGCGGCGGTCGGCGCGGGTCTGCTCGGCGGCCGCCGCGCCGTAGACCGCCTCGACCGTGCCCCGGCCGGTGGCCAGGACGTCCAGCTGGGGGTCGGCGACGGAGGCGAGGACGACCTCGTGGCGCTTGGTGAGCAGGGGCAGCAGCGGGCGCAGGCCGTCCTCGACGGGTGCCGCGTCGAGCCCGGTGAGCAGGACGATCAGCGAGCGCTGCGGCGCCATCGTGAGGGCCGTGGAGACCAGGGAGCGCATGTCGGTCTCCTGCAGCGCGGGCTCCAGGTCGGCCATCGCGTCGGTGAAGGCGGGCAGCACCTCGTGGGCGGAGCAGCCCGCGACGGCGGCGCGCTTGTGGAGGTCGTGGGCGAGCAGGTCGACGCGGTCGCCGGCCCGGGTGGCGAGGGCGGTCAGCAGCAGGGCCGCGTCGAGCGCGGCGTCCAGCCGGGGGGCGTCGCCGACCCGGCCGGCCGAGGTCCGGCCGGTGTCGAGGACGACGAGGATGTGGCGGTCGCGTTCGGGGCGCCAGGTGCGGACGGCGACCGTGTTCCGACGGGCACTGGCGCGCCAGTCGATGGAGCGGACGTCGTCCCCGGGCAGGTACTCGCGCAGGGAGTCGAACTCGGTGCCCTGGCCACGGGTCAACACCGAGGTGCGGCCGTCGAGTTCGCGCAGGCGGGCGAGCCGGGAGGGCAGGTGCTTGCGGCTGGCGAACGGGGGGAGCGCGCGGACCGTCCAGGGGACGAGGTGCGAGCCCTGGCGGGCGGCCAGGCCGAGCGGTCCGAGCGAGCGGACCGTCACCCGGTGGGCCCGGTGGTCGCCGCGGCGGGTCGGGGTGAGCACGGTGAGCACCCGGCGCCGTTCGCCGCCCGGGACGGTGAGGGTGTGCCGGGAGGCAGCCTCGGCGGTGCCGGGGCGCCAGGCGGACGGGGCCCAGGCATCGCGGAGCAGGGCCCGCAGCGGGCGCCCGGACGGGTTGGTGAGGGTCAGTTCGACCGAGGCGGGCTCGCCGAGCCGGACGGTGGTGTCGCCGCCCCGCTCGACTCGCAGGCCCCGGACGGGGGCGGCGAGCACCAGGTCGACCACGGCGGCGAGCAGGACCGCGCCGGTGACCAGCCCGATCCCGGCCGTCGACGGCAGCAGCAAACCCACGACGAGCGCGCCGAGTGCGGCGAGCAGGGCGGTTCGCCCGGTGAGGGCCATGGGGTGCGCTCCTTCGGGTGCCCGGAACGGGCGCGGTGCGGTGGGATCGGCTGTGGGGGCCACGTCGGCGCGGCCGGTGCGGCCGGTTCGGCGGGACCTACTGCGGCGGGACCCGACCCGGCGGGACCCGACCGCGGTGGGATCAGCGGGGTGCGGGCGTCTGGGCGAGGACGGCCTGGATGACGGAGTCGGCCGTGACGCCCTCCATCTCGGCCTCGGCGCGCAGCGCGACCCGGTGCCGCAGGGTGGGCAGGGCGAGCGCCTTGACGTCGTCCGGGGTGACGTAGTCGCGGCCGGCCAGCCAGGCCCAGGCCCGGGAGGCGGCCAGCAGGGCGGTGGCGCCGCGCGGGGAGACGCCGATGGACAGCGACGGGGACTGCCGGGTGGCCCGGCAGAGGTCGACGATGTAGGCGAGGACCTCGGGGGCGACGGTCAGCGCGGCGATCTGCTCGCGGGCGGCGGCGAGGTGCTCGGGTCCGGCGACCGGGCGGACGCCGGCCGCGGCGAGGTCGCGCGGGTCGAAGCCGGCGGCGTGCCGGGCGAGGACCTGGAACTCCTGGTCGCGGTCGGGCAGCGGCAGGATCAGCTTGAGCAGGAAGCGGTCCAGCTGGGCCTCGGGCAGCGGGTAGGTGCCCTCGTACTCGACCGGGTTCTGGGTGGCGGCGACCAGGAACGGCACGGGCAGCGCGCGCGGCTCGCCGTCCACGGTGACCTGGCGCTCCTCCATGGCCTCCAGCAGGGCGGCCTGGGTCTTCGGCGGGGTGCGGTTGATCTCGTCGGCGAGCAGCAGGTTGGTGAAGACCGGGCCGGGCTGGAAGGAGAACTCGGCGGTGCGGGCGTCGTAGACGAGCGAGCCGGTGACGTCGCCGGGCATCAGGTCGGGGGTGAACTGGATGCGCTTGGTCCCCAGGCTGAGCGCCGTGGAGAGGGTGCGGATCAGCAGGGTCTTGGCGACCCCGGGGACGCCCTCCAGCAGGACGTGGCCACCGCACAGGAGCGCGACCACGAGCCCGGTGACGGCGGCGTCCTGGCCGACCACGGCCTTGCCGATCTCGGCGCGCAGGGCGGTCAGCGCCGCGCGCGGGTCGGTGGTGGGGGCGGGGGTGGCGGTCGCCGTGCCGGGGACGGTGCGGAGCTGGGCGGTTGCCTGGTCGGTCACGGGTTCCGGACCTGCCTTTCGAGGGTGTCGAGGTCGTCGGCGAGCCGCAGCAGCGCGGCGTCGTCGGTCGGGGGCGGGCCGTAGAGCAGGGCCCGGACGTCCCCGGCCGGCCGGCCGGGGAGCCGGTCGGCGACGGCCGCGCAGAGTGCGTCGGGGTCGGGCGCGCCGGCCCGGAGCGGGACGCCCAGGGCCGGGGCGAGGCGGTGGGCGGCGGCGCGGCGCAGGGCCTGGGCGGCGTGGCCGCGGGCGTTGGCGCGCCGGTAGAGGCGGGCGCGGCCCTCGGTGGTCTCGGCGGCGCGGACCACCACGGGAAGGTCCTCGCTGACCACCGGGCCGAGTCGGCGGCCGCGCCACAGGGCGGCGAGCACGGCGGCGACGGCCAGCTGGTAGGAGGCCCAGTGCCAGCCCTTCGGGATGAGGTCGTCGAAGGTCTTCTGGCGGGTGCCCCCCGCGAGCGGGGCGGAGTAGTCGGGCAGCTGCCAGGTCAGTCGGGGCTGCGCGCCGAGCAGGCCGAGCGCGAGGGAGGCGTTGCCGTCCTTGGCGAGCTGCTCGTTCTGCAGGAAGGAGCCGCTGCCGAGCACGATGACGTCGCCGCCGGCGGTCGTGGCGCCGACCAGCGGGTAGCCGTGGCCGCGCGGGTAGCAGCCCTGGCCCCGGCTGCCGCTGGTGTAGAGCATGCCGCCCAGGTGGGCGCTGCCGGCCCGGACGGCCTCGGGGAGCGGGCAGCCCGGCTCGGTGTTGCGGGGGGAGGCGTACGGCAGGCCGCCGTCCTCGTCGGACATCCGGATGCCGGGGGCGAGCGCGCTGAGGGCGTCCGGGCCCGGGGCGATCAGGACCAGCCGCCGGTGCCGGGCGGCCGCGAGGGCGCGCAGCTGGTCGGGGCCGAGCAGGTCGGGCTCGGGCAGCACCAGGGTGTCGGCGCCGCCCGGGCCGCCGCCCGGGTCGGTGGTGAACTCGGTCGTGAGGCCCTGGCGTTCGAGCAGCGCGACGACGGCGTGGGCGCCGTCGCGGTCGTACGAGCGGGGGTCGAGCGGTGGGTAGTCGTGGTCCCGGCCCAGGGCGGCCACGATGACGGCGCCGAGCAGCAGGGCGGCGAGGAACGCCAGGTACCAGCGGCCCCGGCGCCACAGGCCGCGCGGGGTGGGGGCGAGGCTGGTCGGGGCGGCGCCGGAGGGCGCCTCGGTGACGGGCGTGGCCGCGGGTGCGGGGACGGTGCCGGTCATGCCGCCCCTCCCGAGGTCGGAGTCGAGGCGGGAGCCGGGATCGGATTCGAGGACGGCGCGGCCGGCCCGAGGACCGGCCGGGTGCGCTCCAGCGTCCGGTCGAGCTCGTGCAGCAGCCGGTACGCGGCCTGGTCGGCGGTGCGCTCGCCGTACGCGATGTCGTCGAAGGCGCGGGCGGCCGCGGCCAGCGCGGCGGCGTGCTCGGGCAGCGCCCGCCCGGCCTCCTCGGCGGCCTCGTCGGCGGTGCGGCCCGGGCGGGCGTCGAGCAGCGTGCGCTCCTCCAGGCCGCGGACCAGGGCGCGCATCTGCTCGCGGACGGCCTCGGCCCAGCGTCCGGCCGCGGCGTGCTCGGCGGCGTCCGCCCGGTACTGCGCGGCGCTGCGCGGGCCCTCGGTGCCGTACACGGCGCCGGTCGTCCGGGCGGCGCGGCGGGGCGCGCCGAGGCGCCACCAGAGGGCGGCGCCGATCAGCACCGCGACGACCAGGAAGAGCACCAGGCCGGTGGTGCCGTCGGTGCCGTCGCCGGAGATGCTGTCGAGGGCGCTGGAGACGTGGCCCCAGAACCAGTCCATCGCCCGCTGCAGGAGCGACGGGTCGTGCTTGTGGTACTCGGCGTCGAGCAGTTCGTCCCGGGCCGCGTCGCGCGCGGGATCGCGCGGGACGGTGACCGGGGCGCCGCCCACGGCGAGGAGCCTGTCCCCCCAATCGGCCATCCGGTTCAGTGCCTCGCCGCGGTCTGGTCGGCCGGCTCGCCCCAGCCGGTGCCGCCGTACTCGGGCAGACCGGCGGCGCGGGCGAGCTCGATGTCCAGGGCCTCGCGGCGGATCCGCTGGTCGACGTAGACCAGGACGCCGACGGCTGCCATGAACGGGGTGGTGAGGGTGCCGGCGATGATCCCGGCGACGGCCATGACGACCACCATGCCGACGCCCTCGGTCGCGGAGGTCAGGGCGCGGCCGTCGAGGCTCTCGAAGCCCAGCAGCACGCCGATGAAGCGGAACGGGACGGCGATGACCACCGCGACGACCATCGACAGCACCTTGCTCACCAGGGTGATGCCGAAGATCCGCCACCAGGCGCCGCGGACCAGCCGGCGCGAGCGCGACAGGGCCGTGACCACGCCCTGCTTCTCCAGCATCAGCGCGGGGGCGGCGAGGCTGAAGCGGACCCACAGCCAGGCGGCGACCGGCAGGCCCAGCAGGGCGACGAGGGACAGCAGTGCCCTGATCGCGGGCTCGTGGGCGCCGCTGGCGCCGTAACCGATCACGGGCGCGAAGCCGAGCAGTGCCACCCCGGGGCCCATCAGGACGGTGAGCACGGTGAGCCCGAGCAGCTGCAGCAGCCGCGGCCGGGCGTCGCGCCAGGCGTCCCCGGCGGTCACGGAGCGGCCGAGGACGGCCCGGCTCACGACGATGGTGAGCAGGGCGGCGGCGAGCACGTCGAGCAGCAGTTGCAGCGGCAGGGCGGCCAGCAGCCGCAGGGCCTGGGTGGCGGTGCCGGTCTTGCCCTTGACCAGCAGGTCCACCAGGACGGCCCCGCCCTGGGCGACCACGGCGATGCCGAGCGAGAGGGCGAGGACCGTCCGCCACTGCCGGCGGACGGTGCCGACGGCGCCGTCGAGCAGCTCGCCGACGCCGAGCGGACGCAGTGGGATGACGCCGGGCTTGGGGCTCTGCGGGGCGCCCCAGCCGTACGGGCTCCGGCCGCCGGGGGGCTGCTGCCCCCACTGCTGCCCGCCGTACCGGGCGTGCGGCCCGTTCCAGCCGGGGGAGGCCTGCGGTGGTGCCGACGGCCCGGGCACGGCGGCGGGCGCGTCGGCCGGGGGCCGGGCGCCGTCGCGGGATGGCTCGGACGAGCCGGGCGAGGCCCAGCCCGGAGTGTCGGTCATCACTGCTCCTCGAAGGGGCGTCGTGGGCGCGGCTCCGAACGGATCTTCCGTCCGCGCGCAGCGCCCATCGTGCCATGGGGCCGGAGCAGGCCCCATGGTGATCCGGTTGCTGATCGGCAACGGGGGCCACCGCCGGGTCGGGTGCCGGGCCGAGGACGGTTCGGAGGTGCTCCGGCCGGGGGCATTCGCCCGGTATGGCCGGAATTCACCGGCTGGGGAGTTGGCCGTTCTGGAGCATTGGCACTGCTGTGCGGCAGGTCACAATCCGGTAATGAGAAGATGGACGCATGAAGGGACGCGTCCTCGTCGTTGATGACGACTCCGCACTGGCCGAGATGCTCGGCATCGTGCTGCGTGGTGAGGGTTTTGAGCCGTTTTTCGTCGCGGATGGGGACAAGGCGCTAGCCGCGTTCCGGGAGACCAAGCCGGACCTGGTCCTGCTGGACCTGATGCTGCCCGGCCGGGACGGCATCGACGTGTGCCGGCAGATCCGGGCCGAGTCCGGCATCCCGATCGTCATGCTGACCGCGAAGACCGACACGGTCGACGTCGTGGTGGGCCTGGAATCGGGCGCCGACGACTACGTCACCAAGCCGTTCAAGCCCAAGGAGCTGGTGGCCCGGGTGCGCGCCCGGCTGCGCCGCGCCGAGGAGCCGACGCCCGAGCAGCTGACCATCGGCGACCTGGTGATCGACGTGGCCGGTCACTCGGTGAAGCGGGACGGCCGGGGCATCCCGCTGACCCCGCTGGAGTTCGACCTGCTGGTCGCGCTCGCCCGCAAGCCCTGGCAGGTGTTCACCCGCGAGGTGCTGCTGGAGCAGGTCTGGGGCTACCGCCACGCGGCGGACACCCGCCTGGTCAACGTCCACGTGCAGCGCCTCCGCTCCAAGATCGAGAAGGACCCGGAGCGCCCCGAGATCGTGGTGACCGTCCGCGGCGTCGGCTACAAGGCCGGACCCAGCTGACGTGACGGACCGGGCTGACGAGACCCCGTCGGGTACCGCGACCGACGGGGCCGGGGCCGTGCGCGGCGACGTGCTGAGTTCGACCACCCGCCGCCGACGCGGCCCTTCCGGCGTGGTCGGACTGGCGAAGCGTCAGCTGCGCCGTCCCGCCCACCGGGTGGCCGCGCTGTACCGGCGGTCGATCCAGCTGCGGGTGGTCGCGGTGTCGCTGCTGGCCTCCATCGCGGTGGTCCTGGTGCTGGGCGTGGTCGTGGTGGCGCAGGTGCGCACCGGCCTGCTCGACACCAAGATGGACGCCGCCCGGGCACAGGCCAGGATCGGCTTCCAGGTCGAGCAGAAGAAGATCGACGAGGCCAAGGACCAGAAGCTGCGGGGCACCGCCGACCCGACCGTCGACGACACCGGCACCTGGCTGCTGCGGCAGGTCAACGACCTGGCCGGGAGCGGGCAGACGGTCTACTCGGTGATCGCGATGGCCCCCGGTTCGGGCCCCGTCGTCCCGGAGACCGCCGGCTTCGCGCCGCGCTACTCGGGCGACATCCAGCCCAGCAGCATCCCGGACTCCCTGCGGGCCAAGCTCGTCTCCGAGCCGAACCAGATGTTCGACCAGCCGACCCGGATCCACCGCTCGCCCGAGGGCGGCGGGAAGTCCGAGCCCGGGCTGGCCCTCGGCATGCAGTTCATCGGGCCGGCCGACAAGAGCTACCAGATGTTCTACGTGTTCTCCTTCGGCCAGGAGACCGACACCCTGAACCTGGTCACCGGCACCCTGGCGACCGCCGGCGTGTTCGTGGTGATCCTCATGGGCGGCATCGCCTGGGTCGTGGTGCGCCAGGTGGTCACCCCGGTCCGGATGGCCGCGGGGATCTCCGAGCGGCTCGCCGACGGGCATCTGGAAGAGCGGATGAAGGTGACCGGGACGGACGACATCGCCCGCCTCGGCGAGTCCTTCAACCGGATGGCCAACGCGCTGCAGGCGCAGATCCGTCAGCTGGAGGAGCTGTCCCGGGTGCAGCGGCGCTTCGTGTCGGACGTCTCGCACGAGCTGCGCACCCCGCTCACCACCGTCCGGATGGCCGCCGACCTCATCTACGACAGCCGCGAGGACCTGGACCCGATGGCGGCCCGCTCGGCGGAGCTGCTGCAGGGCCAGCTGGACCGCTTCGAGTCGCTGCTCGCCGACCTGCTGGAGATCAGCCGCTTCGACGCCGGCGCCGCGATCCTGGACGCCGAGCCGGTCGACCTGCGGGAGATCGTCGGCCGGGTGGTGGAGGCCGCCGAGCCGCTGGCGCAGGCCAAGGGCAGCAGCGTCGTGATCCGCGGCGACGGAGAGCCGGTGCTGGCCGAGGTGGACTCCCGCCGGATCGAGCGCATCCTGCGCAACCTGGTGGTCAACGCGCTGGAGCACGGCGAGGGCCGCGACGTGGTGGTCCGGCTGGGCTCGGCGGACGGCGCGGTCGCGGTCGGCGTGCGCGACTACGGCATCGGCCTCAAGCCGGGCGAGGCGTCCCGGGTGTTCCACCGCTTCTGGCGGGCCGACCCGTCCCGGGTCCGCACCACCGGCGGCACCGGCCTCGGCCTGTCCATCGCGGTCGAGGACGCCCACCTGCACGGCGGTTGGCTGCAGGCCTGGGGCGAGCCCGGCGGCGGCTCGCACTTCCGGCTCACCCTGCCGCGCACCCGGGGCGGCGAGATCTCCCGGGCGCCGTTCCGGCTGGAGCCGGAGGACTCCCGCAACAACCGTGGTCTCGGCGCGTACGGGACGCCGTACCGGCGGGCGATCAGCCCGGTGGGCTCGACGGCGCTGACCGCCGCCGAGGACCAGGCGGAGGCGCCGGACGGCACGGGCGGCGGCCTCGGCAGCGGCCTCGGCGGGGTGCTGAACATCGGACCCGGCCTCGGCCGGAGCCGCCTGCCCGAGGGCCCGCGCTCGGACCCCTCGGACGTGCGGACGGCGGGGGCCGGTTACGGGGTGACCGGCGCGCAGGTCATGGTGGACCCGACGCCCGGACGGCCGTCGGTGGCGCAGCGGACGGCGGAGCCGGAGATGACGGGCGGGACGGACCTGGAGGGGTCGCAGCGTGCGAGGGACGAGCAAGAGGACTGAGCCGCGGCTCGCCGTGGTCGGCGCGCTGTTCGCCCTGCTGGCGAGCGGCTGCGCGGCCATGCCGGACTCCGGCGGCATCACCAAGGTGGAGCTGTCCCAGGGGTCGGCGGACAAGAACCTGCAGGCCAGGGTCTTCCCGGTGGCGCCCGGCAAGGGCGCCAAGCCGCGCCAGCTGCTGACCGGGTTCCTGGACGCGGTGACCGCCGACGAGGGCTACGAGACCGCGCGCAAGTACCTCACCGAGAGCGCCGCCGCGGGCTGGAAGCCGGACGCGGGGATCCAGGTGCTCTCGTCCACCACCATCCCGGGCGGGCAGGACGTCACCGACGCGGACGCCCAGCTCCCGGTGACCGTGACGGTGAGCGGGCAGCTGGTCGGCAGCGTCGACGAGAAGCACTCGTACCAGTTGGTGGCCGGGCAGAACAACAACGTCTCGTCCGACTTCACCTTCGTCCGGGAGAAGGACGGCGAGTGGCGGATCGACAAGCTGCCGGCCGGCGTGATCATGAACGAGACCAACTTCCGGAACAGCTTCCGGCAGGTCGAGCGGTTCTTCTACACCGCGCCGGACCCGTCCGCGGTGGCCTCCGGGAACGCCGGCCAGGAGGTGCTGGTCGCTGACCCGATCTACCTGCGGCGCCGAATAGACCCGCTGACCTCGGCCGCCCGCGCGCTGGTCGACGGACCCTCGACCTGGCTCTCGCCGGTGGTCCGGACGGCCTTCCCGAACGGCGCCAAGGTCGACCGGGTGACCATCGACGACAGCAAGATCGCCCACGTCCAGGTCACCTCGGCCGACGTCGGCGAGCCGATGGCCTGCCGGCGGATGGCCACCCAGCTCTTCTACACCCTCGCCGACCAGGGCAAGGGCCAGGTCGAGCGGCTGGAACTGAAGGGACAGCACGGCTCCTGCACCGCCAGCCGCACCGACCTGCCGGCCACCGGCCCCGGCGCCCTGGCCGGGCCGACGCCCGCGACGCAGTACTACCAGCGCGCCGACGGTGCCCTGGTGGCGACCGACGAGGGGCGCTCCGGCGACCCGGTCCGCGGCGTCCTCGGCAAGCCGCAGTCCGCCACCAAGCCGCCGCTCGGCGCCATCGCCGTCAGCCGGGGCGGCGTCCAGGCCGCCGCGATCAGCGAGGACGGCCACCAGGTCTACTCGGTGCAGCTGACCGACAACGCGGTCAGCCTGGGCGAGCCGGTGCTCAGCTCGCCCGCGAAGTCCGGCGACAAGGAGGACGGCTTCGCCTCGCCCAGCTGGGACGGCCGCGGCGACCTCTGGGTGGTGGACCGCAACCAGCAGGGGCAGCGGGTGGTGATGGTGCGCGGCAACAAGTCGTACACCGTGCCGGTCGAGGGGCTGGCCGGGCAGACCGTGCAGGCCCTCAGGATCTCCTCGGACGGCGTCCGGGTCGCCCTGGTGGTCAAGACCCCGGGCGTGGCCATCCGGTCGCTGATGTTCGGCCTGGTGGTGCACGGCGGGACCCCGCAGGCGCCGACCGTGAAGATCACCGGGCTGCGCCGGGCCGCCCCGACGCTCACCGACGTCGCCTCGGTGTCCTGGGCGGAGACCGACCAGCTGCTAGTGCTCGGCAAGGAGGCGGACCGCACCCAGCAGCTCTACTTCATCAGCACCGACGGATCGCGGAGCACGGACACCCAGCTGCAGAGCGCCGACAGCATGCTGACCGTCGCGGCCTCGGAGTCCCGGGGGGACAGCCTGACCCAGGCGCCGCCGGTGCTCGCGATGGCGGAGGTCAAGCCGGCGGACGGCAAGCCGAGCGAGGACAAGGCCTACCGTCTGGTCAACAACCAGTGGCGGGAGGCCCCGCTGATCGACAAGCCCCGGTCGTTCTTCTACGCGGGCTGAGGGGCCAAGCGGACCGGCGCCCACCGGGGTTGACGCCCGGTCGGGCTCGGCGGCGGATCAGTCCGCCGGACGCGTCGCGGTGGCCGCGACGGTGGCGCCGGCCCGGGCCGGCAGGCCGGCGTCGGCCAGCGCCCGGGCGGCCTCGGCGAGGCTCGCCCCGGTGGTCACCAGGTCGTCCACCAGGACGGGGTGACGGCCGGCCAGACCGGCCCGGGCGCGCGGTAGTACGGTGAGCGCGCCGTGCAGGTTGCGGCGTCGCTCCGCCGCGTTCAGCCCGGTCTGGTCGGCGACCGGACGGGCGTGCCGCAGCAGCGACGCGGCCCGGACGTCGAGGCCGGCCCGGCGCAGCGAGCGGGCGGCGGCCCCGGCCAGCCGCAGCGTCGGATCGTGGCCGCGGGCGCGGACGGCAGCCCGGGCGGAGGGCATCGGCACCAGCAGCAGCGGCGCGGACCCGGCCCGTGACCCCAGGGCGGAGCGCACCGCCCGGCCGAGAGCCTCGCCGAGCGGACCGGCCAGCCGCAGCGCGCCGCGCTCCTTGTGCGCGAGCAGCAACTGCCGGACCGGATCGGCGTACGGGGCCGCGGCGTGCGCCCAGGGCAGCAGGGTGGGACCCGGCCGGGTGGTGGCCAGGACGTGCCGGCAGACCGGGCAGAGCTGGGTGCGCTCGGTGCCGCAGCCCGCGCAGTTCGCGGGGAGCAGGACGTCCAGCAGCCCGGCCAGTGCGTGGCCGAACGGTCCGTGGACGGACGGTGGACGAGTGGGGGCGGGGCAGGGCGGCACGGCTGCTCCTGGCGGCGGCAGGCACGGGGAGTGAGCAAAGGATGCGCCGTATGGGGGGCGTTGTCCAGGTATTTACCCCTACTTCACCCGCGAGAGGGTAGACAGGGTGCAACAGTTTGACCACCCGCCCGCAGTATCGGGTCATACCCACCTTCTCGCCTGGGGAGGCGAAAACCCTCTGTGAGGTGTTCGATAAGGCTCCAGGGGGTTTCAACCGTCCCTGGTGGGGAGGAAGTGAGGTGAGGGCCAGTCGTTTCCCGCCGCTGGCGGCGGGGGCGGGGGGCCGGCAGTGGATGGGCTGGTCCAGCTGGGTCTCAGCCCGATCCGGTAGCACCCGGATCGGCGTCAGCACGAGGGATCGGAGTTCTGCGTGGACATCGTCGTCAAGGGCCGCAAGACCGAGGTGCCCAAGAGGTTCCGCGAGCACGTGGCCGAGAAGCTGGAGAAGGTCCAGAAGTTCGACGGCAAGGTGATCAGCCTCGACGTCGAGGTGTCCAAGGAGCACAACCCGCGGCAGGCCGACCGGTCGGAGCGGGTGGAGATCACTCTCCGTACCCGTGGGCCGGTGATCCGGGCCGAAGCCGCCGCCGGCGACCCGTACGCGGCGCTCGACCTGGCTTCGGCGAAGCTCGACGCGCAGCTGCGCAAGTCCGCAGACCGGCGCCGGGTGCACAAGGGCGGCGCGAACGGCCGCACCCCCATCAGCGTCGCCGAGGCGACCGCGGCCCTGGCCGCGCTGCCCGACACGACGGCGCAGGAGGGCGGGACGAACGGCGCCGTCCGCAAGACCATGATGGGATCCCTGGAAGTGGAGGGCGAAGGCCCGCTGGTGGTCCGGGAGAAGACGCACCCGGCCGCCCCGATGGCGCTGGACCAGGCGCTCTACGAGATGGAGCTGGTCGGCCACGACTTCTACCTCTTCGTGGAGAAGGACAGCGGCCTGCCCAGCGTCGTCTACCGCCGGCACGGCTACCACTACGGTGTCATCCACCTGCAGACGGACCTGCAGGCCGGGCCGGGCAGTGGTGCGGGCGGTGCGATCGGCGCGGGCGACGACGAGGACTGAGCGTCCGAGCGGTGACGGAGGCGTGACCCCGGTGGCAGCGGCCGCCGGGGTCACCGGCGTTTCGGGGCAAGGTGGTTCGAATGCGTCGCGCGCCGGGGCGGGGTCACCCGATGCGGGGGAATCGGCGCCGGAGGGTGACCGGCGCGACGGCCGGGCGTGGAATGATTGGCGCACGACGACCCGCGAAGGGGGAGGAGCGGATGGGGGATCACTTCGGGCTGGGGCCCGCGGCGGGGCCCGGGCTGCCGTTGGGGCAGGAGGACGAGCCCGCCTACGCGCCGCGCCGGGGTGAGCCGATCCGTGTGCTGGTGGTGGACGACCACGCGCTGTTCCGGCGCGGGCTGGAGATCGTCCTCGCGGAGGAGCCGGACATCAAGGTCGTCGGCGAGGCGGGGGACGGCGCCGAGGCCGTCCTGAAGGCCGCCGACCTGCTGCCCGACATCATCCTGATGGACGTCCGGATGCCGCGCCGCAGCGGGATCGAGGCCTGCACGGCGATCAAGGACGTGGCGCCCAGCACCAAGATCATCATGCTGACGATAAGCGACGAGGAGGCCGACCTCTACGAGGCGATCAAGGCGGGGGCCACCGGCTACCTGCTCAAGGAGATCTCCACCGACGAGGTCGCCACCGCGATCCGCGCGGTCGCGGACGGGCAGTCGCAGATCAGCCCCTCGATGGCCTCCAAGCTGCTCACCGAGTTCAAGTCGATGATCCAGCGCCGCTCCGACGACCGGGACCTGGTGCCCGCACCCCGGCTCACCGACCGGGAGTTGGAGGTGCTCAAGCTGGTCGCGACCGGGATGAACAACCGGGAGATCGCCAAGGAGCTGTTCATCAGCGAGAACACCGTGAAGAACCACGTGCGCAACATCCTGGAGAAGCTCCAACTGCACTCCAGGATGGAGGCGGTGGTGTACGCGATGCGGGAGAAGATCCTCGAAATAGGGTGAACCGGGCCGGACTCACCCCTCCGCGAGGAGCTTCTCCAGGGCCGGGCGCAGCCGCTCGTCGTGCAGCGCCTCGACCCGGACGGTGTCGCAGCCGACCCAGGCGGCCGCCTCGCGCAGGGCCGTCGCCAGCGCCTCCAGGTGGCGGGCGGCGCCGGCCCGGCCGCCGTCCAGCGAGACCTGCCGGGCGACCAGGGTGCGGCCCTCGCGGGCCGGGTCGACCCGGCCGACCAGCCGGCCGCCCGCCAGCAGCGGCATCGCGAAGTAGCCGTGGACCCGCTTGTGCTTGGGGGTGTAGGCCTCCAGGCGGTGCGTCATGCCGAAGATCCGCTCGGTGCGCGGGCGGTCCCAGATCAGTGAGTCGAACGGCGAGAGCAGCGTGGTGCGGTGGCGCCCGCGCGGGGCGGTGGCGAGGGCGGCCGGGTCGGCCCAGGCGGGGCCCGCCGTGCCGTCCGGACCCCAGCCGGCCACCTCGACCGGGACGAGCCCGCAGTCCGCGAGCACCGGGTCCAACTGCTCGGCGCGCAGCCGGTGGTAGTCCAGCAGATCGGCCCGGGTGGCCACGCCGAGCGCGGCGCCGGCCTGGGCGACCAGGGTGCGCACGCAGTCCTCGTCCGAGCGCTCCTGGCCGAACAGCGCCGCCGGGATGGCCTGTTCGGCCAGCGCGTAGACGCGCTTCCAGCTGCGGCGCTCGGTGCAGACCACGTCACCGAAGGCCAGTGCCCGCTCGACCGCGATCTTGGTGTCCGACCAGTCCCACCACTCGGCGGTCTTCTTGGCGCCGCCCAGCTCGGTGGAGGTCAACGGCCCCTCGGCGCGCAGCTTGTCGAGCACGGCCCGGTACGTCTCGGGTGAGACCTGGTGGCCCCAGAGGTGGCCGCGGTCGCGGTAGCGGCGGCGCCGGAACGCGAACAGCGGCCACTCCTCGACCGGCAGGACGCAGGCCGCGTGCGACCAGTACTCGAAGCTCGTGCCCCCGCCCCAGTACGCCGCCTCGACGGCCGGGCGGCCGACCGCGCCGAGCCGGGCGTACGGCACCAGCTCGTGCGAGCGGGCCAGCACCGAGATGGTGTCCAGCTGGACGGCGCCCAGGTGCCGCAGCACCCCGCGCACCCCGGCCCGGCGGTCGGGGGCGCCGAGCAGCCCCTGGGCGCGCAGGGCGATCCGGCGGGCGTCGTCGGCGCTCAGGACGGTGACGGGGGCGCTGTGCGGGGCTGCGGCGGTCATGCCGGCGAGCCTAGCCCCGGGCACTGACAGCGGGCCCGGGCCGACGGACCCCGGGGCCGGCGGGGCTCAGGCCAGGTCGGAGGGCAGCAGCGAGGCGACCCAGGAGTCGTGGAAGGTGCCGCGCTGCTCGGCGTACGAGCGCAGCGTGCCCTCGAAGCGGTAGCCGACCTTCTCGGCGACGGCGCGGGAGCCGTCGTTGCCGACGTAGGCGAGCCACTGGAGGCGGCGCAGTCCGAGCTCGGTCAGGGCCCACCGGGCGACCTCGCGGGCGGCCTCGACGGTGTAGCCGCGGCCGCGCTGCTCCTTCACCGTCCACCAGCCGACGGAGGCGGCGCCCGGGTCGGTGGCGAAGCGGGTGACCGCCTGGGCGCCGACCAGCCGTCCGCTCTCCCGCTCGACCACGCACCAGACGAATTCCGCCCCGGTGCGCACGCCCTCGGGGGACAGGGTGCGGACGAAGTACTCGGCGTCCTCGCGGCGGTACGGGACCGGTACCACCGTCCAGCGCTGGATCTCGGCGTCCTGGCAGGCGGCGAGGACCGCGTCGACGTCCGATTCCCGGGGGGCGCGCAGGACGAGCCGTTCGGTGGCGAGGGTGGGGAGTCCGGCGAGTGGTTCTTCCATGGGCGGATTATTCCGCGCCATGGGGAATGCGGGCATCCGATTATGCGGCCAACTCCTCGACCCGCCGACCGTTTTGCCCCGGTGGACGGTGCTATCGGGCCATGTGCTCGCGCGGGTGACACGGGAATACCGTGCTGACGCACCTCCCGGGGCATTGGACTCCTCGCATACGATGGCCCGTGCGGTGGGGTGGACCCGCCGTGCAGTCGTCCAGTGCCAATACAGGCAAGGAGCCCGCTCAAGTGTCCGTCTTCGACAAGATCCTGCGCGCAGGCGAGGGCAAGATCCTTCGCAAGCTGCAGCGGATTGCTGCCCAGGTCAACTCCATCGAAGAGGACTTCGTCAACCTCACCGACGCCGAGCTGCGCGCACTGACCGACGAGTACAAGCAGCGGCTCGTGGACGGCGAGAGCCTGGACGACATCCTCCCCGAGGCGTTCGCCACCGTCCGTGAGGCCGCGAAGCGGGTGCTCGGCCAGCGGCACTACGACGTGCAGCTCATGGGTGGCGCGGCCCTGCACTTCGGGTACGTCGCCGAGATGCGCACCGGTGAGGGCAAGACCCTCGTCGGCACCCTGCCCGCGTACCTGAACGCGCTGACCGGCAAGGGCGTCCACCTGATCACCGTCAACGACTACCTCGCCGAGCGTGACTCGGAGTGGATGGGCCGGGTGCACCGCTTCCTCGGCCTCGAAGTCGGCGTGATCCTGGCGAACATGACGCCCGCCGAGCGCAAGCAGCAGTACGCGATGGACATCACGTATGGCACGAACAACGAGTTCGGCTTCGACTACCTGCGCGACAACATGGCCTGGTCGAAGGACGAACTCGTCCAGCGCGGCCACAACTTCGCGGTCGTCGACGAGGTCGACTCGATCCTCATCGACGAGGCCCGCACCCCGCTGATCATCTCCGGCCCGGCCGACCAGGCGACCAAGTGGTACGCCGACTTCGCCAAGCTGGTGCAGCGCCTGAAGATCGACCGCGACTACGAGGTCGACGAGAAGAAGCGCACCGTCGGGATCCTCGAGGAGGGCGTCTCCCGGGTCGAGGACTACCTCGGCATCGACAACCTCTACGAGTCGGTGAACACCCCGCTGGTCGGCTTCCTGAACAACGCCATCAAGGCGAAGGAGCTGTACAAGGCGGACAAGGACTACGTCGTCATGAACGGCGAAGTCATGATCGTCGACGAGCACACCGGCCGCATCCTGGCCGGCCGCCGCTACAACGAGGGCATGCACCAGGCGATCGAGGCCAAGGAGGGGGTGGAGGTCCAGAACGAGAACCAGACCCTGGCCACCATCACCCTGCAGAACTTCTTCCGCCTGTACGACAAGCTCGCGGGCATGACCGGTACCGGCACCACCGAGGCCGCCGAGTTCCACCAGATCTACAAGCTCGGCGTGGTGCCGATCCCGACCAACAAGACGCCGCTGCGCATCGACCAGCCCGACCTGATCTACAAGTCGGAGCCGGCCAAGTTCGCCGCCGTGGTCGAGGACATCGCCGAGAAGCACGAGAAGGGCCAGCCGGTGCTGGTCGGCACCGTGTCGGTCGAGAAGTCCGAGTACCTCTCGCAGGAGCTGCGCAAGCGCGGCATCCCGCACGAGGTGCTGAACGCCAAGCACCACGAGCGCGAGGCGCAGATCGTCGCGCAGGCCGGCCGCAAGGGCGCCGTGACCGTCGCCACCAACATGGCCGGCCGCGGCACCGACATCATGCTGGGCGGCAACGCCGACCACCTGGCCGCCGCCGAGCTGGCGCAGCGCGGGCTCACCCCGACGGACACCCCGGAGGAGTACGAGGCCGCCTTCCCGGCCGCGCTGGAGAAGGCCAAGGCCTCGGTCAAGGCCGAGCAGGACGAGGTCAAGGAGGCCGGCGGCCTCTACGTCCTCGGCACCGAGCGGCACGAGTCCCGCCGGATCGACAACCAGCTGCGCGGCCGCTCCGGCCGTCAGGGCGACCCGGGCGAGTCCCGCTTCTACCTGTCGCTGGGCGACGACCTGATGCGCCTGTTCAAGGCCGGCATGGTCGAGCGCGTGCTCTCGATGGCCAACGTGCCCGAGGACGTGCCGATCGAGTCCAAGATGGTCACCCGCGCGATCGCCTCCGCGCAGACCCAGGTCGAGCAGCAGAACTTCGAGATCCGCAAGAACGTCCTCAAGTACGACGAGGTGCTGAACCGCCAGCGCGAGGTCATCTACGGCGAGCGCCGCCGCGTGCTGGAGGGCGAGGACCTGCAGGAGCAGGTCGGCCACTTCATGGACGACACCGTCGAGGCCTACGTCAAGGCGGCCACCGGCGAGGGCTTCGAGGACGACTGGGACCTGGACAAGCTCTGGACCGCGCTCAAGCAGCTCTACCCGATCACCCTGGACCTGGCGGAGCTGGAGGAGGAGGTCGGTGGTCCGGCCGGCCTGACCCCCGAGTTCCTCACCAAGGTCATCCAGGAGGACATCCAGGCGCAGTACGGCGCCCGCGAGGACCAGCTGGGCGCGGAGATCATGCGCGAGCTGGAGCGCCGGGTCGTGCTGTCGGTGCTGGACCGCCGCTGGCGCGAGCACCTCTACGAGATGGACTACCTCCAGGAGGGCATCGGCCTGCGGGCCATGGCGCAGCGCGACCCGCTGGTCGAGTACCAGCGCGAGGGCTTCGACATGTTCACCGCGATGATGGAGGGCATCAAGGAGGAGTCCATCGGCTACCTGTTCAACCTGGAGGTCCAGGTCGAGCAGCAGGTCGAGGAGGTCCCGGTCGAGGACGCCCAGGTGGTGCTCGACAAGCTGGAGAAGGACTCCGCCCGCCCGGAGATCAAGGCCAAGGGCCTGGAGGCCCCGAAGCCGCAGCGGCTGCACTACACGGCCCCCTCGGTGGAGGTCGCCGGCGGTGTGGTCGAGGGCGACTTCGAGGACCTCGCGCCCGAGGACGAGGGCGACGGGATGACCCGCGCCGAGCGCCGCAAGGCCGCCAAGTCGGCCAAGGGCCGTCGCCGCAAGGCCTGAGTCGGCCGTACGGTCCGGACGGGCCGTGGGACACCAGGCAGGACGCCGCGCAGGGCGCCGCTCCCGGACGGGGGCGGCGCCCTGCGCCGTTCCTCTGGCCCGGGTGCGGCGGCCGGCGGTCACCGGGCCTCCACCGCGGTGCACTGCCACTGCCCGGCCGGACCGCGCTGCTCCAGCCGGAAGGCGACCATGTGGTGCCGCCGGCCGAGGTCGACCCGGACGCAGGCCTCGACCGCGTCGGGCGAGGGCGAGCGGTCGTGCACCGGGCCGAGCCGGGGCCGGTCGGCGGCCCCGCCGCGGCGCAGGGCGCCGATCCGGACCAGCGAGGCGAGCTGCCCGTAGCCGTCCAGGCTGGTGTGTCGCATCAGCTGCCCGGAGGGCCGCGCGCCGGTGAGCACCTCGACCAGCTGGTGGGCGAACCGGGCGGCCAGGGCGCGGGGGTCGTGCCCGGGGTCGCCGGTGCAGGCGCTGCGCGGGTGCCGGGGCCGGCGCCCGGCCGGGTCACAGCCGCCGGGGGTGTGCGGGCGGCGGTGCGGACGGGCGGAGAGGTGGGCGGTCACGGCGGCTCCTCGACGGGGTGGTGCGGGTGCGGACGGGTCCAGGCTGGCGGTGCCCGCGCGGGGCGGCAACGGGGTTCCGGGGCGGCCCGGGTCCGGCCCCTGATTCACCTATCCGGGTGAGGCGGCCAGGGGAGCGGCGGGCTCTCGCGGGGGTGGGACGGCGTCCGGTTGACGTGCGGGAGCGCGCCGTACGGCCCGAAAGGGGACGTACCGACTGCTCGGACCGGGTGCCGGCGCCCGGCCGCCGCATTGCGCCGCACCGGAGGGGCGCGCACCATCGAGCCTGACCGGGAACCGCGGGGAGCGGGCAGCCGCCCCCACGACGACGGGCGGCCGGCATGACGACACGGGTAGCAGCAGCGGTCCCGACCCCGGCGGCCGCGGGCACCGCCCCGCCCACCGGGGGCGGACCCCGGCGCGGGCTGGTGCTGGGCGGCGGCGGGATGCTCGGCGCGGCCTGGACGGTCGGCGCGCTGTGCGCCGTCGAGGAAGCCACCGGACGGCAGCCGGGCGAGGCCGACGTGCTGCTCGGCACCTCGGCGGGGGCGATCCTCGCCGCGATGCTGTCCGGCGGCGTGCGTCCCGAGCAGCTGCGCGACCACCAGCGGGGCCTGCCGATCACCGAGGGCCCGCTGGCCGGGGTCGCCTTCGACTACGACACCGCCGTCGGCGGCGCGCTGCCGCCCCGCCCCCGGGCCGGCATCGGCTCGCCCGGCCTGCTGCGCGACGCGGTCCGGCACCCGCGGGAGTACCCGCTGCTGACCATGGTCTCGGCGATGGCGCCGCACGGGCGCGGGTCGCTGGCGCCGGTCGGCGAGCTGGTGCGCGGCTTGCTCGGCCCGGGCGGCTGGCCGGAGCCGGAGCGGGAGGGGGATCCGGACGGGGGTGCGGGCGCCGCGCTGCGGGTGGCGGCGGTGGACTACCGCAGTGGCCACCGGGTGGTCTTCGGCGACCCGGACGCCCCGGCGGTCGCCGTCGCCGAGGCCGTGATGGCCTCCTGCGCGATCCCCGGCTGGTTCGCGCCGGTGCGACTGGACGGCTCGGCGTACGTGGACGGCGGCTGCTGGTCGGCCACCAACGCCGATCTGATGCTCGGCCGGGGCCTGGACGAGGTGTACGTGCTGGCCCCGATGGCCCTGCGGCTGGACCCCCGGCCCGAGCAGCGGGCCGGGCGCACCGGGCCGGGTGACCAGGTCGAGCCCGCCGAGCTCCCGGACCGGTCCCGGCCGGTGGAGCGCGGGCGCGACACCCTCGCCGCGCTGCGCGAGTGGCGCGCCCGGGACCGCCCGCGCGGTGTGCTGGCCCAGCTGGTCAGCCGCTACCGCCGCGCCGTCACCCGGCAGCTGCTGCGCGAGGCCGCGCTGCTGCGGGCCGAGGGCGTCCGGGTGCGGCTGCTGGCGCCGACCCTGGCGGACCTCGGCGTGATGGGCCCGAACATGATGGACCCGGCCCGTCGCGGCGCCGTGCTGGAGAGCGCCCTGCGCACCAGCCGGGAGGCGCTGGGGGCCGTGCGGTGAACCGGACCGGTCCCGGCCGGAGGTGATCACGGCAGCCCGGCGGAGCTTATTCTTGGGGCGCTGGAGAATCCGTTCCGCTGGACGAAGCCCGCTGGACCGAACCGGAGAGTGCCACCGATGCGCGTGTACGTGCCCACCACCCTGACCGGCCTGGCGGCGGCGCACGAGGGCGGTGCCCTGGACCAGTCCGCGGCGTACGCCGTGACGCCCGCGCTGCGCGAGTGGTACGTCAGCGACGACATCGAGGAACTGGAGTACGCGGCGCTGAACCGGGCCGCGCAGTCCTCGCTGCGGCTGCTGGCCGCCGATCCGGACGCCCCGCGCCGCCGGGTCGTGGTGGCGCTGGACGTCGCGGACTCCGCGGTGAAGCCCTTCCCCGGCGACGAGTACCAGGACCAGGCCTCGCTCGGCCGGGTGGTGCTGGCCGGCCCGGTGCGGCTGGCCAAGGCCGCCGCGGTGCACGCGGACGTGGCCGACGACGAGGTGGTCACGGACGTCACGGCGGCGGTGGCGGCGGTGGCCGCGGCCGACGCGGGCGACCAGGACGCCCAGTTCACCGTGGACGGCGCGGAGGACCACGACCTGCTCTGGTTCGCGACCCAGGAGATCCCCGCGCTGCTCGCCTGAGCGGGCGCGGCGGGCGGGGCGTGAGCGCCCCGGGAGCCACCCGTGGGCTCCATCCGGGGGCTCGGCCCGTGAGCTCCGCCCGTGAGCTCGGCCCGTGAGCTCCGCCCTACCGGCCTGTCGGCGCTCCGCGTTACCGTTGTGCCCCGTGCGCACTCACATCGTTTGGGACTGGAACGGCACGCTCTTCCACGACATGGAGGCCGTGCTCGGGGCGAGCAACGCCGCTTTCGCGACCATCGGCGTCGGGCCGATGAGCCTGCAGGAGTACCGGGAGCAGTACGAGATCCCGATCCCCCGGTTCTACCAGCGACTGCTCGGCCGGGAGCCCTCCCGGGAGGAGTGGCTGAAGCTGGACGACGCCTTCCACGACCGCTACCGCGAGCTGAGCCCGGCCTGCGGGCTGACCGAGGGCGCGCGCGAGCTGATGGACGGCTGGCGGGCGGCCGGGCACAGCCAGTCCCTGCTGTCGATGTACGTGCACGACAAGCTGGTGCCGCTGGTCGACACCTTCGGCCTGACCGGCCACTTCCTGCGGGTGGACGGGCGCAGCGGCCCGGCCGGCGGGCAGAAGGCGGAGCACCTGGTCCGTCACCTGGCCGCACTCGGCGAGCAGGTGAGCCCGGCCCGTACGGTGCTCATCGGCGACGCGGCGGACGACGCCCTGGCGGCGCTGAGCGTGGGGGCGAACGCGGTGCTGTACACCGGCGGCTCGCACACCCGGGAGAAGCTGGAGCCGGTCGGCGTCCCGGTGGTGGACACTCTGGCCGAGGCGGTCGAGCTGGCGGGCCGGCTGACCGGCTGACCGGCTGAGCGACCGGCCGGCGGGCCGGCAGTGGCGGGCGCCACGTCCACCGTCCGCGTGTCTGAGCGGGCGGATCCGGCCCCCGCTGGTCAGGCTGGTGACACCCGAGCAGCCAGCAGGACGGAGCCGCCATGCCCATCGACGCAGTCACCGAGGTGCCGACGCCGGTCAACGAGCCGGTGCAGGCGTACGCGCCGGGCAGCCCGGAGCGGGAGCGGTTGGTGCGGCGGCTGGACGAGCTCGCGGCCGAGCAGGTCCCGTTGCCGATGACGATCGGCGGCGAGCAGCGCTTCGGCGGCGGGGAGCGGATCGACGTCGTCCAGCCGCACCACCACGCGGCCAAGCTCGGGGTGCTCGGCAACGCCACCCGGGAGGACGCCCGGGCGGCGGTGGACGCGGCGCTGGCCGCCGGACGGCAGTGGCGCTCGCTCTCCTTCGACGACCGCGCGGCTGTCTTCCTGCGCGCCGCCGAACTGCTGGCCGGGCCCTGGCGGGAGACGCTCAACGCGGCCACCATGCTCGGCCAGTCCAAGACCGCGCAGCAGGCCGAGATCGACTCCGCCTGCGAGCTGATCGACTTCTGGCGGTTCAACGTCCACTTCGCCCGGCGGATCCTGGCCGACCAGCCGCTCTCCTCGCCCGGCGTGTGGAACCGCACCGACCACCGCCCGCTGGAAGGTTTCGTCTACGCGATCACCCCGTTCAACTTCACCGCGATCGCCGGCAACCTGCCCACCGCCCCCGCGCTGATGGGCAACACCGTGGTCTGGAAGCCCGCGCCGACCCAGACGCTGGCCGCCCACCACCTGATGCGGCTGCTGGAGGCGGCCGGCCTGCCGCCCGGTGTGATCAACCTGGTGACCGGCGACGGCCTGCAGGTCTCCCCGGTCGCGCTGGCCGACCCGGCGCTGGCCGGGCTGCACTTCACCGGCTCCACCGCCACCTTCCAGTCCCTCTGGCAGACCATCGGCGCCAACATCGGCGGCTACCGCAGCTATCCGAGGATCGTCGGCGAGACCGGCGGCAAGGACTTCCTGCTGGCCCACCGCTCCGCCGACCCGGAGATCCTGAAGACCGCGCTGATCCGCGGTGCCTTCGAGTACCAGGGCCAGAAGTGCTCCGCGCTCTCCCGCGCCTACCTGCCGCGCAGCCTCTGGCAGCGGATCAAGGACGACTTCCTGGCCGCGGTGGACGCGCTCGCGGTGGGCGACGTGACCGACCTGTCCAACTTCATGGGTGCCCTGATCGACCGGCGCGCCTTCGAGAAGAACCGGGACGCCATCGAGCGGGCCAAGGCCGACCCGACGATCGAACTGGCGGCCGGCGGCCAGTACGACGACGCGATCGGCTGGTTCGTCCGGCCGACCGTCCTGGTCTCCTCCGACCACCGGGGCGAGATCTTCCGCACCGAGTACTTCGGCCCGATCCTCGCCGTCCACGTCTACGAGGACTCCCGCTGGGACGACGTGCTGCGCCGGGTCGACGGCGGCGCCCCGTACGGCCTCACCGGCGCGGTGATCGCGCAGGATCGTTACGCCATCGCCCAGGCCGTGGAGGAGCTGCGCTTCACCGCCGGGAACTTCTACATCAACGACAAACCGACCGGCGCCGTCGTCGGCCAGCAGCCCTTCGGCGGGGGCCGGGCCTCCGGCACCAACGATAAGGCCGGGGCCGCGCAGAACCTCCTGCGGTGGACCTCGGCCCGCTCGATCAAGGAGACCTTCGTGCCGCCGATCCGGCACGGCCACCCGCACATGGGCTGAGAGTGAACATCAGCCTCCGGTTTGGACATGGTGTCCAGGACGGACCCGACATCCTGCAGGTTTGCGCCTCCCTGTCCCTGTGCACCTTCGATTGATCCGGTTAGGCTGGCTGGCGTCGTCGGGTGGCTTGCAGGACGAACGTGACGTCCTACCCACTGGGAGGACGTTTCATGCGCGCCATGAGCCCCTTTCAGTCGGATGGTGCGGCAGGATTGCGGCTGACCCGTCGGTGTACATCCACACACCACCGAGTCACGCAACGGCGCGCGACAGGAGCCAAGAAGTCATGCAGACCAAGCTGGACGCAGCCAAGGCCGAACTGCTCAAGAAGGCAGCCGCAGCCGCTGAGAACAGCCAGGTGGGGGGAGCGGCGCCGGGGGAGGGTCTGAGCAACGGCGCTCTGACCGCGTACCTGCACCACTACTACCTCCACACCGCGCCCGAGGACCTGGTCGACCGCGACCCGGTCGACGTCTACGGCGCGGCCGCCTCCCACTACCGCCTGGGCCTCAAGCGCCCGCAGGGCACCGCCGAGGTGCGGGTCCACACCCCCTCGGTCGAGGAGAACGGCTGGTCCTGCGGCCACACGGTGGTCGAGGTGGTCACCGACGACATGCCGTTCCTGGTCGACTCCGTCACCAACGAGCTGTCCCGCCAGGACCGCGCGATCCACATCGTGATCCACCCCCAGCTGCTGGTCCGCCGTGACATCACCGGCAAGCTGCTGGAGATCCTGGACGTCGACGCCTGCTCCCGCAGCCAGGCCTCCGGCACCGACTGGCCGGCCGACGCGACCGTCGAGTCGTGGATGCACATCGAGATCGACCGCGAGACCGACCGCGAGGACCTGCGCACCATCGAGTCCGACCTGCGCCGCGTGCTCGGCGACGTCCGCGAGGTCGTCGAGGACTGGGGCAAGATGCGCGAGAGCGCGCTGCGCCTGGCCGACGAGCTGGCCGAGCAGCCCCCGGCCGGCCTGCCCGAGCAGGAGGTCGGCGAGGCCTGGGAGCTGATGCGCTGGCTCGCCGACGACCACTTCACCTTCCTCGGCTACCGCGAGTACGACCTGGTCGAGCACGAGGGCGAGGAGGTCCTCAAGGCCGTCGCCGGGACGGGCCTGGGCATCCTGCGCTCCGACCCGCACAGCCACGACGACCGCCACCACTCGGTCAGCGAGGCCTTCGGCCGCCTCTCCGCGCCGGTGCGCGCCAAGGCCCACGAGAAGAAGCTGCTCGTCCTCACCAAGGCCAACAGCCGCGCCACCGTGCACCGCCCGGCCTACCTGGACTACGTCGGCGTGAAGAAGTTCAACGCCGCCGGTGAGCCGATCGGCGAGCGCCGCTTCCTCGGCCTGTTCTCCTCCGCGGCCTACACCGAGTCGGTCACCCGCATCCCGGTCGTGCGCCGCAAGGTCCAGGCCGTGCTGGAGGAGTCCGGCTTCTCCAGCGAGAGCCACGACGGCCGCGACCTGCTGCAGATCATGGAGACCTTCCCGCGGGACGAGATCTTCCAGACCCCGGCCTCCGAGCTGCTCTCCATCGCCACCAGCGTGCTCTACCTGCAGGAGCGCCGTAAGCTGCGCCTCTTCCTGCGCCAGGACGAGTACGGGCGCTACTTCTCGGCGTTCATCTACCTGCCGCGCGACCGCTACACCACGCGCATCCGGCTGCTGCTCACCGACATCCTCAAGGAGGAGCTGAACGGCGCCACCATCGACTACACGGTGTACGCCACCGAGTCGGTGCTGACCCGCCTGCACTTCGTGGTCCGGGTCGCCCCGGGCACCGAGCTGCCGCAGCTCACCGACTCCGACATCGAGCGGATCGAGAACCGCCTGGCCGAGGCCGCCCGGTTCTGGATGGACGGCTTCCACGACCAGCTGCACCTCGAACTGGGCGAGGAGAAGGCCGCCGAGCTCGGCCACAAGTACGCCAACGCCTTCCCCGACGGCTACCGCGCCGACTTCCCGCCGCGCACCGCCGTCGCCGACATCAAGCAGATCGAGTCGCTGCACGGCGCGGGCGACTTCCGCCTGAACCTGTACCAGCCGGTCGGCGCCGGCGACGACGAGCGCCGCTTCAAGATCTACCGGGTCGGCGGCCCGATCTCGCTCACCGAGGTCCTGCCGGTCCTCCAGCGCCTGGGCGTCGAGGTCCTCGACGAGCACCCGTACGCGCTGCGCCGCTCCGACGGCACCACCGCGTGGGTGTACGACTTCGGCCTGAGGCTGCGCGAGGCCACCGACCTCACCGACGAGGCCCGCGAGCGCTTCCAGGAGACCTTCGCCGCCACCTGGACCGGCAAGGCCGAGAACGACGGCTTCAACGAGCTGGTGCTGACCGCCGGACTGACCTGGCGCCAGGCGATGATGCTCCGCGCGTACGCCAAGTACCTGCGCCAGGCGGGCTCCACGTTCTCCCAGGACTACATGGAGGACGCGCTCCGCAACAACACCCACACCACCCGCCTGCTGGTCAACCTGTTCGAGGCCCGGCTGAGCCCGAGCCACCGTTCGGGCGCCCTGGAGCTGACCGAGGGCATCCTGGAGGAGCTGACCGGCGCGCTCGACGAGGTCGTCTCGCTGGACGAGGACCGCATCCTGCGCTCCTTCCTGCACCTCATCAAGGCCACCCTGCGGACCAACTTCTTCCAGCACGCCGCCGACGGCGACTGGCACTCCTACGTGTCGATGAAGTTCGACCCGAAGGCCGTCCCGGACCTGCCGGCCCCGCGCCCGGCGTTCGAGATCTGGGTCTACTCGCCGCAGGTCGAGGGCGTGCACCTGCGCTTCGGCAAGGTCGCCCGCGGCGGTCTGCGCTGGTCCGACCGGCGCGAGGACTTCCGCACCGAGATCCTGGGCCTGGTCAAGGCGCAGATGGTCAAGAACACCGTCATCGTGCCGGTCGGCGCCAAGGGCGGCTTCGTCGCCAAGCAGCTGCCGGACCCGTCGGTGGACCGCGACGCCTGGCTGGCCGAGGGCATCTCCTCGTACAAGACCTTCATCTCGGCGCTGCTGGACATCACCGACAACCTGGTCGGCGGCGAGGTCGTGCACCCGGCCGACGTGGTCCGCCACGACGAGGACGACACCTACCTGGTCGTCGCCGCCGACAAGGGCACCGCGACCTTCTCCGACATCGCCAACGGCGTCGCGGAGTCGTACGGCTTCTGGCTGGGCGACGCCTTCGCCTCCGGCGGCTCGGCCGGCTACGACCACAAGGGCATGGGCATCACCGCCCGCGGCGCCTGGGAGTCGGTCAAGCGCAACTTCCGCGAGCTCGGCGTCGACACCCAGACCGAGGACTTCACCGTCATCGGCATCGGCGACATGTCCGGCGACGTCTTCGGCAACGGCATGCTGCTCAGCGAGCACATCCGCCTGGTCGCCGCCTTCGACCACCGCCACATCTTCCTCGACCCGAACCCGGACGCGGCCGTCTCGTACGCCGAGCGCCGCCGCCTGTTCGACCTGCCGCGCAGCTCCTGGGACGACTACGACAAGTCGCTGATCTCGGCCGGCGGCGGGGTCTTCCCCCGGTCGGCGAAGGCGATCCAGCTGACCCCGCAGGTCCGGGCCGCCCTCGGCGTCGAGGCGAGCAAGCTGACCCCGGCCGAGCTGATGAAGGCGATCCTGCAGGCGCCCGTCGACCTGTTCTGGAACGGCGGCATCGGCACCTACGTCAAGGCCTCCACCGAGACCAACGCCGAGGTCGGCGACAAGTCCAACGACGCCATCCGCGTCAACGGCGAGCAGGTCCGGGCCCGGGTCATCGGCGAGGGCGGCAACCTCGGCTGCACCCAGCTCGGCCGCATCGAGTACGCGGCCACCGGCGGCCCGGAGGGCACCGGCGGCTGGATCAACACCGACGCGATCGACAACTCGGCCGGTGTGGACACCTCGGACCACGAGGTCAACATCAAGATCCTGCTCAACCAGGTCGTCGCCGAGGGCGACATGACGGTCAAGCAGCGCAACGCGCTGCTCGCCGAGATGACCGACGAGGTCGGCCGTCTGGTGCTGCGCAACAACTACGCGCAGAACGTGGTGCTGGCCAACGCCGTCGCCCAGGCGCACAGCATGGTCAACGTCCACGCCCGGATGATCAACCGCTTCGAGGCGGCCGGACAGCTCGACCGGGCCCTGGAGTTCCTGCCCACCGAGCGCCAGATCCGTGAGCGCCAGCAGAACGGCCGCGGGCTCTCCCAGCCCGAGATGTCGGTGCTGCTCGCCTACACCAAGATCATCCTGGCCGACGAGCTGCTCGCCACCGACCTGCCGGACGACCCGTACTTCCGCGCCGCGCTGCACGAGTACTTCCCCAGCGCGCTGCGGGCCCGGTTCGCCGACGCGATCGACAGCCACGCGCTGCGCCGCGAGATCATCACCACGCTGATCGTCAACGACACGATCAACCGCGGTGGCTGCACCTTCGCCTTCCGCCTGAAGGAGGAGACCGGCGCGACCTACGAGGAGATCGCCCGGACCCACACCGCCGCGCGGGCCGTGTTCGGCCTGGAGACGATCTGGGGCGAGATCGAGGGCCTGGACAACCAGGTCCCCGCCCGGGTGCAGACCAAGATGCGCCTGCACTCGCGCCGTCTGGTCGAGCGCGCCACCCGGTGGATGCTCAACAACCGCCGCCAGCCGCTCGACATCGCCGGCACCATCGAGTTCTTCCACGACCGGGTCAACCAGGTCTGGGGCTCGCTGCCCAAGCCGCTCCGCGGCGAGGACCTGGCCTGGTACGAGTCGGTGTACAACGAGCTCGCCTCCGCCGGTGTGCCGGAGGAGCTGGCCACCCGGATCGCCGGCCTCTCCTCGGTCTTCCCGACCCTGGACATCACCGAGGTCGCCGACCGCTCCGGCAAGGACGTCGCCGAGGTCGCCGAGCTCTACTACGACCTGGGCGACCGGCTGCAGATCTCGCACCTGCTCGACCGCATCATCGAGCTGCCCCGCACCGACCGCTGGTCCTCGATGGCCCGGGCCGCGATCCGCGAGGACCTCTTCGCGGCGCACGCGGCGCTGACCGCCGACATCCTCGCCTGCGGCCCGGACGGCGCCGCCCCGGAGGAGCGCTACGCCGCCTGGGCGGAGCTCAACGGCACCCTGCTGAACCGCGCCAAGAGCACCCTCGACGACATAAGGGGTTCGGACAACTACGAGCTGTCCAGCCTCTCCGTCGCGATGCGGGTCATCCGCACCCTGCTGCGCACCGGCTCGATGCGCTGACGGACAGCCGTACGGCAGGGGCCCGCGTCCACGGACGCGGGCCCCTTCCGCGTGCGTGGACGCGGTTGCCGGGCGGGGCGGGAATCCGGTTGCGGGTCGTGGGCGGACCTTCGCTACGGTGACCTCGAACAACCAAGTGGGGGTAAAGGACATGGGGAAGAACCGAGCCTCGATCCGCGCCGTGGGCGTGGGCATCTCGGTGGCACTGCTGGTCGCCGGCGCGGCGGCCTGCACGTCCGACGACAAGAAGGACACGGCGAAGGCCGGTGCGGCCACGGCGGGCGCGCCCTCGGCGGCGCCCACGACCAAGGGGCCGGAGGCCTTCACGGCGGCCGGCTACCGCGGCCTGAAGCCGGGGATGGCCAAGGACGCGGGTCTGGCCACCGGTGCGCTGGAGACGGCGCCGGTGTCGCTGCTCGACGGCTGCACGGACTTCGTCTACAAGGGCGGCCCGGCGCCGGACCAGGCGCGGATGACGGCCGAGGCGGCCACCGAGGCCCGCTACAAGGACCTCAACGCCAAGGCGGACGCGGCCGCCGGCAAGACGCCCGCCCCGGCGGGCACCCTGCCGCCGAACGCCTCCGCGAAGGACGCCGCGGCCGCCGCCGCGGGCTCGGCCGCCGCGGCCCAGAACTCGGCCGCCACCGCCAAGCTGATGGCGGACGCGACGCAGTCCATCGTCGACCTGATGGTCGCCCGGGAGACCAAGGAGAAGGCGTACCTGGCCACCGGCCGGGTCTCCTTCGCCGCGGCCGGCCTGCGCGAGCTGGTCGCCCCGGCCGAGGCGAGGACGGCCGAGGGCATCGGCGCCGGCGCCACCCTGGAAGCCCTGCAGCAGGCCTACGGCGCCAAGGGCCTGCAGCTCGCCAAGAGCGGCAAGTACGTGTTCCCGGTGGAGGGGCAGCAGGGCTGGCAGTACGAGTTCACCGTGGACGGCGGCAAGGTCGCCGGGATGGCCGTGGTGAACCGCGACCTGAAGTGCGTCTGACCGCCGTACGGCCGACCGGCTGACCGGCTGACCGGCTGACCGGCTGCGAAGGGCCCCGACGAACCACCCGGTCCGTCGGGGCCCTTCCGCGTCCTCCCGGGTGGGATGGCGCGGGGACTACCGGGCGGCGGCGCGCTGGAGGGCGCTGGCGAGGAGGGCGAGGTCGGTGGGGCCGTTGCCGAGTTCGCGGACCGGGCGGCGGGCGGGCGGGGCGCCGAGCTGGAGCGGGTCTATCGCGACCACGGTGGGTCGCAGGGTGGCGGTGCGCGGGATGCGGCCGCTGATCCGGGCGGTCTGGAAGGCGGTGACGCCGCCGTCCGGCAGCCGGAGGTAGCCGCGCCCGGGGGTGTCCTCGGGGAGGGCGGCCGCGTCGCCGAGGTGGATCAGCAGGTCGGAGTCGGCCGGGTCGTCGGTGCGCAGCGCGATCCGCAGCAGGGCGGCCTCGTCCACCTCGGTGCCGGCGCTCTCCTCCGGGCGTCCGGTGGCGACGGCGAGGTGGACGCCGAGCGGACCGCCGCGGCGGGCGACGTCGGCGAGCGCGCGGGCGAGCGGGCGGCCGGCCGGGGAGGTGGGGGAGAGCAGGGCGTCGTAGTCGTCCACGACGACGACCAGGCGGGCCGGGACGGGCGACGACGGCACCGGCGACGACGGGACGGGCGGCGGAGGGGCGGTCGCCGCGGTGGTCCGGGGGCCCTCCGGGCTGCGCGGCTGGATGATCCGGGCCGACGCGGCCGACACGGCTCCGACGGTGGCGGGCACCGGTACCTGCGGATGGTCCGCGGCCGCCGGCTGCTCCTCCGGGCCGTGCTGGCCCTGCTGGCCGTCCAGGATGCGCGCGGCGTGCCAGGAGGCGAAGTCCAGCCCGTCGAACAGCCGCTCCCGCAGGGCGAGTTCGTCCTCCAACGCCTCGGCCGCGAGCAGCGCGGCACGCGGGTCGCCGGCGGCGTTCACCAGGCCGGTGACGTGCGGCAGCTCGGTGCAGCCGTCCAGGCCGTCCTCGGTGGCCCGGCCCTCGACGATCGTGACGGCCAGCCGCTCGGGGCGCTCGGAGACGGCGAGCGAGGCGACCAGGGTGCGCAGCAGTTCCGTCTTGCCGGAGCCGCGGGCGCCGCCGATCAGCAGGTGCGGGCCGCCCGGGTCGGGGGAGGGGAGGGTGAGCTCGGGGTCGGCCAGGTCGAGCGTGCACAGTTCGTCCCGGGTGGTGCCGAGCAGTGCGGTGGCGGCGCCGATGCCGCCCGCGTGCGCGGCCCAGCGGGCGGACAGCTTGGCCGGGGTGACGGTGTCGAGCTGCAGCAGGTCCAGCAGGCGCAGCGCGTCGGGCAGCGGGCCGCGGGCGGCCGGGGTGGCCTCGCGCAGCGGGGCGAGGACACGGGCCAGCCGCTCGGCCCAGGCGTCGGAGACGGCGTCCAGCGAGACCTCGTGCAGGGTCTCGCGGCCGCGGGCGACCGGGCGGTCCAGCGAGAGCTGGGTGCCGACCTCGCCGGTGATCAGGGCGGTGGCGCCGAGACCCCGGGGGAGCAGCTCGGGCTGCTCGGCGAGGCAGATCGGGAAGATGCCGACCGCCGGGCCCTGGCGCAGCAGCAGGTCGAGCGCCTGCCGGGCGGTGTCGGTGGCCGGGCGCCCGTCGACCACGACGACGGTGGCGGGGTGGCCGCCGAGGCCGCTGGGGCCGCTGAGCCGGGCGGTGAGCTCGGTCAGCCGGGCGGTGGCCTGCTCGGCGTCCAGGCCGAGCAGCAGGCGGCAGTCCTGGCCGTCGAGCGGGCGCAGGTGGGGCAGCCAGAGGGCCCAGGCCCAGGTGTCGGCGCGCTCCTCGGTGGCGCGGGCCGGGTCGGCGTCGACCACGACCAGGCTCAGGCCGGTCGGCGGGTGCAGCGCGGCGAGCTGGGCGACGACGGCGCGGGTGAGCGCGTCCAGGCGTTCGCGCGGGCCGCAGAGGCCGAGGCTGCCGGCGGTCTGCAGGTCGAGGGTGACCGGGACGGCGGGCAGCATCGTGCCGGGCGTGGTGCCGGGGCCGCCGGGGCGGTCGGCGGTGCCGAGCCGCAGGGTGAGCGCGTCGGGGTGGCCGGGGCCGCGCTCCCACAGCCGGGGGCCGGGGCCGACGGCGTTGAGCAGCAGGGTGGCGAGGTCGGGCCAGCGCTCGCGCTGGGCGGCGGCCTGGCGCAGCCGTACGGCGGTGTGGTGGCGTTCGGCGCTCTCCTGGCCGGGGGGTTCGGCGGTGCGGCCGGGCAGCAGGGAGAAGAGGCCGCGGCTGCGGCCGGCGGCGGGCTCGGGGGTGGCGGGCGGCTCGACCACGGGCGGCGCGGGCCGGGCCGGGCCGGGGGCGGCGAGCTGGAGGTGGCCGTGGCCGTCGGGCAGGGCGGCGCGGGCGGCCCCGGCGGTCTCGGCCGGATCGGCGGCGGTCACCTGCAGGGTCGACTCGCCGATCCGCAGCAGGGCGCCGGGCTCCAGGGGGACGGCGGCCTCGGCCGGGGCGGGCGGGACGAGCCGGCCGTCCAGGGTGGTGCCGTTGGTGGAGCCGAGGTCGCGCACGGAGACCCGGCCGTCCTCGGTGAGGTGCAGGGAGAGGTGCAGCCGGGAGACGTCCGGGTCGTCGATCGGGACGTCGGCCTCACCGGAACGGCCGATCCGGATCTCCCGGCCGTGCAGCCGGTGCACGCCGCCGGCGTCCGGACCGCCGACCACGCGCAGTTCGGCGGCGGCCCGGGCGTCGTCGGCGTCGTCCGCGGTGGGGTCGGGCTCGTTGAGGCTGAGGACGGCTCCGTCGAGCAGCGGGGGGTGGCCGAGCAGGGTGTGCTCGTCCACCCGGTGCGCCCCGGCGTACAGGTGCACATGGGTGGCGGCCCGCGGCCCGCGCACGCCCACGGCGCCCGCGAGGGCGCCCGCGATGGCGCCGAGCGCGGTGCCGACGGGCGCGGTGACCAGCACGTCCACGTAGGGGATGGCGGAGCCGGCGGCGGTCGGGCCGCTGCGCGGTCGGAGGACGGTCAGCCGGATCTGCATCTCGCCCGCGGGTCCCTTCTGCTGGTGTGAAGCCTGGTACCCCGGCGCCGTCGCGGACGCACCGGGCGGCCGCGGCGACCCCATTGGGCCACACGAGTGGCGAGTGTCCATCCTGCCATCCGTCACGGACGGTCCGCGCACGGTACCGGATTTGACGATCTTGCGATCATCGCCATGGTGGAGGCGACGGTGGGTCAGGTCAACCACTGCCCCGGCGGCCCCCTGAGCAGGGCCGCCGACTGCTCCGGGTCCTCCCCTAGGGGAAGTCCCCCAACCCTCCTCGGATGGCTCGCCGCTCACCCCGAAAACCCGAACGGACACCGTTAGAGTGGCCGCAGACACGGGCCCGGCAGGCTCACCGCACCGGCGGAGGAGCGCCCCGCGCGGGCGGCACGGCGAGGAGTGCGACAGGTGCGGCCAGTCGGCAGCAAGTATCTGCTGGATGAGACCCTCGGACGGGGTGCGACCGGGACCGTCTGGCGCGGTGTGGTGCGCGAGGACGTCCGGGTGCCGGGCAGCGAGCCGGGCCAGCGGGTGGCGATCAAGGTGCTGCGCGAGGAGCTGGCCGCCGATCCGGACGTCGTGATGCGCTTCCTGCGGGAGCGCTCGCTGCTGCTGCGGCTGACCCACCCCAACATCGTCCGGGTCCGCGACCTGGTCGTCGAGGGCGAGCTGCTGGCCCTGGTGATGGACCTGGTGGAGGGCCCCGACCTGGCCCGCTACCTGCGTGCCAACGGCCCGTTCAGCCCGATCGCGGGCGCGCTGCTGATGGCCCAGGTCGCGGACGCGCTGGCGGCCAGCCACGCGGACGGGATCGTCCACCGCGACCTCAAGCCGGCCAACGTGCTGCTCGCCTCCACCGTGGTCGACGGCGTCGAGCAGATGCACCCGCTGCTGACCGACTTCGGGATCGCCCGCCTCGCCGACTCCCCGGGCGTCACCCGCACCCACGAGTTCGTCGGCACCCCCGCCTACGTCGCGCCGGAGTCCGCCGAAGGCCGTCCGCAGACCTCCGCGGTGGACGTGTACGGCGCCGGGATCATGCTGTACGAGCTGGTCACCGGCCGTCAGCCGTTCCAGGGCGACAGCGCGCTCGCCGTCCTCCAGGCCCACCTGGCGCAGGAGCCCCAGCGGCCCAGCACCATGCCCGAGCCGCTCTGGACGGTGATCGAGCGCTGCCTGCGCAAGGACCCGGCCCAGCGGCCGGGCGCCACCTCGTTGGCCCACGCCCTGCGGGTGGTCGCGGCCGGGGTCGGCGTGCACGCCTCCCCGGCAGCGGTGGACGAGGCGCTGGCGGTCGCCGCCCTGCTGCGGCCGGACCCGCAGCCCACCGTCGTCCCGGGCGCCGTCCCGGCCGTCCCCGGGGTGCCGGCCGGCGCCGAGGACCGCACCCGGGTGCTGCCCCCGAGCGCCCCCGGCGGCCAGCAGTACGACCCGGCCGCGGCGACCCGGGTGATGAGCACCCAGCCGCCGCCCGCGCCCCCGTACGGCGCCCAGGACCGCACCCAGGTGATGCCGCCCGCCGCCGTGCCGCCGCCCCCGCCCGCCGCGCCGCCGGCGCCGCAGGAGGAGGCGCCACACCCGTGGCAGACCCAGCTGCGCGCGGCGCGGGACCGCAACCAGCAGACCCAGGTCGGCTACTTCGGCCCGGAGGACTACGAGGAGTACGGCGAGCCCCAGGTCGCGCCGGCGCCGTACCAGGCCGGACCGGGCGGACAGCCCGGCCAGGGGGCACCGGGCGGACGGCCCGGCTACCAGCCGCAGCCGCCGGGCGGCTACCGGCAGGCCCCGCCGCCGCCCGGTTACGCCCAGCGCCCGCCGGTGGCCCCGCCGCCCTACCAGGCCGGACAGGGGGGCCAGGGCGGACAGGGGGGCCGGCCCGGCGGCCGTCCGCAGCCCCCGGGCGGCTACCGGCAGGCCCCGGCCGGGTACGGCCGGCCGCAGGGCGACTACCCGCCGCCGCCCGCGCCCACCCCGGTGCCGCGCCGGGCCGAGCCGCCCGCGCCGCAGTACCGGGAGGCCCCGCCGCGCCGCGAGGAGCCGCCGCGCGAGCGGGCCCGCCGTGAGCCCGCGCCGGCCCGCGAGCCGCGCCCGCGCAGCCGCAACCGGATGTACATCCCGGGTCTCGGCTGCCTCAAGGGCTGCCTGATGGTGCTGCTGGTGCTGGCGGTGGCCGCGCTGGCGCTGTGGAACTTCACGCCGCTGCCGCACTACTGGGACAACGTCGTGGGCTGGTTCGACTCGGCGCGGGACTGGGTGAACAGCCTCGTCGGCAAGTAGCGCCGTCCGGGCTGCGGTCCCGGGCGGTCCGGGCGGGGGCCGCGGGCCCGGGCGGGCCGCCCGGGCTCTCCGGCCCCTGCCGGAGGCGAGATTGACGCTTTGTCGACAATTCACGAGATTTCCCGCCCGAGACTCCCGCTCCGGGCCCCTCAGGCGGCCCCCGCGGGGCCTCCGGGCGCGTAGGTTGGTCGCTGTTGTCCCGCCCCACCGAGCGAACCGGACCCCCGGAGCGCTCCCGCGCCGCCCACGGAGCAGCATTGGCACGCAAGATCGGCAGCCGGTACACCGTCCACCAGGTGATCGGCCGGGGTTCGGCCGGGACGGTCTGGCTCGGTGAGGGGCCCGACGGCCCGGTGGCGGTCAAGCTGCTGCGCGAGGACCTGGCCTCGGACCAGGTGCTGGTCGGCCGCTTCGTCCAGGAGCGCACCGCGCTGACCAGCCTCGACCACCCCCGGGTGGTCGGCGTGCGCGACATGGTCGTGGACGGCAGCGACCTCGCCCTGGTGATGGAGCTGGTCCAGGGCACCGACCTGCGCTCCCGGCTGGAGCGGGACGGCGCGCTGCCGCCGCAGACCGCCGCCTCGATCATCGCCGACGTCGCCGACGGCCTGGCCGCCGCGCACGCCGCCGGGATCGTCCACCGCGACGTCAAGCCGGAGAACGTCCTGCTCGACCTCGCCGCCGCCCCCGGCCCCGGCGGCGCCCCGCGCGCCAAGCTCACCGACTTCGGCGTGGCCCGCCTGGTCGACGCCCCGCGCCGCACCCGGGCCACCCGGATCATCGGCACCCCCGACTACCTGGCCCCCGAGATCATCGAGGGCCTGGAGCCGCGCGCCGCCGTCGACATCTACGCCCTCGCCACCGTCCTGTACGAGCTGCTGGCCGGCTTCACCCCGTTCGGCGGCGGCCACACCGGCGCCGTGCTGCGCCGTCACGTCACCGAGCAGGTGCCGCCGATCCCCGGCCTGCCGGACGGGCTGTGGCGGATCATCTCCGAATGCCTGGCCAAGGCCCCCGCCTCCCGGCTGCGCGCCGCCGAGCTGGCCGCCCGGCTGCGCGAGCAGCTGCCCTCGCTGGCCGGCCTGCCGGTGCTCGTCGTGCCCACCCAGGGCCGCGCCCCGGCCGAGGAGCAGCTGACCCCCGGCGAGGCCGTCTACGCCGAGGTCGACGCCGGCCCCGGCCTGCACAAGCGCCGCCGCGGCCCGGCCGTCCCGCTGGTGCCCGGCGCCGCGCCGGACTCCACCCGGGACACCCACACCAGCCTGCGCCGCCCGTCCGCCGAGGAGCTGGCCGCGTACGCCGCCGAGTCCCGCGCCCAGCGCACCGCCCCGGGCCACCGCAGGGACCGCCAGGCGCTGCTGCGCCGCCGCCGGCTGCTGGCCGTCCTGCTGGCCACCGTGCTGCTGCTGGCGGGCGCCGCCGCGGCCTGGACGGCCTTCGCGGCCACCGGCCCGGACGCCGGCCACCCGGCCCGTCCGGCCGTGCACGGCACCGCCCCGCGAGCGCCGTAGCGCGGCCGTGAACCGGGCCGTGAGCCCGGGGGAACCGGGGGTGTCGTCATGACCACCCCCGGAACCATTACCCTGGGGGCGTGGCAGCCGTCGATCCTTCCGAAGAGCTCAAGAACCTCGATACGACCATGGGGTCGATCGAGGCCGTCCTCGACCTGGACAAGATCCGGGCCGACATCGCGGTCCTGGAGGAGGAGGCAGCCGCCCCCACCCTGTGGGACGACGTCGCGAACGCGCAGAAGGTGACCAGTCGGCTCTCCTTCCTCCAGGGCGAACTGCGCCGGGTCGAGGGCCTGCGCGGCCGCATCGACGACCTGGGCGTGCTGTTCGAGCTGGCCGAGGCCGAGGACGACGCGGACACCCGCGCCGAGGCCGAGGCCGAGCTGGTCTCCCTCCAGAAGGCCGTCGAGGAGCTGGAGGTCCGCACCCTCCTGTCCGGCGAGTACGACGCCCGCGAGGCGCTGATCAACATCCGTGCCGAGGCCGGTGGCGTGGACGCCGCCGACTTCGCCGAGCAGCTGATGCGCATGTACCTGCGCTGGGCCGAGCGGCACGGGTACCCCACCGAGGTGTACGACACCTCGTACGCCGAAGAGGCCGGCATCAAGTCCGCGACCTTCACCGTGAAGGCGCCGTACGCCTACGGCACCCTCTCGGTCGAGCAGGGCACCCACCGTCTGGTCCGCATCTCGCCGTTCGACAACCAGGGCCGCCGGCAGACCTCCTTCGCCGGCGTCGAGGTCCTCCCGGTCGTCGAGCAGTCCGACCACGTCGACATCGACGAGGGCGACCTGCGCGTGGACGTCTACCGCGCCTCCGGCCCCGGCGGCCAGGGCGTCAACACCACCGACTCGGCGGTGCGCATCACGCACCTCCCGACCGGCATCGTGGTCTCCTGCCAGAACGAGCGCTCGCAGATCCAGAACAAGGCGTCCGCGATGAACGTCCTCCAGGCCAAGCTGCTGGAGCGGCGCCGCCAGGAGGAGAAGGCGGCGATGGACGCGCTCAAGGACAGCGGCAGCTCCTGGGGCAACCAGATGCGCTCCTACGTGCTGCACCCGTACCAGATGGTCAAGGACGTGCGCACCGCGTACGAGGCCGGCAACCCGCAGGCCGTGCTGGACGGCGACATCGACGGCTTCATCGAGGCCGGCATCCGCTGGCGCAAGCAGCGCGAGACCAGCGCCGAGTAACCGGCACGACGTGCGAGAGGGCCCCGACCGCAGTGGTCGGGGCCCTCTCGCACGTCCTCGCGCGTTCTCGTGCACGTCCTCGGGCGTCCACGGACGTCTTCGGTACGTCCCGGCTCCGGGAAAACTCAGGCCAGCGCCTGCCGGGCGATCAACGCCACCGCGAGCAGCCCGGCCAGCAGGGCCAGCAGCATCGCGGGCGAGAGCGCCGCGAACGGCCCCTGCTGCTCCTGCAGCCGGGCCCGGTTGGCGCGGCAGACCGGGCAACGCCCCTCGCTGACGCGGCCGTTGCAGTTGGCGCACACCAGATGGTCGCAGGTCATGCGATCTCCTCCTCGCTGCTTGGCCAACGCACCGGACGGGGCTTTGGTTCCATTTCTTGCCCTGTACGGGGGAGCGGCCGGAAGCGGTCGCCACCTCCCACTCTGCCAGGTTCCGGCGGTTCCGGCTCCCGGGCTGTGAGATGGCTCGCAATATTCAGGGCATAAGCGGACATTCTCCACCAGATTCCGGGGACTGTCCCGGGACGGCCCTGCGGGCCGGTTGCCGATTCGCGTATGGTCCCAGACCGGGAGCGGCCCTCTGCGCTCCTTTCGCCCGCCCCCGGACCGGGCCTCCGGGGCGGACCGACCGAGGACTGGCGCCGCCTAGGATGGCCTCCGTGATGCAGCCGTGATCAGATTCGACAACGTCTCCAAGACCTATCCCAAGCAGAACCGTCCCGCCCTGGACAACGTCTCGCTGGAGATCGAGAAGGGTGAGTTCGTCTTCCTGGTCGGCTCGTCCGGCTCGGGGAAGTCCACCTTCCTGCGCCTGTGCCTGCGCGAGGAGCGTCCCAGCACGGGCGCCGTGCACGTCCTGGGCAAGGACCTGGGCAAGCTGTCCAACTGGAAGGTGCCGCACATGCGCCGCCAGCTGGGCACCGTCTTCCAGGACTTCCGTCTCCTGCCCAACAAGACGGTCGCGCAGAACGTGGCCTTCGCCCTCGAGGTGATCGGCAAGCCCAAGAGCGCCATCAACAAGGTGGTGCCCGAGGTGCTGGAGCTGGTCGGCCTCGGCGGCAAGGAGGACCGCATGCCCGGCGAGCTGTCCGGTGGTGAGCAGCAGCGCGTGGCGATCGCCCGCGCCTTCGTGAACCGCCCGATGCTGCTGATCGCGGACGAGCCCACCGGCAACCTCGACCCGCAGAACTCGGTCGGCATCATGAAGCTGCTCGACCGCATCAACCGCACCGGCACCACGGTGCTGATGGCCACCCACGACCAGGCGATCGTCGACCAGATGCGCAAGCGCGTCATCGAGCTCGACAAGGGGCTGCTCGTCCGCGACCAGGCCCGCGGCGTCTACGGGTACCAGCACTGACCCACCAGCGCTGACCCGTGGGGCCGCCGGCCCGAACCGCCCGACCCCGCAGTACCGACCCTGGAGTTGTTTCCCGCATGCGTGCCCAGTTCGTCCTGTCGGAGATCGGTGTGGGTCTCCGACGCAACCTGACCATGACCATCGCGGTCGTGGTCAGCGTCGCGCTCTCCCTCGCCCTCGCCGGTTCCTCGCTCCTGGTCCGCGACCAGGTGAACTCCATGAAGGGGTACTGGTACGACAAGGTCGAGGTGAGCATCTACTTCTGCACCAAGGCGGACGCCCGGAACTCGCCCCAGTGCGACAAGGGCGCGGCCACCGACCAGCAGGTCCAGGACATCAAGGACCAGCTGGACAAGATGACCTCGGTGGTCCAGTCGTCCACCTACGAGAGCTCCCCGGAGGCGTACAAGCACTGGAAGGAGATGAACCCGGACAACCCGCTCATCTCCGTCCTGGGCCCGGACGCCATGCCGCAGTCCTGGCGGGTCAAGCTCAACGACCCGACCAAGTACGACGTGATCCAGAGCGCCTTCGCCGGAAAGCCCGGCGTGAAGTCGGTCGAGGACCAGCGGAAGATCCTGGAGAACCTCTTCGGCCTGCTCAACGGCCTCCAGACGGCAGCCTTCGTGATCATGGTGCTGATGCTCTTCGTGGCACTGCTGCTGATCGTCAACACCGTCCGGGTGTCGGCGTACAGCAGGCGGCGCGAGACCGGCATCATGCGCCTGGTGGGTGCCTCGAACTTCTACGTCCAGATGCCGTTCATCGCCGAGGCCGCGTTCGCCGCGCTGCTCGGTGCGGCGATGGCCTCCGGACTGCTGATCGGCGGGCACTTCTTCGTCCAGAACTGGCTGGCCGACCGGGTGCAGTTCATCCACTTCATCGGCCTCGGCTCGGTGCTCGCGGTGATACCGCTGCTGATCGTGGTCGGTATGGGCATGGCCGGCATCGCGGCGTTCTTCACGCTGCGCAAGTACCTCAAGGTCTGATCCCGGACGCCTCGACGGCCCCGGACGGCACTGCGCCGTCCGGGGCCGTCGCCGTTCCGCGCTCGCCCGTTCCGGCCCGCCGCGCGCGGCGCGGTGTCTACACTCCGGTCCATGCTGCAAACTCCGCGCAGGGCACGTCAGGTGGCCGCCCTCAGCCTGGTGTTCGGTGCCGTCCTGCTGGCCGGCGCGGCGACCGGAGCCTGGGGCGACCCGAGCGACCTGCCGCCCCGCCCCTCCGCCGACGCCGCCCGGGCCACGGGCGGCGGGCTCCCGGCGGACCCGGCCGGCACCGCCCTGTCCGAGCAGCAGGCCGAGCACCTGCTCGGGGCGAACGGCGACCGCTGGGGCGCGTACTACAGCGCGCAGGAGTACGCCGAGTTCAGCCAGGGCCTGGACGGCCGCTACCTGGGCGTCGGCCTCTCGGTCGGCCGCGGCGAGGACGGCGTGACCGAGGTCTCCCAGGTCGCGCCCGACGGCCCGGCCGCCGCGGCCGGGATCGCCCCCGGCGACCGGCTGTTGCGGGTCGACGCGGACCAGGCCGACCACCTGCCGGTGACCGAGGTGGTCGCCCGGCTGCGCGGCCAGGGCGACGGGCGCAGGGCGGGCTCCGAGGTCACCCTGGAGATCCGGCGCGGCGAGGGCGAGGTGCGCGAACTGCGGCTGCGGCGCGCGCTGCTGGACAGCCAGCAGGTCGCCGCGGAGCACCTGGACAAGGGCGTGCTGCGGATCACCGTGCGGGCCTTCACCAGCGGCGTGACCGACCGGGTGCGCGCCGCGCTGCGCGCCCCGCACACCGGTGTGGTGCTCGATCTGCGCGGCAACTCCGGCGGGTTGGTCGACGAGGCGGCCGGCACCGCCGGGATCTTCCTCGACGGCGGGCCGGTCGGCTCGTACCAGGAGCGCGGCGAGACCCGGGAGTTGACCGCCCCGCGCGGCGGTGACCAGCGCACCCCGCTGGTGGTGCTGGTGGACGGCGGCACGATGAGCGCCGCCGAACTGCTCGCCGGCGCCCTGCAGGACCGCAGCCGCGCCGTGGTGGTGGGCACCCGGACCTTCGGCAAGGGCACCGTCCAGCAGCCCAGCCGGCTCGCCGACGGCGCGGTGCTGGAGATGACCGTCGGCCGCTACTTCACCCCGGCCGGCCGCTCCCTCGACGGCACCGGCCTCGCCCCCGACGTCCCGGCGGCCACCGGCGAGGACGCCGACGCGCTCGCCCTGCGGGTGCTGGCCGGGCTCGGCACCCGCGCCTAAAGCAGCTGCCCGACCGCGCCCCGGGGTGCGAGAATGGCCGCGCTATGGCAAAGGAAACGGGACACAAGCTGATCGCGCAGAACAAGAAGGCGCGGCACGAGTACACGATCCTCGACACCTACGAGTGCGGCCTCGTACTCACCGGCACCGAGGTCAAGTCACTGCGCGAGGGGCGGGCCAACCTGGTCGACGGCTACGCCTACATCCAGAACCACGAGGCGTGGATCGACAACGTCTTCATCCCCGAGTACACCCAGGGGACGTGGACCAACCACGCGGCCCGGCGCAAGCGCAAGCTGCTGCTGCACAAGCTGGAGATCCGCAAGATCGAGACCAAGGTCCGCGACGCGGGCCACACCCTGGTCCCGCTCTCGCTGTACTTCAAGGACGGCCGGGTCAAGCTGGAGCTCGCCCTCGCCGTCGGCAAGAAGTTGTACGACAAGCGCCAGACGCTCCGCGAGAAGCAGGACACCCGCGAGACGGCACGCGCCGTGGCGGCCGCCCGGCGGCGCCAGCGTTAATCCGCTGGACCCTCGCCCGTCGCCTCGCGTACTATGGCGCAAGCAACACGGACGGTCACCGTCCGGCTGTTTCTCAACAAAACATGGGGATGATCGGTTTCGACAGGGGATGTTGAAACAGGGGAAGCGAGCCGAGGAACGCGGCAATGATCTCGTAAACCACGTGTCGCAAAAAAATAATCGCCAACTCTAAGCGCGATTCCCAGCAGTTCGCTCTCGCTGCCTAATAAGCACCGATAGCGCTTGGGTGTCAGACCGGGGAGTTCCCGACCCGGACCCTGGCATAATCTAGGGAACTCAACCGTCCGCCCGGGCTGCGGGGGCGGATGGGAAATCAAACAGCAGCTGGGCCTGTTGGCGGCTTGTCCGTGTGACCGCCAGGGCCGAGAAAAGCACAGCGGACTGCGCTCGGAGAAGCCCTGAATTGACTCCACTGGACCCGGGTTCGATTCCCGGCATCTCCACCACCCCATGTTCACATCGAAGGCCGCCCACCGCTCCGCGGAGGGCGGCCTTCGATTTTTGTACGTTCCGGAGCAGCGCGTCCCGGGGGTCGCGGCGTAGGATCATCCGTCCGCTCGTTTTCCGGAGCCGGATTCCGCCGCAACCACCGAGGCCATGCAGAGCAACACGGACACCACCCCCACCGCCGATCACGAGACCGTCCGCGCGCGCGAGATCGCCGGTGAGCAGCAGCACCTCGACACCGTCTACCACCGGTTGGAGGAGAAGCTCGCCGAGGCCGAATACATCCTGGAGGACGCCGCCAAGCGGGTCCACGTCGGCACCCCCGGCGCACTCGCCGAGCGCGACGCCCAGGTCTACCGGGCCGGCGCGCACCTCCAGCGCCTCAACAACGAGTTCGAGGACTTCCTGTTCGGCCGGATCGACCTCCAGCGGGCGGACGCCCCGGAGGAGCACGGCATCCCCTCGAACACCCCGCTCGACCCGGCCGACCCGGCCGTCGCCGAGACCCTCCACATCGGCCGGCTGGGCGTGCTGGACGCCGAGTACGGCCCGCTGGTGATCGACTGGCGGGCCCCCGCCGCCGCCCCGTTCTACCGCGCCACCCCGGTCGAGCCCGGCCGGGTCATCCGCCGCCGGGTGATCCGCTCCAAGGGCCGCAAGGTGATCGGCGTCGAGGACGACCTGCTGCGCCCCGACCTCACCCCGACCCTGGACGGCGAGGAGCTGGCCGTGGTCGGCGACGGCGCGCTGATGGCCTCGCTGGGCCGTGCCCGCAGCCACTCGATGCGCGACATCGTCTCCTCGATCCAGAAGGAGCAGGACGAGGTGATCCGCGCCGCCGCCGCGGGCGCCACCCTGGTCACCGGCGGCCCGGGCACCGGCAAGACCGCCGTCGCCCTGCACCGCGCCGCGTACCTGCTCTACCAGGACCGCCGCCGCTACGCCGGGGGCATCCTGGTGGTCTCGCCGACCCCGCTGCTGGTGTCCTACACCGAGGGCGTGCTGCCCGCGCTCGGCGAGGAGGGCCAGGTCGCCATCCGGGCCGTCGGCTCGCTGGTGGACGGCATCGAGGCCACGACCTACGACACCCCCGAGGCGGCCCGGGTCAAGGGATCGGCCCGGATGGTGCAGCTGCTGCGCCGGGCCGCCCGCGCGGCCCTGGAGCTGGGCGCGCCGCAGGAGCTCAAGGTGGTCGCCCGCGGCGAGGTGCTGAAGCTGGACGCGGGGCGCCTGAAGGCCGTGCGCGGCAACGTGGTGGGCTCCGGCGGCACCCCGCTGAACCTGCTGCGCCCGCGCGCCCGCAGGCTGCTGCTGGACGCCCTGTGGCAGGAGGTCGTCAAGGACCTGCCGAAGCCCACCGACCACTACGCCCGGGAGCAGCGCCAGGAGGAGAAGGAGAGCTTCGACGAGTACGTCTCGGACGAGGCGCCGTTCCTGGACTTCCTGGACGCCTGGTGGCCCGCCCTGACCCCGCGCAAGGTGCTCGGCACGCTCAGGCAGCACCGCCACACCAACCGGATCGCCCGCCGCGCCGTCACCCCGGACGAGGCCCGGCTGCTGGCCGCCTCCTGGCGCCACCTGTCGCCGGCGGGCGAGGGCGCGCTGTCCGCGCACGACGTCGCGCTGATCGACGAGCTGCAGCTGCTGCTGGGCGAGCCGGCCCGGCCGAAGGTCCGCGAGGTGGACGCGATGGACCTGCTGACCGGCCTGGAGGAGGTCACCACCTTCGCCGACCGCAGCACCCGCCAGCGCGAGCGCCAGCCGGTGGAGCGCAAGGAGTACGCCCACGTGATCGTGGACGAGGCGCAGGACCTCACCCCGATGCAGTGGCGGATGATCGGCCGCCGCTCCCGGATGGCCACCTGGACGATCGTCGGGGACCCGGCGCAGTCCTCCTGGCCCTTCCCGCAGGAGGCCCAGGCCGCGCTGGACGAGGTGCTGTCGGGCAAGCCGCGCCGCCGCTTCACGCTGACCGTGAACTACCGCAACCCGGCCGAGATCGCCGAGGTCGCGGCGAAGGTGCTGGCCCTGGCGGCGCCGGGTACGCCCTCGCCGAGCGCGGTGCGCCACGTCGGCGTGGAGCCGCGCTTCGCGGCCGTCACCGACCCCTCGCCGGAGGCCTTCGGCCGGGCCGCCAGGGCCGAGCTGGACCGGCTGCTGGGCGAGGTGGACGGCACCGTGGCGATCGTGGTGCCGATGGACCGCCGGGCCGAGGCGGCCGGGTGGGCCGAGGGCCTGGGCGAGCGCGTGGTGGTGCTGGGCAGCCTGGAGGCCAAGGGCCTGGAGTACGACGCGACCGTGGTGGCCGATCCGACCGGCATCGCCGGCGAGTCGGAGGCCGGCCTGCGGGTGCTGTACGTCGCGCTCACCCGGGCGACCCAGCGGCTGACCGTGCTGTCGGGCCCGGACGACCTGCCGGACGCGGCCGGCGTGCCCGCGCTGCTGCACGGCTGACGGACCGTACGGGACCCACGGAAGAAGGCCCCTCACCGGGTGGTGAGGGGCCTTCAGACGTTTGGTACACCGACCCGCCATGCTCGCCTCGCGGCAAGTGGTCCCTCGAAGGGACGAAGGTTGGGCCCGGGGGCTTGGATCGGGCCGGTGCCTGTCCAATGTAACGCATCGGCCCGCTGAGGCAAGGAGTCGGCGGCGGAAGGTCGGCGCGGGGCCGACCCGATTGTCGGATCCACACACTCAATGAACGTTATTTCTGGCTACCCCTTGGAAGGTGCGACGATCGAGGTCTAGCATGCGCAGGCGATGCCTTCAACAAAATGTTGAGCCTGCGGGACAGACGGAAGAAGGAAGCGTCGATGGCGACGGTGCCCAGTGTCTCCAACTCGATCACGGTACGGCTGGAGGTCCCGGCCCGGGGCAACGCCGTCAGTGCGATCACCACGGCCGTGGAGTCCTCCGGCGGGTCGGTGACCGGTCTCGACGTCACCGCCTCCGGCCTGGAGGCGCTGCGGATCGACGTCACGGTGGCGGCCTCCTCGGTCGCGCACGGCGAGGAGATCGTCGAGAAGCTCCGGGCGATCGACGGCGTGTCGATCGGCAAGGTCTCGGACCGCACCTTCCTGATGCACCTCGGCGGCAAGATCGAGATGTCGTCCAAGCTGCCGATCCGCAACCGTGACGACCTCAGCATGATCTACACCCCGGGTGTCGCCCGGGTCTGCATGGCGATCGCCGAGAACCCCGAGGACGCCCGCCGCCTGACCATCAAGCGCAACAGCGTCGCCGTGGTCACCGACGGCTCGGCCGTGCTGGGCCTGGGCAACATCGGCCCGGAGGCCGCGCTGCCGGTCATGGAGGGCAAGGCGGCCCTCTTCAAGCGCTTCGCGGGCATCGACGCCTGGCCGATCTGCCTGGACACCCAGGACACCGACGAGATCGTCGCCATCGTCAAGGCGATCGCCCCGGGCTTCGCCGGGATCAACCTGGAGGACATCTCCGCGCCGCGCTGCTTCGAGATCGAGGCCCGGCTGCGCGAGGCCCTGGACATCCCGGTCTTCCACGACGACCAGCACGGCACCGCGATCGTGGTGCTGGCCGCCCTCACCAACGCGCTGAAGGTGGTCGGCAAGGAGATCGGCGAGATCCGCGTGGTGATGTCGGGCGCCGGCGCCGCCGGCACCGCGATCCTGAAGCTGCTGATGGCCGCCGGCGTCGAGCACGCCACCGTGGCGGACGTCCACGGCGTGGTCCACCAGGGCCGCGGGGACCTCAACGAGAACCTGCGCTGGATCGCCGACCACACCAACCGTTCGGGCCGCACCGGCAGCCTCAAGGAGGCCGTGGCGGGCGCCGACGTGTTCATCGGCGTCTCGGCCCCGAACCTGCTGGACGGCGACGACCTGGCCACCATGGCCGAGGACGCGATCGTCTTCGCGCTGGCCAACCCGGACCCGGAGGTCGACCCGAACGTCGCCCGGCAGACCGCCGCCGTGGTGGCCACCGGCCGCAGCGACTTCCCGAACCAGATCAACAACGTGCTGGTCTTCCCCGGCGTCTTCCGCGGCCTGCTGGACGCCCAGAGCCGGACGGTCAACACCGAGATGATGATCGCCGCCGCCCGGGCGCTGGCCACCACCGTCGCCGACGACGAGCTGAACGCGAACTACATCATCCCGAGCGTCTTCCACAAGGACGTCGCCAAGACCGTCGCCGCCGCCGTGCGAGAGGCGGCCCTCGCGGGCGCTCAGGAGGCCCCCGCGCCGTCCCGTCCGACCCCCGGCATCGTCGGCACCCTGGACACCTCCGCCTTCCCCACCGTCAAGCTCTGACGGCCGCCCGGCGGACGCGTCGCCGATCGCTCGAATGTGCGAATAGCGGTCATACCCGCCCAGTCCGCCCCGAACCCTTGCGACACAAGGGCGAGGGGCGTGTTTGGGCTTGTCAGTCGTAGGGCGTACGGTAGCCCTGCACGGGGCAGGCGTGTCCGACAAGTACGGAACGTCCCCCTGGTCTTCCGGCGAGTCGTCCCGACCGCCGCTCGCGCCCGGTCCGCCGGAGCCGACGGAGCGTCACACCTCCGACGGGCGGGCGATGTTCGGGTGGCTCGGCCGGGGCCCGATTGGCTTTCTCGGGGCCGGTCGGGGCAGGATTCGTATCCAGGCAGGCGGGCGGGCCTTCGAAGGCTCCGGCGCGCGGCATCGGGTACGGACCCGGCCTGCGACCACGCATTGCCGGCATGAGCACAGTGTGCGGACCTGCGGCCTATCCGGGTGCCCCCCGGTGGGAGCACCGATGGGCCCCCGCACACCGCAAGCGAACAGACCACAGGAGTACACATGAACCGCAGTGAGCTGGTGGCCGCGCTGTCCGAGCGCGCCGAGGTGACCCGCAAGGACGCCGACGCCGTTCTGGCCGCCTTCGCCGAGATCGTCGGCGAGGTCGTCGCCAAGGGCGACGAGAAGGTCACCATCCCCGGTTTCCTGACCTTCGAGCGCACCCACCGCGCCGCCCGCACCGCCCGCAACCCGCAGACCGGCGAGCCGATCCAGATCGCGGCCGGCTACAGCGCCAAGGTGAGCGCCGGCTCCAAGCTGAAGGAAGCCGCCAAGGGCGCCTGAGGCACCCCTTGAACGCCCGAGAGGCCGGGCTCCCCGCTGGGGAGCCCGGCCTCTCGCCGTGTCAGCTGCCGGTCGGTCAGGCGTCGACCAGCTGCTCGTTGGGCAGCTCGACGTGGGCGCCCAGGTCGCGCAGCTTCTCCATGAAGTTCTCGTAGCCGCGGTTGATCAGGTCGATGCCGTGAACCGTGGAGGTGCCCTCGGCCGCCAGCGCCGCGATCAGGTACGAGAAGCCGCCGCGCAGGTCCGGGATGACCAGCTCGGAGCCGATCAGCTTGGACGGGCCGGAGACCACCGCGGAGTGCAGGAAGTTGCGGGCGCCGAAGCGGCAGGGGGTGGCGCCCAGGCACTCGCGGTAGAGCTGGATGTGCGCGCCCATCTGGTTCAGCGCGCCGGTGAAGCCGAGCCGCGACTCGTACACCGTCTCGTGGACGATGGACAGGCCGGTGGCCTGGGTCAGCGCGACGACCAGCGGCTGCTGCCAGTCGGTCTGGAAGCCCGGGTGCACGTCGGTCTCCAGGGCGATCGCCTTGAGCTCGCCGCCCGGGTGCCAGAAGCGGATGCCCTCGTCGTCCACCTCGAAGGCGCCGCCGACCTTCCGGAAGGTGTTGAGGAAGGTCATCATCTCCAGCTGGCGGGCACCGCGGACGTAGATGTCGCCCTTGGTGGCGAGCGCCGCGCAGGCCCAGGAGGCGGCCTCCAGGCGGTCCGGCAGCGCGCGGTGGTTGTAGCCGTTCAGCTCGTCCACACCGGTGATCAGGATGGTCCGGTCGGTGCCCAGCGTGATGATCGCGCCCATCTTCTGCAGGACGCAGATCAGGTCGACGATCTCCGGCTCGATGGCCGCGTTGCGCAGCTCGGTGACGCCCTCGGCGAGGACGGCCGTGAGCAGCACCTGCTCGGTCGCGCCGACCGACGGGTAGGGCAGCTCGATCTTGGTGCCGCGCAGGCGCTGCGGGGCCACCAGGTAGGTGCCCTGCGGGTGCTTCTCGATGGTGGCGCCGAACTGGCGCAGCACCTCGAAGTGGAAGTCGACCGGCCGGCCGCCGATGTCGCAGCCGCCCAGGCCGGGGATGAAGGCGTGGCCGAGGCGGTGCAGCAGCGGACCGCAGAACAGGATCGGGATCCGCGAGGAGCCGGCGTGGGCGTCGATGTCGGCCACGTTGGCGCTCTCGACGTGCGAGGGGTCGAGGATCAGCTCGCCGTCCTCGTCACCGGTGCGCACGGTCACGCCGTGCAGCTGCAGCAGGCCGCGGACCACCTTGACGTCGCGGATGTCCGGGACGTTGCGCAGTCTGCTGGGGCCCTGGCCGAGCAGGGCGGCGACCATGGCCTTGGGGACCAGGTTCTTCGCACCGCGGACGCGAATCTCGCCTTCGAGCGGGTTACCGCCATGGACCAGCAGGACGTCGTCGGTCATCGTTCTCGCAATCCGGGGTGCCAGAGGAGTGTGGGGAGGGGCTCCGGGAGAGAGCCGGTGGTGGACCGGTCGTACGGGCGCGTTCGGGCCCCCGGCGAAACCGAGTCGGCACCGTATAAGGGCGTCCACCAGACGTAGATGGTAATGGGCGCGCCGTTGGTTCCCGTGAGCCTCTCCCGTGATGGTGCTCTCTCCGGGGGTACGGGGCCCGCCGGTGCCGCCGTACGGGTGTTCGTCCGGCGTGGCGGGGTTTCGCGCGTTGCGCTGTCCGACCGGTCTCCTCTGCGGGATCATGTGAGGCATGACGGCGGCCCATTCGCACGGAGGCCGGTCCCACACCGGCCGTCTGCTCGTCGCGACGCCCCTGCTCACCGATCCGAACTTCGCGCGGGCGGTGGTGCTCCTCCTCGACCACGACGCCGAGGGGGCGCTCGGCGTGGTCCTCAACCGGCCGACCCCGGTCGAGGTGGGCAGCGTGCTGGACGGCTGGGGCAGGCTCGTCGGGCAGCCGGCCGTGGTGTTCCAGGGCGGGCCGGTGTCGTTGGACTCGGCGCTCGGCCTCGCGGTGGCACCGGGGGAGCCGGGCACCGGCGAGCCGCTGGGCTGGCGGCGGGTGCACGGCGCGATCGGACTGGTGGACCTGGAGGCGCCGCCCGAGGTGCTGGCCGGCGAGCTGGGCAGCCTGCGGATCTTCGCCGGGTACGCCGGCTGGTCCCCGGGGCAGCTGGAGGCCGAGCTGGAGAGCGGAGCCTGGTACCTGGTGGACTGCGAGCCCGGGGACGTCTCCAGCCCCGAGCCGGAGCGGCTGTGGCGCGCCGTGCTGCGCCGCCAGCGCGGTCCGCTCGCCCTGCTGGCGACCTACCCGGACGACCCGACGATGAACTGAGCGGCGGGCCCGCAGCGCGACACTGGCCCGGTTTCCCGGGGCGCCCATAGACTTGGCACCCATGAGCACTCTTGAGCCCGAGCGCGGCCTCGGCACCGGCACCCTGGTCGAGCCCGTCCCGCAGGTGTCCAACGGGGACGGCGACCACGAGCGCTTCGCGCACTACGTCCAGAAGGACAAGATCATGGAGAGCGCGCTCTCCGGGTCTCCCGTGGTGGCGCTCTGCGGCAAGGTGTGGGTGCCCGGGCGCGACCCGAAGAAGTACCCGGTCTGCCCGATGTGCAAGGAGATCTACGACGGCATCGGCAAGCCGCAGGGCGGCGACGGCGACGACAAGTAGTCCGCCGCCGCGCGGTGCCGTCGTGCAGGGCACCGCGTTCCGCAGGTGGTCTATGCCAATCGTTCCGGGCGCGGGCAGGATGTCGGAATGGACCTCATTCCCGCACCTTCGAGTGCCGCCCGCCGCCCGGGCGAGGACTTCCCGCTCGACGCCGCCACCACGCTGACCGCACCGCCCGCACTGGCCGACGCCGAGCGCTGGCTGCGCGGCACGCTGTCCGCCGCCACCGGGCTGCCGTTCGGCCCGGGCCGGGCGGGCACCGGCATCGAACTGGTCCAGGACGGGGCGCTCGCCGCCGAGGCGTACCGGATCACGGTGCGCCCCGGCCACGCACTGCTCGCCGCGGGCGGGCCGGCCGGTGCGCTGTGGGGGGCCCAGACCCTGCGGCAGCTGCTCGGGCCGGACGCCTACCGCCGCTCGCCGCTGCGCCACGAGGGCTGGGTGCTGCCCGGCGCCGACATCGAGGACGCCCCCCGGTTCGGCTGGCGCGGCGCGCTGCTCGACGTCGCCCGCCACTTCCTGCCCAAGTCGGACGTGCTGCGCTTCGTCGACCTGCTGGCCGCGCACAAGCTCAACGTGCTGCACCTGCACCTGACCGACGACCAGGGCTGGCGGGTGGAGATCAAGCGCTACCCGAGGCTGACCGGGCGCGGCGCCTGGCGGGACCGCTCGATGGTCGGCTACCGGTCCGGGCAGCGCCGCGACGACCGCCCGCACGGCGGCTACTACACCCAGGACGACCTGCGCGAGATCGTCGCCTACGCGGCCGCGCGCGGGGTCACCGTCGTCCCGGAGATCGACCTGCCGGGCCACACCCAGGCCGCCGTCGCGGCCTATCCGGAGCTGGGCAACACCGACGTGGTGGACACCGCCGCGCTCGGCGTCTGGACGGACTGGGGGGTGAGCCACCACGTGCTCAACGCCTCCGAGGAGACCCTGCGCTTCTTCGAGGGGGTCCTGGAGGAGGTCCTGGAGCTCTTCCCGTCCGAGTTCATCCACCTCGGCGGCGACGAGTGCCCCAAGGAGCAGTGGAAGGACAGCGCCGCCGCCCAGGCCCGGATCCGCGAGCTGGGCCTGGCCAACGAGGACGAGCTGCAGAGCCACGTCATCCGGCACTTCGACCGCTGGCTGGCCGCGCGGGGCCGCCGGCTGATCGGCTGGGACGAGATCCTGGAGGGCGGACTCGCCCCGGGCGCCGCGGTGTCGTCCTGGCGCGGGTTCGGCGGGGGGATCGCCGCGGCGAAGGCCGGGCACGACGTGGTGATGTGCCCCGAGCAGCACGTGTACTTCGACCACCGGCAGGCGGACGGGCCGGACGAGCCGATCCCGGTCGGCTTCGTGCGCACGCTGGAGGACGTCTACCGCTTCGAGCCGGTGCCGGCACAGCTGGACGGGGCCGCGGCGCGGCACGTGATCGGCACCCAGGCCAACCTGTGGAGCGAGTTCATGGACAGCGCCCGGGACATCGACTACCGGGCCTTCCCCCGGCTGGTCGCCTTCGCCGAGGTCGCCTGGTCCGCGCTGCCCGCCGAGCCGGCCGCGCGCGACTTCGCCGGCTTCGAGCGGCGGCTGGCGGCGCACCTGGGGATCCTCGACGCGCTCGGCGTCGAGTACCGCCCGGCCGACGGCCCGCACCCCTGGCAGCGGTGGCCCGGGGTGGCCGGCCGCCCGATCGACGGGCCGCCGCCGGCGCGGTGACGGTCACGTCCGCAGAAGGGGGCCGGGGAACTTCTGAGCGGTCGTCGGACGTCAAGAACAGATGAACATCTGCCCTGGCCCGGTACGGGTCGGGGCAGATACCGCCCGGTATCCGTCCCAATCGGGCAGTCCCGTTCACCGGCCCCGAAGTGATCATCGAGCATTGTGTGCCAGAGTTGCCCAACCCGGCCCGATCGCCCGTACCCTACGGGCCAGGCCGGACTGCTGACGCGGACACCACGGCCGAAGGCCGCGGGCGGCAGGCGATCGATGAGCAAGTGGAGCACGGTGGGACCCAGGTGAACCGGACGATCATGCTGCCGGCCTCGCTCGACGAGGCCGTCGACGCGCTGGCCGCCGCCCCGGCCGCGGTACCGGTGGCCGGAGCCACCGACCTCATGGAAGCCGTCAACGCCGGACGGCTGCGCCCCGCCGCCCTGGTCGGCCTCGGCCGGATCACCGAACTGCGCGGCTGGCGCTACGAGGACGGCGGCACGGCCGTGCTCGGTGCCGGACTCACCCACGCCCGGATGGACCGCCCCGACTTCGCCGCGCTCATCCCCGCGCTCGCCGACGCCGCCCGCACCGCCGGCCCGCCGCAGGTCCGCAACGTCGGCACGCTCGGCGGCAACATCGTCTCCGCCGCCCCGGCCGGCGACACCCTTCCGGTGCTCGCCGCCCTGGAGGCCACCGTCACCCTGGCCCGGGCCGGCTCCAGCCGCGAGGTCCCGGTCAGCCACCTGCTCACCGGCCTCGACCCGGTGCGCCCCGGCGAACTGCTCACCTGGGTGCGCGTCCCGCTGCTGCACGCCCCGCAGGTCTTCCTCAAGGCCACCGGGCGCAGCGGCCCGGCCCGCGCCACCGCCTCCGTCGCCCTCGTCCTCGACCCGGCCCGCCGCTCGGTGCGCTGCGCCGTCGGCGCCGTCGCGCCGGTGCCGCTGCGCCCGCTGGAGGCCGAGGCCTGGGTGGCCGGCTGCATCGACTGGGACGGCAGCCGGGAGATCGACCCGGCCGCGAACGCCGCCTTCGGCGAGTACGTGGCCACCGCCTGCGTCCCCGACAACTACGGTGCCGAGGGCGCCTGGGAGGCCGTGACCGAGGGGCCGACCGCGGCGGCCGTTCGGCTGCGGCGTACCGTAGCGGTGCTGGCCCGACGGGCACTGGGAAGGGCGCTGAAGTGACCACAGACCCCATCGAGACCCTCGACGCCGACCCGCTCGGCCTCTCCCCGCAGGTCAGCCGCGAGCTGCGCCCGTGCGCCTCCTACACGCTGCGGGTCAACGGTTTCGAACGGCCCGTCACCGACGCCTGGATCGGCGAGAGCCTGCTCTACGTGCTGCGCGAGCGGCTCGGCCTGGCCGGTGCCAAGGACGGCTGCGAGCAGGGCGAGTGCGGGGCCTGCTCGGTGCAGGTGGACGGCCAGCTGGTGGCCGGCTGCCTGGTGCCCGCCGCGCTCGCCGCGGACAGCGAGATCAACACCGTCGAGGGCCTGTCGGCGGGCGGCGGCGCGAGCGACGTCCAGCAGGCGCTGGCCGCCTCCGGGGCCGTGCAGTGCGGCTACTGCACCCCCGGCATGGCGATGGCCGTGCACGACCTGCTGCAGCGCAACCACCGGCCCACCGAGGTCGAGGCCCGGCAGGCGCTGTGCGGCAACCTCTGCCGCTGCACCGGCTACAAGGGCGTGCTGGCGGCCGTTCAGACCGTCGCGGACGCCCGCGCGCTGGAGGCCGAGGAGGCGGAGGAGGCCGCGGCGCTCGCCGGGGCCGCCGCTCCCGCCCAGGAGGCCGCCGGGCCGTCCGCCGAGGCGGTCGCCGAGGCTCCGCCCGTGGCCGTCGAGCCCGAGCCGGTCGTCGAGCCGCCGGTCTACACCGACGCCGAGGCCTGGATCGAGCACGTCCCGCAGCAGCCCGTCGAGCACCAGCCCTACGAGGCCCAGCCCGTCGAGCACCAGCCCGCTCCGCAGCAGCCGGGGGCGCCGTACGGGGACGGGGCGGGCGGCTACGACACCGGCGTGTACGACACCACCGCCCTGGCCCAGGTCCAGGGAGCCATCCCCGCCCAGGCCGCCGACGACCAGGTCTACTACCCGCCGCAGGGCTACCCGGAGCAGCCGTACCAGGGCACCCCCGCGCACGGGACCTACCTGCCCTACCCGGACGGCCACCAGCAGACCGGCTACGACACCGGGTACGACGCCCCGGTCTACGAGCCGACCCCCGCGCACGGCACCCCGCTGCCCGGCGCGGCCTTCGACGGCACCGGCTTCGACGGCACGCCGCCGCACGGCACCCCGTACGCCGCCCCGGCCGAGGGCGTCCCGTACAGTGCCACCCCCGCTCACGGCATCCGGCTCCCCGAGGACGACCACGCATCATGACGTCGCCTACCGACATCGGCGCAGCACTCCAGCAGGACGGCGGCGAGGGCGGCGCAACCGAGCCGTTCGGCCTGGGCAGCTCACCGCTGCGCAGCGACGCGCTGCCCAAGGCGCTCGGCATCTACCCGTACGCGGCCGACCTGTGGGCCGAGGGGCTGCTGTGGGGCGCGGTGCTGCGCTCGCCGCACCCGCACGCCCGGATCCGCGGCATCGACACCTCGGCCGCGCTCGCGCTGCCCGGCGTGCACGCCGTGGTCACCGCCGCCGACCTGCCGCCCGGCCCGGAGGGCACCCCCGACGGCGCCCCGGCCGGCCCGGTCGTCGCCGACCGGCCGGTGCTGGCCGCCGGCGTGGTGCGCCACCACGGCGAGCCGATCGCCGCGGTGGCCGCCGACCACCCGGACACCGCCCGGCTGGCGGTCGGTCTGATCGCGGTCGACTACGAGCCCTTGGAGGCCGTGACCGACCCCGAGCAGTCCTTCACCGCGCCGCCGCTGCACCCGGACGGCAACCTGTTCCGCCACCTGCCGCTGCGCACCGGGGACCCGGACGCGGTGGGCGAGATCGTCGTCGAGGGCCTCTACCAGGTCGGCCGGCAGGACCCGGCGCCGCTCGGCGCCGAGGCCGGGCTGGCCGTGCCGCGCCCGGACGGCGGCGTGGAACTGCACCTGTCCTCCACCGATCCGCACGGCGACCGCGACCGCACCGCCGCCTGCCTCGGCCTGGAGCCGGACCGGGTCCGGCTGGTGGTCACCGGCGTGCCCGGTGCCACCACCGACCGCGAGGACCTCTCCTTCCAGGTCACCCTGGCGCTGCTGGCACTGCGCACCGGCCGCCCGGTGAAGATGACCCTCACCCGTGAGGAGTCCTTCCAGACCCACACCTCGCGCCACCCCGCGCTGCTGCGCTACCGCCACCACGCCGACGCCGAGGGCACCCTGGTGAAGGTCGAGGCGCAGATCCTGCTGGACGGCGGCGCCTACGCGGACGTCTCCGCCGAGGCGCTGGCGGCCGCGACGGCGTTCTCGGTCGGTCCGTACGTCTGCCCGAACGTCTTCGTGGACGCCTGGGCGGTGCGCACCAACAACCCGCCGGCCGGGCGGATGCGCGGCGAAGGCGCGCTGCAGGCCTGCTTCGCGTACGAGTCGCAGCTGGACCAGCTGGCCGCCCGGGTGGGCGTGGACCCGGTGGAGATCCGCCGGCGCAACGCGATGTCCACCGGCGACCCGCTGCCCACCGGGCAGGCCGTCACCTGCCCGGCGCCGGTGAAGGCGCTGCTGGACGCCGTCGCGGACGAGCCGCTGCCGGCCCTGCCGGTGGACGACCCGGACGCCGAGTGGCTGCTGCCCGGCGGCCCCGGCGGCGCGGGCGACCCGGTGGCGGTGCGGCGCGGCATCGGCTACGCCGTCGGCATGGTGCACATGCTCGGCGCCGAGGGCGAGGACGAGGTGTCCACCGCGACCGTCCGGGTCAGCGGCGACCACGCCACCGTGATCTGCGCGGCGGTCGACGCCGGGCAGGGCTTCGCCACGCTGGCCCGGCAGATCGTGCAGACCGTGCTGGGCGTCAGCGAGGTCTACATCGCGCCGGCCGACAGCGACCAGTCGATCGCCGGGCCCTCCGCCCGCGGCCGGCACACCTGGGTCTCCGGCGGCGCCGTCGAGCGGGCCGCGCTGATGGTCCGCCACCAGCTGCTGCAGCCGATCGCGGCGAACTTCGGGATGTCCTCGGAGCTGCTGCAGATCGCCGACGGCAAGATCACCTCGTACGACGGGGTGCTCGGCATGCCGGTGGCGGAGGCGCTGGAGGGCAAGGAGCTCTGGGCCACCGCGCAGTGCCGCCCGCACCCCACCGAGCCGCTGGACGACGCCGGGCACGGTGACGCCTTCGTCTCGATCTCGTTCTGCGCGATGCGCGCGGTGGTGGACGTGGACATCGAGCTGGGCGCCGTGCGGGTGGTCGAGATGACGGTCGCCCAGGACGTCGGCCGGGCGCTGAACCCGCGGCAGATCGAGGACCGGATCGAGGCGGGCGTGGCCCAGGGCGTCGGCCTGGCGCTGCTGGAGGACCTGCGCACCGAGGGCGGCGTGCTCCAGAACCCCTCGCTGACCGGCTACCGGCTGCCCACCGCGCTGGACACCCCGGAGGTGCGGATCGCCGCGCTGCTGGAGGAGCGCGACGTGGTCGCGCCGTTCGGTGCCAAGGCGGTCGGCGCCGCGCCCGCGGTGGTCGCCCCGGCGGCCGTCGCCGCGGCCGTCCGCGCCGCCACCGGTCTGCCGGTCGGTCGGCTGCCGATCCGGGCGGAGGACGCCGTCACGGCCTGAGCGGGGAAATGCGAAAAGGGAATTGCCGGTCGACTTCCGAGTCGACCGGCAATTCCCTTTCTCCGAGGCCGTGGCGGGAATTGAACCCGCGTGCACCGCTTTGCAGACGGTCCCCTGAGCCACTCGGGCACACGGCCAGTGAATTCATGGTGGCGGATCCCGGGGGGAGGGGTCAATGACGTTGTGTAAATTCTGTATGGCAATGTGTGCTACGGTCGAAGAGCGGTGGCGGCATTCTCGCCACCCCGGACGAGCGCGTCGTACCCGGTCACGACAAGACGGCGCAGTTCAGCGGCGATCCGGCCGCTGTGGACTGCGGAGGTACGTCGTCATGGCCTGGCTCGTTCTGATCGTCTCGGGTCTCCTGGAAACCGTCTGGGCGGTCGCCCTGGAATCGTCCAAGGGCTTCTCCCGCCTCGTTCCCACCCTCGTCTTCGGCGTCGCGCTGCTGTTCAGCATGGGCGGTCTGGCGTACGCGATGCGCACCATTCCGATCGGCACCGGGTACGCGGTCTGGGTCGGCATCGGCGCGGTCGGCACCGCGCTCTACGGCATGGCCGTCCTGGGCGACGCGGTGACCGTGGCGCGGATCGCCTGCCTGCTGCTGATCGTCTCCGGCGTGGTGGGCCTGAAGGTGCTGCACTGAGGCCTGGGCCTGGGCCTAGGCCTCCGGACGGAGCCGATCAGCGACTCCGGTCAGGGGTCATCGCGGCGGACGGCTCTTACGATGTCATCCATGACCACAGCCTCCCCCACCTCGGTCGACTCCGTACCGATACCCCTGGACGACGACCCCGGCGGCGGGGTGCTCGGCGGCCGCTACCGCGCGCTGACGCTGGGGATCGTCTCGGTGGTCCTGGTGATCGCCTTCGAGGCGACGGCCGTCAACACCGCGATGCCGACGGCGGCCCGCCAGCTGGACGGCCTCGGGCTGTACGCCTTCGCCTTCTCCGGCTACTTCACCACCACGCTGTTCGCCCTGGTCGTCTCCGGCCAGTGGTGCGACCGGCGCGGGCCGCTGCGACCGCTGTTCACCGGCATCGCGGTGTTCGGCCTCGGCCTGCTGGTGGCCGGGACGGCGCCCGGGATGTGGGTGTTCGTGGCCGGGCGGGCGATCCAGGGGCTGGGTGGCGGGCTGGTGATCGTCGCGCTCTACGTGGTGGTCGGCCGGGCCTATCCGGAGCGGCTGCGGCCGGCGGTGTTCGCGGCGTTCTCCTCGGCCTGGGTGCTGCCGTCGATCGTCGGCCCGCTGGTCGCCGGGGCGGTCACCCAGCACCTCGGCTGGCGCTGGGTGTTCCTGTCCGTCCCGGTGCTGATCCTGCTGCCGCTGGCGGTGATGGGCCCGGCGCTGGCCCGGTCCGAGCGGGAGCACCCGGCGCCCAGGGGCGCGGACTTCGACCGTCGGCGCACCCGGCTGGCCGCGATGGCCGCGGTCGGCGCCGGGCTGCTGCAGTACGCGGGCCAGCGCCGCGACCTGATCGGGCTGCTCCCCGGGGTGGTCGGTGCGGCGCTGCTGGTGCCGGCCGTCCTCGGGCTGTTGCCGGAGCGGACCCTGCGGGCCGGGCGGGGGCTGCCGACGGTGATCCTGCTGCGCGGGGTGGCGGCGGGGGCGTTCTTCTCCGCCGAGGCCTTCGTCCCGCTGATGATGACCAGCCAGCGCGGCCTCTCGCCGACGCTGGCCGGGCTCACCCTGACCAGCGGCGGGCTCACCTGGGCGCTGGGCTCCTGGCTGCAGGGCCGGCCGGGGGCCGAGCGCTACCGCGCGGCGATGATCCGGGGCGGCTTGGTGCTGAGCGCGGTGGCGATCGGCGGCGCCGCGCTGGTGCTGGTCCCCGCGGTGCCGGCCTGGGTGGCCGCGGTGGCCTGGGGCGTCGGCGGCCTCGGACTGGGACTGGCCATTTCGAGCATCAGCGTGCTGATGATGAAGCTCTCCCCGCCACAGGACGCCGGCGCCAACTCGGCCGCGCTGCAGATGAGCGACGCGCTGGGCACCGTGCTGATGACCGGCCTGGCCGGGGTCCTGTTCGTGGCGCTGGGCGGCGGTTCGATGGCCGCCGCCCACGCCGCGGGCGAGGGCGGGGGTTCGCCCGGGGCCTTCGCGGTGGTTTTCCTGACCGGTGCCGGGGTGGCCCTGCTGGGAGCGCTGCTCTCCGGCCGGGTCCGCGGCCGGGCCTGACGGTCAGCCGGCGGTGGCGGTGGCGGTGGCGGTGGCGGTGGCGGCGGGCACCGGCGGCGCCGCCGGGGTGCCGAGGAAGGACTCCCAGCCGCCCGCCGGGGACTGGCCCGGGGCCAGGGTCTGCAGCTTGCGCAGCACCGCCGGGTCCTGGGCGTCCAGCCAGTCCACCAGCTGGCGGAAGGAGACCAGCCGGACCTCGGGCTTGCCGGCGATGGCCTTGAGGGCGTCCTCGACGGCGTTCATGTAGATGCCGCCGTTCCACTCCTCGAAGTGGTTGCCGATGATGTACGGCGCCCGGTTGCCGTGGTAGGCGCGGTCGAAGCCCATCAGGTAGGCGTCGCGGGCCTGGGCCTGGAAGCCCGGGTGGAGCGCCGGGTCGGCCTTGGTGTTGGGGCCGCACTGGTTGTACATGATGTTGTAGTCCATCGAGAGCACCTGGAAGGTGTGCCCGGGGAAGGGGATGGACTGCAGCGGGAGGTCCCAGAGCGCGCCGCCCTGGATCTTCTGCGGCCACACCTGGGTGCCGTTGCCGCTGCTGTCGTAGCGCCAGCCGCGCTTGACCGCGGTGGGCAGCAAGTTGCGCTGGCCCTCCAGGCAGGGGGTGCGGCTGCCGATCAGCTCCTTGCGGTAGTCGAAGGGCAGCGAGGGCAGGTCGGTGAAGCCGGTGTTGGTGCGCCAGTTCGTCACGAAGTCCATCGCCTGCTGGATCTCGCTGTCCCACTCCTCCGGGGACCACCTGCCGACGCCGGTGGCGCCGCAGAAGTGGCCGTTGAAGTGGGTGCCGATCTCGTGGCCCTCCAGCCAGGCCGCGTGCAGGTTGGACAGGGTGTCGCGGATGTGCTGGTCGTTCAGGTAGCCGATGTCGGAGGCGCCGACCTTGTGCTGCGGCGGGCGGTAGAGGTCCTTCTTGGACTCGGGCAGCAGGTAGAGGCCGCTGAGGAAGAAGGTCATCTTCGCGTCGTGCTCCTGGGCCAGCCGGCGGAAGCGGGCGAACAGGCCGTTGTCGAGTTCGCCGGCGCCGTCCCAGGAGAAGACCACGAACTGCGGCGGGCGCTGACCGGGCTGCAGCCGCTCGGGGACGGGCTGGTGCGGCTGGGCGCCGGTGTCCGAGGTGGAGCCGTCGCCGATCAGGACGGCCTGCGGCTTGGGCACCGGGGCGGGGGTGGGGGTGGCGCTCTGCCCGCCGTCCGCGCCGCTGGTGGGTTCGGCGGAGCCGGTCGCGCGCTCCCCGCCGGTGGCGTGGTTGCTGCCGCAGCCGGCCGTGAGCGAGGCAGCGGCGGCGGCGCCGGCCGCCAGCAGGGTGCGGCGGGAGAGAGCGTCCATGGTCACTCCGTTCATCAGGCGTTCAACGGCGTCCGGCAGCGTGCGGGAGTGCGGGTCCGGTCGGACATCCGGATGGTCGAACCCGTGACCGCGTCAGCATGGCATGTGGGCGGAGACGGTCGAAGAGGCGCAGCGAACGGTCATAAGTGATCGCTCGAACGACGCAACCGAATCCGTCCGTCAAACCGTCGGTAGGTCGTGTCGGGCGTGGGTCCCGCGGTGATCGCCGGTGGGGGGAGGTCGTCGCGTTCCGCGACCGGGCGCACACCCGGCGCAGGGAAGCCGTCGGCAGCCCTGCCGATCGGCGGGTGTCAATACGACCATCGTATGGACGTGCCTTACAGTCCGATCCGGTTGAATTGTTCCCAGGAAACTCCCAGGAATCGGGATTCCGTCGGCAGAGGGGAGCGCCCGTGGGCGTCCAGCAGAGCAGGGGCCCCTGGCCGGGCACCCTGGCGGCGGGTGCCGCGCTGGTGCTCGGTGCCTGGCTGCTGCACGACGGGGGCTCGCCGGTGCTGCCGCCGGCACCCGGCGCCGGCCAGGCCCAGGCCGGCATCGCGCCGGTCTCCGTCGTCCCCCCGCTGGGGCCGTCCGCGCCGACCCGGATCCGCATCCCGGCCGTCCGGCTGGACGCCCCGGTCGCCGCGCTGGGGCTGGACGCCGAGGGCCACCTGCAGGCCCCGCCCGAGGCGGACCGCAACCTGGCGGGCTGGTACCGGGGCGGCGCGAGCCCCGGCCAGCGCGGCACCGCGATCCTCGCGGGGCACGTCGACAACAAGGCCGGTCCGGCCGTCTTCTACCATCTGGGAGCGCTCCGTCGGGGGGACCGGATCGAGATCGCCCGGGCGGACGGCGCCACCGCCGTCTACCAGCTGTACGCCATCGAAGTGCACGACCGAAAGGACTTCCCGGACGATCGGGTCTACCGTCAGGCCACTGACGCGCAGCTGCGGGTGATCACCTGTGGCGGCGCCTACAGCGCGGAACACGGCTACGAGGGCAACGTCGTCGCCTACGGGTTCCTGGCCGACACCACCCTGCCGGGCAAAGCCGCATGACCACGCTCACCCTCGCCACCCGCTGGAACCCGATCGACTGGCCGCTCACCGAGGGCCCGATCCCGCACGCCGTCCTGCTGGCCGGATGGGCGGCACTGTTCGCGCTCGCCGTTGGCCGCGGCCGGAGCTGGTGGCGGTTCCGCCTGCCCGCCGCGCTGTTCACCGCCGCCGCGCTCAGCCTGCTCCTCGAGGTCGTCGTCGACGGCTGGTGGCACCCCTTCCCGGAGGGCACGCCCGAGTACGTCACCTGGTGGATAGCCATCGCCCTGCTGGGGTTCTGCCTGGCCGGCTGGCGGCTCCGCCGGCTCACCTGGCGGCGGCGCGGCCTCGCGCTCGGCCTGAGCGGGCTGGTGCTGCTGATGGCCGCCTCCGAGGTCAACATCGGCTTCGGGCAGTTCCCGAGCGGGCGCGTGATGCTGGCGCCGTGGCTGACCAAGACCGACGGACTGGTCCCCATGGCCGACCGGACCGTGGCCGCCCCGGCGGACAAGGTGCTGGACGAGGTCTGGCAGCCCCCGGCGGACCTGCCCGCCAAGGGCACCGTCTCGGTGGTGTCGATCCCCGGCCTCCGGTCGGGCTTCAAGGCCCGGGACGCGTACGTCTACCTCCCGCCCGCCTACCAGGCCAACCCGCGGCCGCTGCTCCCGGTCGTCGTGATGCTCACCGGCCAGCCCGGGGCGCCGGGGGACTGGGTGCTCTCCGGGCAGATCAACGAGGTGCTGGACGCTTTCGCCGCCAAGCACGGCGGGCTCGCGCCGATCGTGGTGATGCCCGACCACAACGGCTCCACCTGGGGCAACTCGCTCTGCATGGACTCGAAGATCGCCAAGACGCAGACCTACCTGGCGTCCGACGTCCCGTTCTGGATCCACCAGAACCTGCAGACCGCCACCGGCCGCAAGGCCTGGGCGATCGGCGGCGCCTCGATGGGCGGCACCTGCGCGCTCCAGCTCGGCGTCAACGCGCCCGACGTGTACGGCACCGTCCTGGACATGTCCGGGCAGGAGGAGCCGACCCTCGGCACCCGGGACCAGACCGTGAAGGCCGCGTTCAACGGCGACGGCAAGAGGTTCGACGCCGTCGACCCGGTGCAGGTGATGAACCGCAAGAAGTTCCCGGACACCAGCGTCGCCTTCCTCGTCGGCGAGACCGACGCGGAGTTCAAGCCGCAGATGGAAAAGGTCTACCGGGCCGCACAGGGGGCTGGGATGAAGACGAAGTTCGAACTGATGCCGGGCGGTCACGGCTGGGTCGTGTTCCGCCCCGGCATCGTCCAGCAGATCCCGTGGCTCGCCCAGCAGACCGGGCTGACCCGGTGACCGGGACGGGCACCGCCGTCGCCGTCGGCGAGAGCCGGCCGAAGTCGGAGCGGGTCGCCGCGCAGCGCGGCGCCGAGCCGGGCGCGGACCGCGCACCGGTCACCCGGACACCGGAGCCCCGCCCGCAGCGGGCGAGGCGGGCGGCCCGGGCGCTCGGCACCCGGCTGCGCGCGGCGCCGCTGACGCTGGCCCTGCTGGCCGGGCTCTGGCTGCTCGGCGCGGCCACCGGCAGCCTGCGCCACGGGCCGTCCGAACGGCTCCTGGAGCGGGTCGGGGTCGGCCTGCCCACGCTCGACGAGGGCCACTGGTGGACGCCGCTCACCTCGGCGTTCTGGTGCTCCGGCACCGGCTCGTACGTGTTCACCACCCTGCTGCTGCTCCTGGTCGGCCCGGCCGCCGAGCACCGGCTCGGCCGGCTGCGCACCCTCGCGGTGCTGGTCGGCGGGCAGATCGCCGGCACCCTGCTGGGCGCCGGGCTGATCGCCTTCGGCTCCTCGGCCGGGGAGCAGTGGACCGCCTCGGTGGCCGACCAGATCTCGGTCGGCCCCGGCGTCGGCCTGTTCGCCCTCGCCGGGGTGCTCGGCTACCGGCTCACCGTGCTCTGGCGCCGGCGGCTGCACCTGCTGGTGCTCCTCCTCCCGCTGGTGATGACGCTGTACGTCGGCCACCTGCAGAGCGTCCAGCGCTGCGCCGCCGCGGTGGCCGGGCTCGGCGTGGGCGCGCTGCTCAGCCGCGGCCGCCCGTCCCTGCGCTCGCACCGCTCCTCGCACTCCGAGACCCGGGTGCTGGTCGCGCTCTGCCTCGTCGCCGCCGCCTTCGGGCCGTTGATCGCCTCGCTGTACGACAACGCCAGCGGGCCGTTCAACACCTTCTCCGAGCTCTACTTCTCCCACCGGCTCAGCCCGGACGAGGTCGCCGACCTCTGCGCGCTCTCGGCCCACGACTGCGCCCGCGCGCACGCCGTGGTCCGGATCTTCGACACGCCCGGTCGGCTGATGGCCGCGCTGTTCCCGGCGCTGCTGCTGGTGCTCGCCGAGGGGCTGCGCCGGGGCCTGCGGTTCGCCTGGCGGGTCACCGTCGCCACCGAGCTGCTCTGGGTGGCCCTGCTGGGCTGGCTGTACCTGGACGCCGGGCCGGTCAGCCAGGACGTCGTGCAGTACTTCGTCGAGGCGATGCTGCTGCCGCTGCTGACCACCTGCCTGCTGCTGGTCACCCACCAGCGGTTCCGGCTGCGGCTGTCCGGCCGGTCGGTGCGCCGGCTGGCCGTGGTGGTCGGCGGTGCCCTGCTGCTCACCTCGGCCGCGTACGTGGGGCTCGGCCGGCTGGTGGCCGGTCAGTTCGAGCCGGGGGCGACCGTCCGCCGGCTGCTGCACGGGCTGCCCGCCCAGTTCCTGCCGCCCGCGTACAACGACCTGACGCCGGACTACCCGATCGCGGTCGGTCCGCTGGCCCGCTTCCTGGAGACCTACTGCGGTCTGGCGTTCTGGCTGGTGGCGCTGGTCGCGCTGCTGTCGGCCTTCCGCCGGCCGGTGCTGCACACCGACGCCGAGGCGGTGGCCAGGGCCAGGGCCCTGCTGACCGAGCACGGCGGCGGGACGCTGTCGTTCATCACCACCTGGGACGGCAACCACTACTGGTTCGACGAGCAGGGCCGGGCGGCCGTCGCCTACCGGGTGGTCGGCACCGTCGCGCTGACCACCGGCGACCCGTTCGGCGCGCCGGAGGACCGGGCCCGGGCGGTGGCCGGGTTCGCCCGGTACTGCGACGCGCGCGGCTGGACGCCGTGCTTCTACAGCGTCTGCGCGCAGACCAGGGAGGCCGCCGCGGAGCTCGGCTGGCGCTCGGTGCAGGTCGCCGAGGACACCGTGGTCGCGCTGCCCGAGCTGGCCTTCACCGGCCGCAAGTGGCAGGACATCCGCACCGCGCTCAACAAGGCCGGCAAGCAGGGCATCACCGCCGAGTGGTGGGCGTACCACGAGGCGCCGCTCACGCTGCGGGACCAGATCCGGGCGATCTCCGAGGAATGGGTCTCCGAGAAGGGCCTGCCCGAGATGGGCTTCACGCTCGGCGGGCTCGAGGAGCTGGACGACCCCGACGTCCGGGTGCTGGTCGCGGTCGACGAGCAGGGGGTCGTGCACGGCCTGACCAGCTGGATGCCGGTGTACGAGGACGGCGTGCCGGTCGGCTGGACGCTGGACTTCATGCGCCGGCGCTCCGACGGCTTCCGCGGCGTCAACGAGTTCCTGATCGCCTCGGCCGCGCTCGGCTTCAAGGAGGAGGGCGCGCGGTTCCTCTCCCTGTCGGGTGCCCCGCTGGCCCGCACCGGGCAGAACGAGGAGCCCACCGGGCTGCAGCGGATGCTGGACTGGATGGGCAAGGTGCTGGAGCCGGTGTACGGCTTCCGCTCGCTGCTCGCGTTCAAGGCGAAGTTCCAGCCGGAGTACCGGCCGATGTACATGGCCTACCCCGACCCGGCCGCGCTGCCCGGCATCACCCGGGCGATCGGCAAGGCGTACCTGCCGCACCTGACGGCGGCGCAGGGCGTCCGGCTGATGCGCAAGCTGTCGGGCTGAGGAGGCCGGCGGAGGGCCGTGCGGGCGCAGGACCGCCACGGCCGTCAGCCCAGGAGCTGGGCGAGGGCGCGGTCGGCGTCCAGGTGCAGGTGCTCCTCGCCCTCGGGGACGAGCAGTCGGCTGCGCCACAGGAAGCGGCGCAGGTCTCCGGTCTCGAACCGGAGCAGCGCGGTGCCCTCCGGGGCCCGCAGCTCGACCATGGTGCTCCGGGCGGGCGAGGGCCGGACGTGGACGTCGCCGACGCCGGTCGGCAGCTCGATGCCCTCGGAGAGCAGCCGGCGCGCGAAGACCCAGACCACGTCCTCGGCGTCCCGGCCCTCCTCCGTCCCGTCCAGGGAGAACTCGGCGGGGAAGGCCATCCGGACGGCCAGCGGGTCCTCCGGCAGGTAGGACAGCACCACCCGCAGGCGGGCGGAGCGGTGGGGGGAGAGGATCAGGCGGGCCTGGACGGTCTCTTCGACGGTGCGCACGGGGGGTCCCTTCGGGTCGATGCGGGGCCGCGCTCACGGTGGTGGGGTCGGCGCGGCCTCACCTGGTGAGAGCCCGGTCGGCTGCCGTGATTACCGGGTTCCGGGAGCAGGAGGACGTGATCCGCGTCACATCGATTTCCGGCCGTACGGTCCCGGCGCGGAGCCTCTCCTGGAGGCTCGAACGGCGCCGGGCCGGTAGGCTGGGCGGGTTGTCCGATCGCCGCCCGACCGCAGGACGGGGCCGCAAAACCGCCTCTGACCTGCGATGATCCCCCTCGGAGACCGTGAGTACTGCCGCCGCCTCCTCGATGCCGCTGTTCTCCGACGCCCCGGAGCCGCAGGCGCCCGCCCGGTCCGTGGGCCACGCCGCCCCGGCCGGCTCGCACCACCTCTCCCCGGCCTTCCCCGGCCGTGCCCCCTGGGGCACCGCGGGCAAGCTCCGGGCCTGGCAGCAGGGTGCGCTGGACAAGTACATCGAGACGCAGCCGCGCGACTTCCTCGCGGTCGCCACCCCGGGCGCGGGCAAGACCACCTTCGCGCTCACCCTGGCCTCGTACCTGCTGCACAACCACCTGGTGCAGCAGGTGACCGTGGTCGCGCCGACCGAGCACCTGAAGAAGCAGTGGGCCGAGGCCGCCGCGCGGATAGGCATCAAGCTGGACCCGGGGTACTCCTCCGGGCCGCTGTCCCGGGAGTACCACGGCATCGCGATCACCTACGCGGGCGTCGGGGTCAACCCGATGCTGCACCGCAACCGGACCGAGGCCCGCAAGACCCTCGTGATCATGGACGAGATCCACCACGCCGGTGACTCCAAGTCCTGGGGCGAGGCCTGCTTCGAGGCCTTCGAGCCGGCCACCCGCCGCCTGGCGCTGACCGGTACGCCGTTCCGCTCGGACACCAACCCGATCCCGTTCGTCCAGTACGAGGCCGGCAGCGACGGCATCCGCAAGTCGGTGGCCGACTACACCTACGGCTACGGCAACGCGCTCGCCGACCACGTCGTCCGCCCGGTGATCTTCCTCAGCTACAGCGGCAACATGCGCTGGCGCACCAAGGCCGGCGACGAGCTGGAGGCCCGGCTCGGCGAGCCGATGACCAAGGACCTGATCGCCCAGGCCTGGCGCACCGCGCTGTCCCCGCAGGGCGAGTGGATCCCGGCCGTGCTGCAGGCCGCCGACCGGCGGCTGAGCGAGGTCCGCAAGGCCATCCCGGACGCCGGCGGGCTGGTGATCGCCACCGACCAGACCGTCGCCCGCTCGTACGCCAAGATGCTGCGCGAGATCAGCGGCGAGAAGGTCACCCTGGTGCTCTCGGACGAGGCCGAGGCGTCCAAGCGGATCTCCGACTACGCGGCCGGGACCTCGCGCTGGATGGTCGCGGTCCGCATGGTGTCCGAGGGCGTCGACGTGCCCCGGCTGGCCGTCGGGGTGTACGCGACCTCGATCTCCACCCCGCTGTTCTTCGCCCAGGCCGTCGGCCGCTTCGTGCGCGCCCGCAAGCGCGGCGAGACCGCCTCGGTGTTCCTGCCGACCATCCCGATGCTGCTGAGCTTCGCCAACGAGATGGAGGTCCAGCGCGACCACGTGCTGGACCGGCCGAAGAAGGAGGGCGAGGGCCTCTTCGACGAGGAGGACCGGCTGCTCGCCGAGGCCGAGCGGGCCAACGACGGACCGGACGGTGCGGGCGGCGAGGAGTTCTCCTACGAGGCGCTGGGCTCCGACGCGGTCTTCGACCGGGTGCTGTACAACGCCATGGAGTTCGGCATGCAGGCCCACCCGGGGAGCGAGGAGGAGGAGGACTACCTCGGCATCCCGGGCCTGCTGGAGCCGGACCAGGTGCAGATGCTGCTGCAGAAGCGCCAGCACCGGCAGATCCAGCGCTCCAAGGCCAAGCCGGCCGAGGAGGCCGACCTGCTGGAGCTGCCCGCCGAGGAGCGGCCGGTCGTCACCCACCAGGAGCTGCGGGAGCTGCGCAAGGAGCTGAACGCGCTGGTGGCCGCGTGGCACCACCGCACCAGCCAGCCGCACGGCACCATCCACAACGAGCTGCGCCGCCAGTGCGGCGGGCCGCTCACGGCGCAGGCCACCGCCAACCAGCTGAAGGCGCGGATCGCCAAGATCCGGGAGTGGGCGAAGTAACGGTCCGGCAGGCGGTCCCGGGAGGGGCCGTCTGCCCCGGTGTGTCCGGACTTCGGACCGAGGTCGAACTTGTGCGCTGATGTGCCGGTGGATTCGGGAGGGTTTGTCCTGTTTCTACGGCGCCGTTGAAGTCGATCACGCCCGAATTTTGGACAACCACTTCCGCCGCGACATTTACTTCACTACCTTTCCCCCACGCTCTACCGCCGGGCCACCCCCGCGGGACGGCGCCGCAGGGCCGTACGGGCGTCAAGGAGGACGCCACGCGCGGCCCGAGCGCGGCCACCCCCACCTGCGCGCGACACCGACCTTGGACCGGCGCCGCGCGCCCCGCGAGCGCCGCGGAAAGGATTGCCCGTCGTGACAGCCGAGACCTCCCAGACCCTGGACCGCGGTGTCCGGGTCCTCAAGCTCCTCGCCGACTCCGAGCGTGGGCTCACCGTCACCGAACTGGCCGCCCGGCTGGCCGTCAACCGCACCGTCGTCTACCGGCTGCTGGCCACCCTGGAGCAGCACGGTCTGGTCCGCCGGGACATCGGCGGCCGCGCCCGGGTGGGCCTCGGCGTGCTGCGGCTCGCCCACCGGGTGCACCCGCTGCTGCGCGAGGCCGCGCTGCCCGCCCTGCGCAGCCTCGCCGAGGACCTCGGCGCCACCGCCCACCTGACCCTGGTGGACGGCAACGAGGCGCTGGCCGTCGCCGTGGTCGAGCCGAGCTGGACCGACTTCCACGTCGCCTACCGGACCGGGCTGCGCCACCCGCTCGGCGAGAGCGCGGCCGGCCGGGCGATCCTGGAGGCCCGCACCTTCCCCAGCCAGCGCCGACCCGAGCAGGGCTTCGTCATCACCCGCGCGGAGGAGCAGTCCGGGGCCTGCGGGGCCGCTGCCGCGCTGCTCGGGCTGAGCGGCATCGAGGGCAGCGTCGGCGTGGTGATGCTCAACGGGATGGTGCCCGAGCGGGTCGGCCCCCGGGTCGTGGAGGCGGCGACCGAGGTGGCCGACGCCCTGCGGTAGCGCCGAGGCGAGCGGGCGGGTGACGGCGCGCGCCGGAGGTGAGCGGGTGAGCCCCCGCCCCGGAGGTGAGCGGGCGGGCAGCAGGGTGTGTTTGGATTCCCCTTGTGTCCGACACCAAGCTCTCCAAGGCCCTCACCGCCCCGCGGACCCGCGCGCTCGCGCTGTGCGGGGTGCTGGTCGCCGCGCTCTTCGGCGTGGCCGCCTTCGTCCCGCTGCCGTACACCCTCACCTGGCCGGGCCTGACCGCGGACACCCTGGGCACGTACCAGGACAAGCCGGTGCTCACCATCACCGGGGCGCCGCTGCGCACCACCGAGGGCCAGCTGCGGATGGTCACCATCTCGGCGACCAACCCGGACCAGCGGAACACCTTCCTGCGCTCGATGCAGGCCTGGTTCGACCCTGCGGAGGCGGTGCGCCCGACCGACACCGTGTACCCGCAGGGCAACCCGGCGAAGGCGGAGGAGGTGACGGCCCAGCAGATGGCCGAGTCCCAGGACAGCGCCACCGCGGCCGCGCTGAGCTACCTCCACCTGTCGCCGGACCAGGTGAAGGTCAAGGTCGACCTGGGTGACGTCGGCGGCCCGAGCGCCGGCCAGATGCTGGCGCTGGGCATCGTCGACAAGCTCGCCGGCGACGGCCAGGGCGGCGACCTCACGGGTGGGCTGAACATCGCGGGCACCGGGACCATCGACAAGGACGGCACCGTCGGCCCGGTGGGCGGCGTCCCGCTGAAGACGCGGGCGGCCGCCCGGGACGGCGCGACGGTGTTCCTGCTGCCCAGGGACGAGTGCGCGGACGCGAAGGTCAACACGCCGACGTCGCTGCGGCTGGTGCCGGTCGGCACGCTCGCCGAGGCGGTGTCGGCGCTGCAGGCGCTCAAGAGCGGCGGCAGCGTCCCCGCCTGCTGACCGGACGGGCTCCGCCGCCGCCCGCCCTACTCGGCGGCGGCCTGGTCGACCAGCGGCAGGATCCGGTACGGCACCGGGTTCTCCAGCACGATCGCGGTGGACGAGCGGACGATCCCGTCGAAGCCCACGACCCGGTCGATCACCCGCTGCAGATCGGCGTTGGAGCGGGCCACGATCCGCACCATCATGTCCCCGATCCCGGTGATGGTGTGCAGCTCCAGCACCTCCGGCACGGCCGCGAGGTGCGCCCGCACGTCGGTGCCCTGGCCCTGGGAGATCTCCAGGGTGGCGAAGGCCGTCACCGGGTAGCCGATCGCCGCCGGGTCCACCTCGGGGCCGAAGCCGCCGATCACCCCCTTGGCCTGCAGCCGGTCCAGCCGGGCCTGCACGGTGCCGCGGGCGACCTGCAGTCGGCGCGAGCACTCCAGCACCCCGATCCGCGGCTCCTCGGCGAGCAGCCGGATCAGTCGGCCGTCCAGCGCGTCGATGGTGTCGTTCGTGCTGCCCACGATCGAAGTGCCTTGCGGAGCAGCAGGGTTGGGCGAGCCGGGGGAGCTCGGGGAGTGGGCGGGGGGCATCGCGGCACCGTCCTCCGGTGGGCATTCTGTACAGCGGTGCGGCCGATTCTCCCGCTCCGGGGCGCAGCTTGGCCAGGAGGAAACGGAACAGTTGCGCGCAGGCCGTCTCGGCGCCACCCTCCAGCCACGACCCCGTGCCCGGGCCCCCACTCCGGCGCCGGGGCCCCAGCGTGGTCCGTACGCCTACCGGGAGGCCGTCATGACCGACACCGCCGCCGAAGCCGTCCTGCTCGGGGCAGGCCTCCTTCCGGGCAGCGCTCCGGGCTCGGCCCCGGGCGCCGCTCCCGACCCGGGTGGACCGGGGGCGCCGGCGGTGGGCCACGCCGACGCGGTGGTGTTCGCGGTCGGCGACGCCGAGCGGGCCGCCCGCCGCTACCGCGCCGCGCTCGGGCTGCGCTGTACGGCGTACGCGGGACCGGAGACCGGTGAGCCCGATACCGTCTCGTACGTGCTCGCCGCGCCGGGGACGCGGATCGTGCTCACCTCGCCGGTGCGGGTGCTCGGCCCGCTCGGCCCGCGCGGGCGGGAACTGGCCGCGTACCTGGAGCGGTACGGGGACGGGGTGCTGGACGTCGCGGTGAGCGTGCCGGACGTCTACTACGCCTACGACTACGCGGTCGACCGCGGCGCGCTGTCGCTGGCCGAGCCGTACGAGACCCGGGACGCGTACGGCGCGGTGGTGCTGGCCACCATCGGGGTGCCGGGCGGGACCAGGCACACGCTGGTCGACCGGGCCGGCTACGCGGGGCCGTACCTGCCGGGGTTCGTGCCGTACGACGGGTTCTGACCGGCGGGCGGCGCGGGCGGGGCACGGCGACGACCCCTAGCGGACGGCCGTCTCCACCACGGGCGGGTGCCCGTTCCAGTAGACGAAGACCGAGTTGGCCTGGTCGTCCTTGGTGAAGTCGATCCGCATCCACTGGACGCCGTTCCACACCTGCATCTGCCAGCCCGGGTCCGGGGTGGCGGACACCAGCGAGGCCCGGTCGGGCTTCAGGTCCAGCGCGACCTTGCCGCCCGGGATCGGGTAGCTCTTCACGGTGGACGTGGCGGTGGCCGTCGGCGTGGGCCGGCGGGTCGGCGGCGGGGTGGTGGTGACGGGGGCCGGTCCGTGCGTGGTGGCGGCGGCCGGGGAGGTCGGCGGGGTCGGGGCCGGGGGTGCGGACTGTTCGGCCGATTGCGGCTGCTCGGCGGCGGTGGTCGGCGGGAGCGGTGCGCCGTCGGCCTTCGGGGCGGGCAGCGGCAGGGCCGTCGGCCGCTCGAAGGCGGCGCCGGTCAGCACCGCGTGCACGCCGAGCCAGGACAGCGCCACCGCCGCCCCGGTGGCCGCCGCCCAGGCGCCGAGCTGTACCAGTCCGTTCCGCATCGTCCGCACATCCTGCCGCATTTCCGCCCTGTCCGAACCGGCACCCCCGGTGTTCGTCAGGGCAGTTGCGCGATGTCCGGACCGCCCCCCGAGGTACAGACCACTGCCCGCCGATGGCGTACCGTGCAGGGCCATGGCAACAGTGCTCGTGGTCGAGGACGACCCCTTCGTACGTTCCGCCCTCATCCGCCACCTGACCGACACCGGTCACGCGGTCCGCAGCGTGGGCACCGCCCTGGAGGCGCTGCGGGAGGTCGCCCAGGTCGGCTGCGACCTGGTGATCCTCGACCTGGGGCTGCCCGATCTGGACGGCAGCGAGGCGCTCAAGATGATCCGGGGCCTGACCAATGTGCCGGTGATCATCTCCACCGCCCGGGACGACGAGGCCGAGATCGTCCGACTGCTCAACGACGGCGCCGACGACTACTTGGTGAAACCTTTCTCCGGTGAGCACCTCAGCGCCCGGATGGCCGCCGTGCTGCGCCGGCTCGGCAGCGGCGCCGCCCCCGTCGCGCAGGTCCTGCGGGTCGGCGGACTGGCCATCGACCTGCAGCGGCGCGAAGCCTCCCTGGACGGGCGGCTGCTCGACCTGACCCGCCGTGAATTCGACCTGTTGGCCTTCCTGGCAGCCCGGCCCGGCGTCGTGGTGCCCCGCAAGGAGATCCTCGCCGAGGTCTGGCAGCAGACCTACGGCGGTGACCAGACCATCGACGTCCACCTCTCCTGGCTGCGCCGCAAGCTCGGCGAGACCGCTTCCAACCCCCGCTACCTGCACACCGTCCGGGGCGTCGGCGTCCGGCTGGAAGCCGTCGGAGGCGCGGCGGGGCACCGGACATGAGGAGGTTCGGTCGCTCGCTGCGCTGGGCCCTGATCAAGGCCGCCGTGGCCGGGACCACCATGGTCGCGCTGGCCTTCCTCATCCCGCTCGGCCTGATGGTCCAGCAGACCGCGCGGGACCGGGCGTTCACCGCCGCCGAACGGCAGGCGGCGGCGCTCGGGCCGGCCCTGGCGATCACCACCGACCAGGACGCCGTCACCCGGGCCCTGGCCAGTACGGACGCGGGCGGACAGGGGCGGATGGCGGTCCACCTGCCCGCGGCGGGGCAGTCCGAGGCCCCCGGGACCGGCGGACCCGTCGGGCCGACCCTGGGGGAGGGCCGGGCCGCCGCCGGCGACGTGGCCACGGCCGGCGGGCAGGGCCGCTCCTTCACCGTGCAGGTCCCCGGCGGCTACGCGCTGCTCCAGCCGGTCGCGGTGGACACCGCACGGACCGCCGTGGTCGAGGTGTACGTGGCCGAGAGCGACCTCACCCGGGGCGTCTCCACCGCCTGGCTGGTGCTCTCCGCCGTGGCGCTCGGCCTGGTCGCCATCTCGGTGCTGGTCGCCGACCGGATGGGGACCAGGATCGTCGCCTCCGCCCGTCGCCTCGCCGGCGCCGCCCGCTCGCTCGGCGCCGGCAACCTCGCCGTCCGGGTCCCGGTGACGGGGAAGCAGGTCGACGGCAGCCCCGAGGAGCTGCGCGAGGCCGGCCACGCGTTCAACACCATGGCCGACCGGGTGGCCCAACTCCTCGCCGCGGAACGGGAACTGGCCGCCGACCTGTCGCACCGGCTGCGCACCCCGCTGACCGTGCTGCGGCTCAACGCCGCCTCGCTCGGAGACGGCGACGCGGCCGACGCCACCCGGCACGCCGTCGCCCAGCTCGAACGCGAGGTCGACCAGATCATCCGCTCCGCCCGCCGCGCCCCCGAGGACGCGCCCGCCGTCGCGGTCGGCTGCGACGCCGCCGAGGTGATCCGGGAACGGGTCGGCTTCTGGTCCGCGCTGGCCGAGGACGAAGGGCGCCGCTGGCAGCTGGCCGGCGCCGAGCGCGCGGCACCCGTACCCGTCCAGCGCGGCGACCTGGCGGCCGCCGTCGACGCGCTGCTCGGCAACGTCTTCCGGCACACCGCCGTCGGCACCGCCTTCTCGGTGGACGTCCTGGCCACCGACAGCTCGGTGATCGTGCTGGTGGGCGATGCCGGACCGGGGTACGACGACCCCGCGGCCGCCCTCAAGCGCGGCGAGGGCCACGGCGGGGAGGGCTCGACCGGCCTCGGCCTGGACATCGTCCGCAAGCTCGCCGAATCCACCGGCGGGGACCTCGCGCTCGGCCGCTCCGCGGTCCTCGGCGGCGCCGAGACCCGGCTGCGGCTGCGCACCCGGCCGGAGGTGGCGGGGCCGCTGCGGGCCGGGCGGCGGCGCAACCGGGGGGCGCTGTTCTCGCGGTGACGGCGGGTCGGTGGTGAGGCGGCGGGGGCGTCGGTGGTGACGGTGGGTCGGTGGGGGCTCGGGTGGTGACGGCGAGTCGGTGGTGAGGCGGGTTCGTGGTGATCCGGGGCTCTTCCTTAACTGCGGCCTAAGGGAGTTCTACCCCTCGCTCAGCCCGCCGTTCCGGCCCCCGGTCCGCCGCTAGCGTCGGTCGCGCCGGTCACCCGACCGAGCCGGGCCGGCCGCCCGGAGGTCCGCAGGCACCCGTGCCCGGACGGCGGCCGACCGAAGGCATCCGCGGAGGTAACGCGCCATGACCACCCAGCCCACCCGTCGCTCCGGCCACCGCAGGCGCAGCCGCAAGGGCGCGATCGTCGGGGCCGCCGCGGTCGCCGCCGCCCTCGTCGCGGGCGGGACGGTCGTCCTCGCCTCCTCGGCCAGCGCCGCCTCGCTCGGCGCCGTCTACAGCCGGACCAGCACCTGGGACGCCGGCTACACCGGCCAGTACCTGGTCACCAACCCGGACCGCAGCCCGATCGAGGACTGGACGCTCAGCTTCGACCTGCCGGCCGGGGCGACGATCGACTCGCTCTGGAACGCCACCTTCACCGCCCAGGGGCAGCACATCACGGTCAAGCCGGAGGCCTGGAGCAAGCGGCTGGAGCCCGGCAAGAGCGTGGTGGTCGGCTTCGTCGCCCGGGGCGCGGGCGCGGCCCAGGCCGAGCCGGCCCACTGCCTGATCAACGGTTCCTCCTGCAAGGCCGGCGACGGGACCCCGCCCACCCCCTCGGGGCGTCCGACCGCCACCGCCTCTCCCACGGCCACCCCGACCGGCTCGCCGACGGTCACCCCGACCGCCACCGCCAAGCCCAGCCCGACCGCCACGACGAAGCCGACCACCCCGGCGCCGACCGCCACCCCCACCGCCACTCCCACGGCGACCGGTGGGCCCGTCCCCCCGGCCGGCGCCGGAGCCGGCTTCGCCCCGTACGTGGACACCTCGCTCTACCCGCCGTACGACCTGGTGGCCACCGCCAAGGCGAGCGGCGTGAAGAACGTCAACCTCGCCTTCGTCGTGTCCGGCGGCGGCTGCGTGCCCAAGTGGGGCGGGGTCAGCGACCTGTCCGCCGACGCGGTGGCCGCGCAGATCGGCGCGCTGCGCGCGATCGGCGGCGACGTCCGGGTCTCCTTCGGCGGTGCCAACGGCAGCGAACTCGCCCTCGTCTGCGGTTCCACCGCCGACCTCACGGCCGCGTACCAGAAGGTGGTGGACGCGTACGGCGCGACCAAGCTGGACTTCGACGTCGAAGGCGGCGCGATAGCGAACACCGCCGCCAACACCCGGCGCGCCCAGGCGATCGCCCAGCTGCAGAAGAACGCCGCCGCCAAGGGCAAGGCCCTCGACGTCTCCTACACCCTGCCCGCGCTGCCCTCCGGCCTGACCCAGGAGGGCGTCGACCTGGTCGCCGACGCCAAGGCCAACGGCGTCGCGATCGGTGCCGTCAACATCATGGCGATGGACTTCGGCGACGGCGTCGCCCCCAACCCGCAGGGCCGGATGGGCACGTACGCGATCGCCGCGGCCACCGCCACCCAGGCCCAGGTGAAGAGCGTGCTGGGGCTGGACGACGCGACCGCCTGGCGCAGGGTCGCGGTCACCCCGATGATCGGCGTCAACGACGTGGCCAGCGAGGTCTTCACCGTGGCCGACGCCAAGCAGCTCGCCGACTTCGCCAGGACCAAGCACCTCGCCTGGCTCGCCATGTGGTCCGGCACCCGGGACAAGGCCTGCGAGGGCGGCGCCAAGGCCTACGCGGACGCCACCTGCAGCAGCATCGTCCAGCAGCCGCTGGACTTCACCCGGGCCTTCGGGGCGTACACGGGCTGAGGCCCGCCGGGTTCCCGCGCGGCCCCGGCCGTCCGTGCTCAGTCCGCAGCCGAGCACGGGTGGCCGGGGCTCACTCCTTCGCTCCTCCGTTCGCGGCCGGGCGGGGTGGCCGGGGCTCGCTCGTCCGCCGCTCCGTTCGCGGCCGGGGCCGACCGCTCGGGGCGCCTTGGCCACGTTCCGTAGTCACTCGTGTCCGGCTCCGTTCGGGTGGCATCCGGTATCGTCGCTGGTTGGCCGAGCGGTGGACGGAGTGGACAGTGACAGCGGTACAAGACGAGCGCAGCCCGGTGCGGACCGCACCCGACCCCGCGCCCGCCTCCCTGTCGGACCGGCTGCTCCGGGCACTCGGCGCTCCCGTCCGGGCCCTGCGCGAAGCGCCCCGCCGGCCGCTGCTGGCCGCCTCCGCGCTGGCGCTGCTGTCCCTGGTCGTCTACGCCGTGGTGCGCCACTTCGTGCACACCTCCATGGTGGACATGATCGTCTACCGGGCCGAGGGTGCCGCCGTCGCCGACGGCGCCGACCTGTACGGGCTGCGCGTCACCGAGTGGAGCCTGCCCGCGACCTACCCCCCGTTCGCGGCGATGCTGTTCGTCCCGACCACCTGGTTCCCGGTGCCCTTCCTCCGGGTGGCGATCACTCTCGGCAACCTCGGGCTGCTCGCCCTGCTGACCCACCTGTCCTTCAAGCTGGTCGGCTGGCCGCGCCGTGAGCTGCGGCCGGTCGGCGTGGTCCTGGTGACCGGGCTCGGGGTCTGGCTGGAGCCCGTCTTCACCACGCTCCGCTACGGCCAGATCAACCTCGCGCTCGCCTGCCTGATCCTCTGGGACCTCACCCGTTCGGATGAACGCCGCAGCAAGGGCGTGGCCATCGGCATCGCCGCCGGCATCAAGCTCACTCCCGGCCTGTTCGCCGTCTACCTCCTGATCACCGGGCGGGTCCGGGCCGCCTTCGTGGCCGGCCTCACCTTCCTGGGCACCTTCCTGCTCGGCGCCCTCGTCCTGCCCGACGCGACCTGGGGCTTCTGGACCAGGTACCTCTACGACTCCTCCCGGGTCGGCAAGACCTGGATCGTCGACAACCAGTCGCTGCGCGGCGCCTTCGCCCGCCTGCTGCACTCCGCCGAACCCGGCACCGTCGCCACACTGGGCGCGGGCCTGGTCGCGCTGGCCGGCCTCGCCGTCGCCGCCTGGGCCGCCCGCAGCGGCCGCTGGCTGCCCCGGGCCGAGGCCTGGGGCGTCTGCTGCGCGGCCGTCACCGCCGTGCTGATCTCGCCGATCAGCTGGACCCATCACTGGGTCTGGTGCGTCCCGCTGCTCGTCCTGCTCGCCGCCGAGGCCTCCGTCGAGCATGCCCGCCCGGTCGGCGTCCGCCGACTGCGCTGGCGGGCGGTCTTCTGGGCCACGCTGGTGGCCTTCCTCTCCTTCGCGATGTGGGCGGCGAAGCCGGTCGGCACGGCCGTGCTCCACCTGTCACCGTGGCGCCAGCTGCCGACCTCGGTCTACCCGTGGGTCGGGCTGTGCTTCCTGCTCGCCGCCGCGATCCGGATAAGGGCGCGCCGTCGCTCCGCCGGCGCGCCGCTGGTCCGGCTGCCCGGACAGCGCGACGGCGGTGGCGATGGTGGCGGCCCGGACGCCGCCCGCGGTCGTCAGCAGGCCCCCGCGGCCCGCTGAGCCGGCGGGGGCGCCGCTCCCGCTCCCTCGATCGATCCGGCGGTCGACCCGAGGATCGCTCCGCCGGTCGCCCTGTCGGGGGCTCTGCGGGTCGTTCCCCCGGCCGCCGTGTCGGTCGGGTACGTGTCGGTCGGGTACGCGCAGGTGCACGTTGCCGCGCACGCCTAGGCGAGCAGCTCGGCGAGCGAGCCGTCCATGTCCAGCGCGGCCATCTCGCTGCCCGGCGGGACCAGCCGGTGCGCCCGCTCCAGCCAGGCCGCGACGGCCGGCAGCGGTGCCTCCAGCAGTGCGTCCCCGGCGGGCGAGCTCAACGCCAGGCAGAGCACGCTGCGCCGGCCCGAGCGGGTCGGCCAGATCCGCACGTCGCCCTGGCCGCACGGGCGGAAGGTGCCCTCGACCAGCAGCTCGCGGGCGAACACCCAGGTCACCGGGGAGCCGGTGTCCAGGTGGAAGGTGATGTAGACGGCGTACGGGTCGTGGCTGCCGTAGGACAACCGCGCCGGGACGGGCACGCTGTGCTCCGGCGAGAGCACCAGGTTGAGCTCCAACTCGTGCTCGACGACGCTGACGGGGCGCTCCATGATCGTCTTCCTCTCTGTCTTCGGGTCGTACCCGGTTCCGGGCCCTGTGACCTTTGAGAGGGCGGTCCGCACCGGCTCTTACACACGTTTCCGGGATTTCTTCGGGACGTTCGGTGGGGGTGGCGAACGGGCGGTCACGCGGCGCGCGAGGGCTTGCCGCGCGCCTGGTTCCTTACCGTGAGCGGCCCTCCGCTGTCCGGGGATTCGCGAACTTCCCGTCGGGGGTTCGGCGAGGTACTACCCTTTGTGATTGCCCGACGACTGTCCGCCCATCGGTCGCGCCCCCACGCGCGCCGAGCGCCGGGTGGTGCGCGCGGGCGGATGTGCCGCAGTCGGTCTACCGGCTCCTTCCTTGCCCTCGTCAGGACCTGCCAGGAAAGAAGACCCCCATGACGGACCGCTCCTTCGCCGACGGCGGCGACCCGGCCGTCGCACCCGGGCCGGGGTACTACCCCGACCCCTCCATCCCCGGCTTCGTCCGGTACTGGGGCGGCTCCGCCTGGGTACCCGGCACCAGCCGGCCCGCGCCCGCCGAGGGCGAGGTGCTGGAGCCGCCCCGGTACGCGACCCGGCGGCCCGCCCCGGGCGCCCGCCCGGCGCGGGCGGTGCCTCCCCCGGTGGTTCCGGAGGCCGCGGCGCCCGTGCCCGAGCCGACGCCCGTGTCCGCGCCGAGGCCCGTGCCCGTGTCCGTGCCGGAGGTGGAGCCGTCCGTCGGAGGCGGCGACACCGGGCCGGTGTACTTCGACCAGACCTCGGGCGGGGCGTCGTTCGTGCTCGGGCCGCGGGTGGCGGAGGTGATCGGCGGGCCGGTGTTCCGGACGGTCGGGCCGACGGCGGGCGGCGGGGCTCCCGGGCTCTCCGAGGTGGCGCTGGGCTCGGACGTACCGCTGGGCGCAGGGGCTCCGGCGGGCGGGGGCACGCCGGCCGGGGCGGTGCCGATCGGGACTGCGCCTACCGGGGCGGCGTCGACCGGGACTGCGCCGACCGGGGCCGTCGAGGGTGCGGCGGTCGGCACGGTGGCCGCAACGACTTCCGGAGCTGCGCCCGAGGAGTCGGGATGGCAGGCCGATCCGCGGGCACAGCGGGGCCTGATGGAGACGGGCGGTGCGCCGCGCTGGGTCTCCTGGGGGGTGCTTCCGGGGGCGCCCGAGGCGGAGGAGGGGCGTGCGGAGGCGGAGCGTGCTCCTGTTGCCGTCGAGCTGGCCACCGCCGTCGCGCCGGCCATGGCGGTGGCGGTGCGGGAGGCTCCGGCCGTCGAGGCCTCCGGCGCGGTGCCGGTGGTCGCGCAAGCGGCGGTGACGGGGGCGAGGGCGAAGCAGGCGAGGGCCGAGGACGCGGCGGCTGCGGAGGCGGGGCGCGGGGCGGCCACCACCGCCGTACCCACCACGCCGATGCCCGCCGTGCGTCAGGCCCGGCAGACCGCCGTCCGTCGCCGATCCGCCTCGCGCGCCGCCGTTCCGGCCGGGCTGGGGCGCCGGCTGGCGGCCCGGGCGGTGGACACCGCCGTCCTGTTGGTGGTCGCCGTCGCCGCCGGGATCCCGCTCGCCGCCTCCGTCTCCGACCACATCCAGGAGAAGCTCGACCAGGCCCGGATGGCCAGCGCCCTCACCCGTCGCCAGGTCCAGGTGTGGCTGGTGGACGACGTGGTGGTGGGCAAGATCGCTGTGCTGATCGGCATCCTGCTCTTCGTCAGCCTGCTCTACGAGGTGCTGCCGACCGCCCGCACCGGCCAGACCTTCGGCAAGCGACTGGCCCGGATCCGGGTGGTGGACGTGGCCGCCCCCGGTACTCCTGCGGCCAGGGCCGGGCTGAGCCTCGGCCGGTCCCTGACCCGGTGGGTCGTCCGGCAGGTGGGCACGGTGCTGCTGCTCGGCCTGGTCTGGCCGGTGTTCGACCGCCCGGCCCGGCGCGGCTGGCAGGACCGCGCCGCCCGGACCAGGGTGGTACGGGCCTGAGGAGGGCCCCGCGACCCCTCCCTTTGCCGCCGGCGGCCCCTTCCGGCCAACGGCAGCAAAACGGGCAAAATATCCCAAAGCTTGAGAATGTGCGATGTTCTACTCGGGGAATGAGCACCCACGACCCCTCAGGCCCCCAGCCGGAGGGGGGCGGCAAGCCCTCCTTCGACAAGCAGTCCCCGCAGCCGGGCGGCGGCACGCCGGAAGGCGAGCCGTCGGGCCCGACCCCGTCCGAAGGCCCCGGCGGAGGCTCGTCCGGAGGTTCGTCCGGAGGTTCGTCCGAAGCGCCGGACGACGGCCCCGGCGCGTACCAGGGCACCTACGGCGGGAGCCCGTACGGCGGCCGGACCCACGGTCAGAACCCCTATGGCCAGAACCCCTACGACCAGCCCCCGCCCGGCTACGGCACCGGTTACGGCCCCGGCGCGTACGGGACCCCCGGCGCCGGGCCCGTGCCCGGCATGCCGCCGATCGGCACCTGGCCCAAGCGGATCGTCGCCCGGCTGATCGACTACCTCATCATGCAGATCATCGCCGTGGTCGTGGTGGCGCCCTTCGCCGACCTCAGCGAACGCAACGGCTCCACCGAGGCGTTCTGGCTCGCCTGCGCCCTCTACCTCATCTACGAGGCCCTGATGGTCAGCCGGGACGGCCAGACCCTCGGCAAGAAGGCGATGAAGATCCGCGTCGCCATGCTCATCGACGGCAACACCCCGACCCAGGCCGCCGCCTGGACCCGCGCGGCGGTCTTCATCCTCCCGGCCGTGCTCTGCTGCGCCGCGCTCTGGTGGATCATCGACGGGCTGTTCGGCGTCTTCGACAAGCCGTACCGGCAGTGCGTCCACGACAAGGCCGCGAAAACCGTGGTGGTCACCACGGAAGTCTGAGCGGCGGCACGGAACGCGCCCGCGCCCGGCAGCGGATCAGCGCTGCCGGGCGTACGCGCGTTCGGCGGGTGCTCCGGCCCCGGTGGCGGACTCGGCGGCGGCCCCGGTGGTCGCCGGGGCGGCGAGCGGGCCGGCGGGGGAGGCCATGGACGACGCGGACAGCGAGAGCACCGTCACCACGGTGCCGAGCGCCAGCGCGAACACGACCAGCACCGCCACCGCCAGGACGCCATCGGCGCCCGAGACGGCCAACAGTGCCACCGTGGAGGCGACGACGGTGAACGAGCCGAGGCAGACCTGGGCAGCGGAGGGACGCGGCATGGCGGAGATCCTTCGCACGTCGGGGGAACGGGCGCGGGTTGGGGCCGGTTCCAGGAGTCCTACCCGGCACGGGAGTTCGGGAACTCCAGGCTAGGCCACCCGTCCGGGGGCACAGGGGGCGCACGGGCTCACCCCGGGGTCGTCCGCCCCGGTCTGTACGGTGAACCGGAACCTGTCCGCACCACGCGCCGCACGCACCACCACACACCGGGGGAACCGACCGTGCCCATTCCCGCCGACTGGCCCGCCACCGAGGCCGAGGCACTCGCCGAACAGCAGCGGCTGCGCCCGCTCGTCCAGGCCCACGACGACGAGGTGCGCGGAGGGGAGGCCGGGGCCGGCGGAACCCGGGACGGCGACGCGAGCGTCGGCCGGCTGATCGCCGGCGTGGACGTCGCCTACGACGACGACCACGACCTCGTCGTCGCCGCCGCCGTCCTGCTCGACCGGGACACCCTGGACGTCGTGGAACAGGCCACCGCCACCGGCCGGATCGCCTTCCCCTACGTCCCCGGACTGCTCGCCTTCCGCGAACTCCCCGCCGTCCTCGACGCCCTGGCCGCCCTCACCCGCACCCCCGACACCGTCGTCTGCGACGGCTACGGCCTCGCCCACCCCCGACGCCTCGGCCTCGCCAGCCACCTCGGCGTCCTCACCGGACTGCGCACCCTCGGGGTCGCCAAGACCCCCTTCACCTTCGAGCACCACGCACCCGACGCCCCCCGCGGCTCCTGGACCCCCCTCACCGACCCCGCCACCGGCGAAGAAGTCGGCCGCGCCGTACGCACCCGGCCCGGCGTCAAACCCGTCTTCGTCTCCGTCGGCCACCGGATCGGCCTCGACACCGCCGTCCGAACCACCCTCGACCTCGCCCGCCGTTACCGCCTCCCCGAGACCACCCGGCACGCCGACGCCCTCTGCCGCCGTGCCCTCACCGAGGCCCTGCACGGCCGGACGACCGCGAACTGACCAAGCCCGGGGCGGGATTCGGGCCCGGTGTGTTAGACATGAGACACCGGGGCCCGGCCCCGACCGCCGAGAACGGACGCACGGGGGTGCCGACATGGGATCAGGCACGGGCACGGGTTCCGGCACGAGCACGGGTACCGGCTCCACCGGCGGCGCCGGCCAGGGCTACCGCGTCGAGGTCGAACAACTCCGCACCTTCGCCGGCCAAGTACGGCTCCTGCTCGCCGACTTCCAGAAGCACGCCGACGGCACCGACACCCACGGCCGCAGCGGAATCGGCAAGAACGCCTTCGGCACCTTCGCCGAAGCCACCGAGATCCACGGCCGCTACAGCACCATGCGGGACGCGCTGCGCGACGTCCTCAACCAGCTCCAGGACGCCGTGGACGAAGCCCAGCAGAAGGCCGACCTCACCGCCACCAACTACGAGGAACACGACCAGCACACCGCACAGAAGCTCAAGCTCAGCGGTGACGGCTGGTCCGTCGACCACCCCTCCGCGACCAGCCAGGCCGCGCGCGAGAAGAACCTCACCCCGTCCCACCGCGGCAACGCCACCATCTGACCGCCGCCCGCCCGGACCAGAACGGAGGCCGTCCCGCCCGTGGTCTACACCGACTTCACCAAGTACAGCCACGCCCAACTCCGCACCATGGCCCAGGCCCTCGACCCCGGCGCGGTCATGGCCGCCGGCGACCCCTGGCGCACCGCCGCCGACACCCTCAAACGGATCCGCCTCACCCTCACCAAAGCCAGCACCGAAGCCGCCACCACCTGGGAAGGCACCACCAGCGACGCCTTCCACACCCGCATGCTCAACCTCGCCGCCAGCATCAACAACGCCGCCGCCTACGCCAACGACGCGGCCAACATCCTCCACAGCGTCTCCGAAGCCATGGCCAAGGCCAAACGCGAGATGCCCGAGGAACCCGGCACCTGGGACAAGGTCAAGGACAACGTCGGCGACGGCGTCTCCGCCCTCTTCGGCGACGGCGACGACGAACACATCCCCATCGCCGACCGCAAGAAGGCCGAAGCCGCCACCGTCATGCAGACCCTCGCCATGCACTACCGCATCGCGACCCCGGCCCTGAAGGCTCCGCCACTGACGGCGACCGGAAAGGTCGAGAAGCCAGCTGATCCGGGATCGCAGGACGACGCGGGGAACGTGGCCGCAATGGTGTCGGCGGTGGTGTCGGGCACCTCGTTCGGAACGGGGGGAGCACCGGCGCGGTCGACGACTGCCGCTACACCGCAACGGGCCAACGCCTCGCGGCCTTCGGTGACGGCTGGTTCCGCGGGGAGGCAGGCGGCAGCCCCGACCGACCCCGGTGTCAAGGGTGGGACGGCGCAGGCCCCGCCGAAGCCTTCGACCACGACGAGCCGCGGTCCCGATGCAGGCATCTCCGGTACTCCGGTGCCCCGTCCGAGCGGGAGCGTGCCGAGCCCCCCGACCTCCGGCACCCAGACCTCCGGATTGGGCGGGGTGCCGGTCACGGACCCCGCGCGTGGACCGATCTCGGGTGGAGGAGGGCAGACCGTGGTCAGCCCTTCGGGGCCGACCACGCAGGGTCCGCCCGGCCCGCCCGGATTCGGCGGTAGCGGTGAGATGCCAGTACAGGGCGCCGGGTCGCGCGGGGGCCGGGCTGTCGCCGTCGGTGGGGAGGAGTCCCATCCGGCGCTCGGAGCCGGGCGCGGTGGTGTGTCCGGGGCAAAACAGGGCGGTGGGGCCGTGGCGGGGCCCGGGGGTTCCGTCCGGCAGACACCGTATGACATTGGGGCGCGCGGCAAACAAGCCTTCACGGAGGGCGGCTCCGGGCTGGGGGCGCGAGGCCGGCTCAGGGGTGAGCCAGGAGGCACGGGTGCGAACGGCATGTCGCCTGGTGTCCCACTGAGTGGGGCACCAGGGCGGAAGAAGGACGGGGAGAAGGGCGGCAAGCGACCGGACTACCTCGTCGAGGACGAGGAGACCTGGGCGTCGAACAAGCCGGCCAACCCGAACGTGGTGGAATGAGGCCGGTCCGTAGACGGACAGGTGATCTGATCGCATCCCGCAGGTCGGTGATCTGCGGGATGCCTCGTTACGTGAGGTGACCGGGTTTGGCGAGCCGTCAGGTGGCGCGTGGTACGGCGGCCCTTGCTGCTGGGGCATTGGCCTGGAGCGTCGTGGCACCGGCGGCATCCGCGGATCAGATCAGAGACCAGCAGTGGGCCCTGAAGACCTTCGAAGCCGAGACGAAGGTCTGGCCGATCAGCCAGGGCGAGGGTGTCGTCGTTGCGGTGATCGACAGCGGGGTGAACTCGGAGCATCAAGACCTCACCGGTCAGGTGCTGCCCGGTGCCGACTTCTCCGGTACGCGATCGGACGGGCGCATTGACGCTGATGGCCATGGCACCGGTATGGCGAGCCTGATCGCAGGACACGGGCACGGAGCGCAGGCCGGAGTGATTGGTCTGGCCCCGAAGGCGAAGATTCTTCCTGTGAGGGTGAGGACGAGCGAAGGCGGTCCCATCCCGGAGCAGAACGATCTGGCGACGGCAATCCGCTTCGCCGTCGACCGCCAGGCGAGGGTCATCAACATCTCCCTGTCAGGTGGTTCGCGATTCGACTCGCAGACGCGAAAGGCCATTGCGTACGCAATCTCCAAGGACGTCGTACTGGTCGCCGGAACGGGCAACGATGGTTCCAGCAGCGGCGTGGGGTATCCGGCGGCCTTTCCCGGAGTGGTGGCCGTGGGGGCGTTGGACTCCACGGGAATCGTGTGGGACGAGTCCACGTCGGGTTCCGAGACGACGCTCGTCGCGCCTGGCGTAGGGATCAATCACGCCTCGGCGAAGTCGCCGACGAGTTATGCGACCGGGAGCGGCACCTCGGATTCCACCGCTTACGTATCCGCCACTGCCGCGCTCATCCGTTCCAAGTACCCCAACCTGTCGGCCGGGCAGGTGATCAATCGGATGATCAAGTCGGCCACTCCTCCCGCCAACGGGACGGTGGTGCCCAACAACCACTACGGCTACGGGATCCTCGCGCCCGCGAAGGCGCTGGAGGCGAATCCTGCCGTGGACAGCGGGCCTCTGGAGAACCCGCTCGTGAAGCGGTCGGAGTCGCGGGGTGTCCCGCCGGCGGATGACGCGACGGACGAGCCCACCGCGGAGCCGCCGGTGCCGGAGGCCAGTGGTGGCCGGAGCGGTGACGACACCGGGCTCGTGATCGGTGCGGTGGCGGCGGGTGCGGTGGTGCTCGCGTTGTCGGCCGTCGCGGTGGCGCGGGCCCGGCGGCGGAGGGGGTAGGGGGCGGTCGGGTCGGTGGGGGGTGGCAGCAATTCGGTGGGGGGTGGCGGCATTGCCGCTGGTGGGGCGGTCGGGGTGGCGGCCATGCTGGGCGCATGAGCACTTCTGAGAACGCGACCGACGCGACCGGTACCGCCCGCGCCGCCCGTACCGTCGGTGCCGGGGGGATCGTCCCGGACACCAAGGACTGGACCTGGGTGCTCGAACGCCCGTGCGCCGAATGTGGGTTGGACACGCCGAAGGTGGTGTGCGAGGACGTCGCGGGGATGGTGCGGGCGAACGCGGGGGCCTGGGTGGCGCTGCTGGCGGGGGACGAGGGGGCGCTGCGGCGGCGGCCGGAGCCGGGCGTCTGGTCGGTCCTGGAGTACGCGTGTCACGTCCGGGACGTCTTCCGGCTGTTCGACGTCCGGCTGGGGCTCATGCTGGACCAGGACGACCCGTTGTTCGCGAACTGGGACCAGGACGAGACGGCGGTCGCCGAGCGCTACGGGGAGCAGCTGCCGGGGGTGGTGGCCGGGGAGCTGGCGGAGGCCGCCGAGCGGCTGGCCGCGGCGTTCGAGCGGGTGGCGGGCGAGCAGTGGCGGCGGACCGGGACGCGTGGCGACGGGGCGCGGTTCACGGTCGAGTCGTTCTCGCGGTACCTGATCCACGACCCGGTGCACCATCTGTTCGACGTGACGGGCGAGCGGGTCTGAGACGGCCCCGGGGCGGGGAGGCGCGCGAGGCGTTCGGGGGGCGCGTGCGGCGCGAGGTCACCAGCCGGAGGCCTCGCGCAGCATGGTGCGGCGCAGTCGGCCGGCGACGCTGGCGGCGTCGGTGCCGATGACGTCGGCGATCTCGGGGGCGGCGAGGCCGACGACGTAGTGCAGGATGGCCAGGTCGTCGTCGGCGGGGTGGCGGTCCGGGTCGGGCGTCTCACGCCGGGTGTGCTCGGCCACGGTGCCGCGCAGGATCTCCCAGGCGTGCGCGGTGGGGTTGGAGCTGCCCATCAACTCGCGCCAGTGCACGGCGATTTCGGCGAAGGCCTGCTGGACGGCGCCGGCCGCGTCGCTGTGCTCGGTCAGCCACACCCGGGCGTAGCTGAGGTACCGGGGGCGGTGGAGCTCGCAGAACGCGGTGAACTCCAGGGGTACGTCCTCCGGCTCGCCGGGCCCCGGGGGTGGCTCGGCGGACGTCGCATGACGGTTGGTCATCTCGTCTTCTCGGCAAGGGAGATGGATTTCTGACGGTCGATCATCTGTGCTCACTCTACGGTAGGCCCTCGGTGCGCTGGGTGACCAATCCGATGGAATGCCCGGAACCCGCCGCCGTCCGTCCGGTTCCGGTGACGACCGGGTGCGGCGGGGCGGCTGAGCGGCCGGGCAGGAGCCGGCGGGGGACCGGCGCGGGCCGGCGGGGTGGTGCTGCGCAGTGGCGGGGGAGGCGTAGTTGCGAGCGTGTCGCAGCTGGTCAGAGGGTGTAGGACGACTATGACTGCAAGGCAGTTGATGTGCCACCGTAGGGCCTGGGGAGGCTGACGTCCACGCCCACGGCGCGAAGGCGCTCCCGCACAACCGTCCGCGCAACCGCGCTCGCAGCCGGGGCGGCGGTGGTGTGGCCGCGAGCCCGGCTGTGGGTACGGGCGGGGGCGTCCGCGGTGTCACGACCACACGCATGGCGGTATCCGGGACTGCGGGGGTCCGGTCGGCCGGGGTGCCGGCGGGTGCCGGGCGGGTGGGCCGTGCCCCGGCGGCCTGAACGTGGCCTCGGCGGCCGGGGCGGAGGGACGGGCCGTGCGGTCGCCCGTCGGGGTGTCGTCAGGAGGTCGTCCGGGCCTCCGACGGGGAGGCCTGGTCGGCGGCGGTGTCCCGTTCGAGCTGGGTGGGGAAGGATTCGACGGCCCGCCGCCGGGCCGCCTGCGCGGCCGCCGCAGCCGCGACCGCTGCCGCCGCTCCGGGGGCGGCCTCCTCGCGCTCGCACCGGAGCGCCGGACCGGTGGCGTGCGGGACCGCGGCGTGCGGACCGGTGGCATGCGGGACCGCGGCGTGCGGGTCGGCGGCGTGCGGGTCGGCGGCGTGCGGAACGGTGGCCAGCGGGCCGCCGGCGTGGCCCGCGGCCCGGCCCGAGGCCGCCCGGCGGCGGCGGCCGACCGCGGCCCGGGCGGCGTGTTCCTCGGCCGCCTGTCTAGCGGCCAGGTAGGCCTGCACCGCCGCCATGCCGTAGACCGGCTGGATCAGCTGCTGGCCTTTGAAGAACGGTCTGGCGGGGGCGAACCCGGCGGCGACCACGAGGTCGCGGATCTCTGCTATCTCGGCCTCACTGCGGGCGGTGAAGCGGACCTCCCAGCCCTTCTTGTACGTATGGCCCTTCTCGCCGCTGCGGCGGGCGGGGTCCGGGCGGCGGACGTATCCGGGCAGGCGGCCGAGGCGGAGCTGGGCCGCGCGGAGGCCGGCGGTCTCGTCACGTGACATGACGCAAGCCTAGGCAATCCCCGGGGCGGGATTGACGCCTGGAGGGTCCCTCGCCGTATGCCCTTGGTCACTCTGGGTCAGACGACCAGGTCGGTGATCGTTTTCGATCAGGTATGACAACCGTATGAGCGTCAATTACTCCAAATGGGTGAGGGTATGAGGACTTTAGTGCGGGCTGGTCCCGGTTTCGCGACGGTTGGGTAACAGTGCGTCAGGCTCCCGGTCGCAGGTCCGGGTCGTTGGGGATGGTGTCCGCATGAGCTACCGGATCCCCTCCCCTCCGCCGTCGCTGGAGGAGCTGGCGAAGCGTCAGCAGAACGTCGTCACCGCGAGCCAGCTGCGCGCCCGGGGCGTGCCGGCCCGGGTCATCACCGAGCACTGCCGCCGGGGCGGTCCCTGGCAGCGGATGCTGCCGCGGGTCTACCTGCTGCAGTCCGATGGTCCCACCCCGGAGCAGCGGATCTGGGCCGCGCTGCTCTACGCCGCGCAGAACGGCCGCGAGGAGGGCCGCCGCGAGGGCGCGGTGATCACCGGCGCGGCCGCGCTGGCGCTGTACGGCTTCGCGGCCGTGCCGCGGCTGCCCGCGGTGACCGGGGTGGACGTCCTGGTCCCCCGCCAGCGCCGGCTGAAGGACGTCGGCGAGGTGCGGATCCGGCGCACCGAACGGGAGTTGGTGGCCCGCTCGGTGCACGGACTGGCCTGCGCGCCGGTGGCCCGGGCGGTCGCGGACGCGCTCGGCGAGTGGACGGCGGACCCGCATGCCGCGGCGCCGGTGCGCGAGGTGCTGCGGGAGGCCGTCTCCCGGCCGGAGAACGGCTGCACGGTACGGGAGTTGGCCGCCGAGCTGATCGAGTCCGGGCTGACCGGCGAACCGCGGGTGCGTGCCGCGCTGGACGAACTCCTGGCCGCCGAGCGGGACTCGGTGCTGGAGCGGGTCGGCCACCTGCTGGACGAGTGGCTGCTGCCCGTCCCGCTGAACGCCCCCGAGCTGCGGATGCGCGGCGGCACCTACATCGCCGTCCCGGACCTCTACTGGCCGGAGCGTGGCGTCGCGGTGGAGGTGGACTCGGACCTGCGCTGCGTCAGCGAGGGCGAGGCCGCCTGGGTGCGCGGCGGGCAGCACCGGATGGAGTACCTGGGCATCCGCGTGGTGTACGTCTCCGGCGCACGGCTGGCCGCCGACCCGGACGCGGTCGGCGGCGAGCTGCGCGAGGCGTACCGGTTCGGCGGTACGGACGTGGTGGAGCTGCTGGTGGTCTGAGCCCCGCGGCGCCGCCGGTGCGCTGCCGCGGGGGTCCGGCGCCGCTGGGGTCGTGGCGTCGCGGGGCGTCCGGCGCCGCGAGGCGTCAGGAGCGGACCACCGGGGTGCCGACCAGCTCGACCCCGGCCGCCCGCAGCTCCTCCAGCGCGGCGGCGGTGGTCTCCGGCGCCACCCCGGCGGTGAGGTCCAGCAGGACGCGGGTGGTGAAGCCGGCCCGGACGGCGTCCAGCGCGGTCGCCCGGACGCAGTGGTCGGTGGCGATCCCCACCACGTCGACCTCGTCGACCTGGCGCTCGCGCAGCCACTCCACCGGGCCGCGGGCGTTCTCGTCCAGTCCCTCGAAGCCGCTGTACGCCGCCGAGTGGGCGCCCTTGTCGAAGACCGCCTCGACCGCGCCGGAGATCACGGCGGGCGCGAAGTTGGGGTGGAAGCCCACGCCTTCGGTGCCGGCCACGCAGTGGACGGGCCAGCTGTGGACGTAGTCCGGATCGGCGGAGAAGTGTGCACCCGGGTCGATGTGGTGGTCGCGGGTGGCGAGGATGTGCTGGTAGCCGGGGGAGGACTCGGCGATCAGGTCGGTGATGGCGGCGGCCACCTCGGCGCCGCCGGCGACGGCCAGGCTGCCGCCCTCACAGAAGTCGTTCTGAACGTCGACGACGATCAGTGCCCGGTGCATGGCTCGCATCCTCGGATGTCGGGGGCCCGCCGGCGGCGGCGCCCCGGTGGGGGAGCCCTCGGGAGTACTCGGCCCGGCGGTGCGGGGCTCGGGGGGTTCTCGGGGAGCTCCGGGGGAACTCTACGGCTGACTCTAGGGAGTGCCGCGCGGGGGCGGAAGTCCCGGGGACCGCTCGGGTGGCCGGACCGGGGTCTCCCGCCCGATCGCGGGTCCCGCCCGGTCGCGGGACCCGTGCGGGTCAGGACGCTGCGTCAGGGCAGGCCGTCAAGGCAGGCCGTCAGGGCAGGGCGTCAGAGCACCACGTCGGACGGCAGCAGCAGCTCGGTCGGCAGCACCGGGTCGCCCTTGGAGAGCTGGGTGGCCGACAGCGGCAGCCCGGCGCGGGCGCGGACGTGGCGATCGCGGGCGGCGGTCAGCGGCTCCCGGCCGACGGTCTCGCCGGCCCGGACCAGCGGCACCTGCAGCAGGTGCGGCCGCAGCTCCGCCGGGACGGGCCCGGTGCCGACCACCTCGGCCTCGGCCACGCCCTCGGCGTCGGGCCGGCGGGCCGCCCACTTGCGGCCGCCGATGCTGGTCTTGCCCCCCGCCGCGCGCTTGGCCACCGGCACCAGCGGCCCGCCGTCGGCCCCGGCGCGGGCGACCAGCTTGTAGACCATCGCGCAGGTGGGGTGCCCGCTGCCGGTGACCAGGCTGGTGCCGACGCCGTAGCCGTCCACCGGGGCGGCGGCCAGCGCGGCGATCGCGTACTCGTCCAGGTCGGAGGTGACGATGATCCGGGTCTTCTCGGCGCCCAGCTCGTCCAGCTGGCGGCGGACCCGGTGGGCCAGCAGGGTGAGGTCGCCGGAGTCGATCCGGACGGCGCCCAGCTCGGGGCCGGCCACCTCGACCGCGGTGCGCACGGCCTCGCGCAGGTCGTAGGTGTCGACCAGCAGCGTGGTGCCCTTGCCCATCGAGGCGATCTGCGCGGTGAAGGCGTCCCGCTCGCTGTCGTGGACCAGGGTGAAGGCGTGCGCGGCGGTGCCGGTGGTCGGGATGCCGTGGGTGAAGCCGGCCTCCAGGTCGGAGGTGGCGGCGAACCCGGCCACGTACGCGGCCCGGGCGGCGGCCACGGCGGCCTGCTCGTGGGCCCGGCGGGCGCCCATCTCGATCACCGGGCGGCCGCCGGCCGCGGCGGTCATCCGGGAGGCGGCGGCCGCGATGGCCGAGTCGTGGTTGAGGATCGACAGGATCACCGTCTCCAGGATCACGGCCTCGGCGAAGCTGCCCTCGACGGTGAGCAGCGGGGAGCCGGGGAAGTAGACCTCGCCCTCCGGGTAGCCGTGGATGTCGCCGCGGAAGCGGTAGTCGGCGAGGAAGCGCAGCGTGTCCTCGTCGACCACGCCCTGGCCGGCCAGCCAGTCCAGCTGGGCGGTGGAGAAGCGGAAGTCCTCGACGGCGTCGAGCACCCGGCCGGTGCCGGCCATGACGCCGTAGCGGCGGCCGCTCGGCAGGCGGCGGGTGAACACCTCGAAGACGGAGCGGCGGTGCGCGGCCCCGCTGCGCAGGGCGGCCTGCAGCATGGTGAGCTCGTAGCGGTCGGTGAGCAGCGCGGTCGAGCCGGCCGCGCGCACTGAAGTGGCGTCCATGAGGATGATGCTACTACCACTTAGCGTCAGAGTGACGATTTCTCGCCGGGCGGACCGGGCCGGAATCGCCCGGGTGTCCCCCGGATGGCAGCATGGGGCGTGAGGAGCAACGGACGAGTGTGCAGCGAGGAGGACCCGGCGTGAGTGTCGCGCCCGCGGAGATCGAGCGCCCCGAGGTCGAGGGGCTGCCGGTGGCAGAGCCGGACACGCCCTGGGTGACCATCGTGCACAACGACCCGGTCAACCTGATGAGCTACGTCCAGTACGTCTTCCAGGCCTACTTCGGCTACCCGAAGGACAAGGCCAGGGAGCTGATGATGGACGTCCACACCAAGGGGCGGGCGGTGGTCTCCAGCGGTTCCCGCGAGGAGATGGAGCGCGACGTCCAGGCGATGCACGGCTACGGCCTCTGGGCGACGCTGCAGCACGACTGACGCCGGAACCGCCGGCCGTACGACCGAAGACGACGAAGACGGGCTGACCGATACAGATGGCTGGGTTGTTCGAGAGCACCGGCGGTGGCGGCGCGGCGATCGCGCTGGACGAGTGGGAGGTCTCCATCCTCCGCTCGCTGGAAGTGCAGTTGCTGGAGCTGATCGGCCCCGGTCCGGGCGGGGAGGGCGGCGACCCGCTGGCCGCGCTGTTCGCCGAGGGGCCCACCGAGGCGCCCGCCGACCCGGTGCTGGCCCGGTTCTTCCCGGATGCCTACGGCGACCCGCAGAAGACGGAGGACGACGAGTCCAAGGCCGCGTCCGGGGAGTTCCGCCGCTTCACCGAGCTGGACCTGCGGGCCCGCAAGCGGGACGACGCGCTGTTCGTGGTCCGGGCGCTCGACGGCCTCGGCGGCGACGGGGTGCTCAAGCTGGGCACCCCCGAGTGCCTGCGCTGGCTGGGCGCGCTGAACGACCTGCGGCTCGCGCTCGGCGTCCGGCTGGAGGTCACCGAGGAGGACGAGGAGGGCCTCTACGCGCTGCCGGACGGCGACGAGCGCAAGCCGCTGGTGATGGCGTACCTGTGGCTGGGGGCGATGCAGGAGTCGCTGCTGGAGGCGATGGGCGACTGAGCCGCCGCGGGCGCGCGGCCCGTGCCGCCGGGCGGCGGGGTCGGGCGGCGTGCACCGGGGTGAACGGGCCATGGATCCCGGAGGATCCGTAGGTGAACGGGGAGCGGCCGAGTCCGCTCCCGTTCGCGTTTCCGGGGCGATCGTGCCCGGTTTCGGGCAGGAGTCGGCGCTTTCGTCCAGCATGTGGACGATCATCCTGAGCTTTTCCGGTCAAAATGGGACGAATGTGAGCAGGTCATGCTCAGATAACGCTCAGATGGACACCGCTATCCGGATGGTGCGTGGTACGACTTCTCCACCCCAGAGACCGACCAGGACGGTGCACCCATGGCCGAGAAGCCGTACGACCACGTGGTCGACACCACGCCGGACGAGGAGGGCTACGAGCGCGGGCTCGGCAGCCGCCAGATCCAGATGATCGCGATCGGCGGAGCGATCGGCACCGGCCTCTTCCTCGGCGCCGGCACCGCCATCTCCAAGTCCGGCCCGAGCCTGATCCTGTCCTACGCCGTCGCCGGCGTGGTGATCTTCGCGATCATGCGAGCCCTCGGCGAACTCCTCACCTACCGCCCGGTCTCCGGCAGTTTCGCCGAGTACGCGCGGGAGTTCCTCGGCCCCTTCGCCGGCTACGTGACGGGCTGGACGTACTGGCTGTTCTGGGTCGTCACCGGCATGGCGGAGACCACCGCCGCCGCCGTGTACGTGAAGTTCTGGGCGCCCGGCATACCGCAGTGGCTCAGCGCGCTGACCTTCCTGGTCGTCCTCTACGCGGCCAACCTGATCTCGGTGAAGCTGTTCGGCGAGATCGAGTTCTGGTTCTCCATGGTCAAGGTCACCGCCATCATCGGCATGATCCTGATCGGCGTCGGCGTGCTCACCCTCGGCTTCAGCAAGGCCGGTGACACCGCCTCGATCACCCACCTGTGGGAGGGCGGCGGCTTCTTCCCCAAGGGCATCGGCGCCACCGTGATGACCCTTCAGATCGTCATGTTCGCCTACCTCGGCGTCGAGCTCGTCGGCGTCACCGCGGGCGAGAGCGAGGACCCCGAGAAGACCCTGCCGCGCGCCATCAACACCCTGCCCTGGCGGATCGTGCTGTTCTACGTCGGCGCCCTGGTCGTCATCCTCTCGCTCGTGCCGTGGACCGAATTCCAGCCCGGCGTCAGCCCGTTCGTCGCCGCCTTCGGCAAGATCGGCATCCCGGCCGCGGCCGGCATCATCAACTTCGTGGTGCTCACCGCCGCGCTCTCCTCCTGCAACTCCGGGATGTACTCCACCGGCCGCATGCTGCGCGACCTCGCCCTGCGCGGCCAGGCCCCCGGCCGGCTCACCAAGCTGAACTCCCGGCGCACCCCGGCCTTCGCGATCACCGTCTCCAGCCTGCTGATGGGCGTCGGTGTGGTGCTCAACTACCTCGTCCCGGCGCGGGCGTTCGAGTACATCACCTCGGTCGCCACGGTCTGCGGCCTGTGGACGTGGGCGATGATCCTGATCTCCCAGATCCGCTACCGCAAGGCCTGGAAGCGCGGCGACCTGCCGGCCCCCTCCTTCAAGGCCCCCGGCGGCGCCTGGGTCAGCTGGGCCGCGCTCGCCTTCCTCGCCCTGGTCGTGGTGCTGATCGGCCTGGACGAGGACAGCCGGATCTCGCTGTACGTCTTCCCGGCCTGGGCCGTGCTGCTGGTGGTCGGCTACCGCCTCCTCAAGAGCCGCAACCCGCAGGCCGTCGACGGCCCCGCCGAGGACCGCCAGTACGCGCACGAGGGCGGCTGAGCCCGGCCCGTACGGACACCGGGACCGGCCCGCGGACACCCGCTGACCGCGCCTCGGACGCCCCGGCGGACACTCGCCGGGGCGTGGCTATCCTGACCGCATGCTGACCATCACCCGAGAAATCCGCGACCGGATCGTGGCCCACGCCCGCGCCGACCACCCGGACGAGGCCTGCGGCGTGGTCGCCGGACCGGCCGGCAGCGGACGGCCCGAGCGGTTCATCCCGATGCTGAACGCCGCCCGCTCGCCCACCTTCTACGAGTTCGACTCGGGCGACCTGCTCAAGCTCTACCGCGAGATGGACGACCTCGACGAGGAGCCGGTGATCGTCTACCACTCGCACACCGCGACCGAGGCCTACCCCTCGCGCACCGACGTGAGCTACGCCTCCGAGCCGTTCGCCCACTACGTCCTGGTCTCCACCGCCGACGGCAACGGCGAGGAGGACCCCTACCAGTTCCGCTCGTTCCGCATCGTGGACGGCGAGATCACAGAGGAAGACGTCCAGGTCGTCGAGGCCTACCAGGCCTGACCGGTGACCGCCCGGACGTGGCCCGCCGACCTCCCAGCACGGGTCGGCGGGCCGCCGTCGTCTCATCCCTGGGAACGGAAACATCCGGATCCCGAGACGGGCATGTCGGTGCGGGGCCGGGAATCTATACGATGAGCCCATGCGTTCCGTCGATGTGAGCAACCAGGCCCCGGGCACCCGCCTCGTGGCGCGCCTGCACATCGACCTGTGCCGGCACGCCGGTGCGATCTGTCCCGGCACGCCCGCGCGCTCGCGCTGAGAGCCGCCCCGCCCCACCCGGGCCCGCCGCCCTCCGGCGGCGTCGAGCCCCGGGCACCCTCCGCCCTGCCGCGCCCCTCGCGGCCCACCCACTCCACGACTCGCACAGGAGCGCACCCATGGCCATCGAGGTCCGCATCCCGACCATCCTCCGCACCTACACCGACGGCGCCAAGGCCGTCGAGGGCAACGGCAGCAACCTCGGGGAACTCTTCGCCGACCTCGACGCCCGCCACCCCGGCATCGCCGCCCGCCTGGTCGAGGGCGGCGAGCTGCGCCGCTTCGTCAACGTCTACCTGAACGACGAGGACGTCCGGTTCCTGGAGGGCATCTCCACCGCCCTCGCCGACGGCGACAGCGTCACCATCCTGCCCGCCGTGGCCGGCGGCGCCCGCTGACCTCCCGGTTCCCCCGTCGCCGGCGGGGGAACCACCTCTCGTGACCCTCACCGCCGTGTGACCCTCACCGCCGTGGCCGGAGGCCTCCCTTGCGTTACGACAGTCCGCTCGAAGCCGTCGGCAACACCCCGCTGGTCCGCCTGCCGCGGCTGTCCGCCGCCGTCCCCGGCAACGCCGACGGCCTGGTCAGCCTCTGGGCCAAGCTGGAGGACCGCAACCCGACCGGCTCGATCAAGGACCGTCCGGCGCTGCACATGATCGAGCGCGCCGAGGCCGAGGGCCGGCTCACCCCGGGCTGCACGATCCTGGAGCCCACCAGCGGCAACACCGGCATCTCGCTCGCCATGGCCGCCAAGCTCAAGGGCTACCGGATGGTCTGCGTGATGCCCGAGAACACCAGCGAGGAGCGGCGCGAACTGCTCCGCATGTGGGGCGCCGAGATCATCCCCTCCCCGGCGGCCGGCGGCTCCAACACCGCCGTCCGGATCGCCAAGGAGATCGCCGCGGAGCACCCCGACTGGGTGATGCTCTACCAGTACGGCAACCCCGACAACGCGGGCGCCCACTACACCGGCACGGGCCCCGAGATCCTCGCCGACCTGCCGACCGTCACCCACTTCGTGGCCGGCCTCGGCACCACCGGCACCCTCATGGGCGTCGGCCGCTACCTGCGCGAGAAGGTCCCCGGCGTGAAGATCGTCGCCGCCGAACCGCGCTACGACGACCTGGTCTACGGGCTGCGCAACCTGGACGAGGGCTTCGTCCCCGAGCTCTACGACGCCGAGGTGCTCACCACCCGCTTCTCGGTCGGCTCCGCGGACGCCGTCCGCCGCACCCGCGAACTCCTGCAGCAGGAGGGCATCTTCGCGGGCGTCTCCACCGGCGCCATCCTGCACGCGGCGATCGGCGTCGGCCGCAAGGCCGCGGCCGCGGGGGAGCGCGCGGACATCGTCTTCGTGGTCGCGGACGGCGGCTGGAAGTACCTGTCCACCGGCATCTACACCGCCGAGACCACCGAGGCGGCGGTCGAGGCGCTGCAGGGCCAACTCTGGGCCTGATCCGGCGGGCCCGACCCGGGGTGGCCCCGGCTGGTTCGGCACCTCCGGCACGATCCGAAAGAGGACGATCCGAAAGCGACAGGCCCTTAGTTCAGCACCTTCTGCGCCCGGGCCCACACCTGCCGGTCCACCGTGCCGGCCCGGCGGCGGAAGGCCGACAGCGGTACCTCGCGAAGCTCGTCGGTCTCCAGCCAGCTGGCCCGGCCCTGCCGGTCGCCCACCGAACCGGGCGGCAGCGGCAGCACGCCGGGGCGCTCGGCGTGGTGCTTGCTGGTGATCTTCGCGACCGTCGCGGTCCGGCCGCGCACCCGCAGCACCAGGCACGGGCGGTCCTTGGACCCGGGGCCGTCCTCGAACGGCACCTCCGCCCACCAGATCTCCTGCGGCTCCGGCCCCGCCTTGGTGCTCGGACGCGGCCGCGGGCCGGTCGGCCCCGCCGGGCGCGGCGCCGGGCGGGTGCGCCGCACCAGCACCGCCGTGACGGCCGCCATCAGCGCGATGCCGGCCAGCGCCAGGACGACCCAGGTAGCAGTCATGCCGTTCATGCGGCGAACCGTACCGGGCCCGGGGTGAACGCCACCAGCGTGACGGCTGTGACAGTTGAGTATTTGTCCGCGCGTTGCTCCCGGTTCGTCACGGAACCGCCACCGTGCCCGTGCTGCGGCGGACACTCCGCCCGCACCCGGACAGGCTGCGTCACGAACGTCCGCCCCCGTTCCGGAGGTGCCCCGTGGTTCGTAGCGCCGAGCTGTGGTCCTACACCGAGATCGCCCGCCACATCAACGTCCAGCCCGAGACCGTCCGCACCTACCGGCGGCACGGTCTGCTGCCCGACCCGGACCTGACCGACGACACCGGCCACCCGCGCTGGTACCCCGACACCATCCGCGCCTGGGCCCGCAACCGCCCCCGGCACCGCTGATGCCCGCCCGCGCCCGCTGATGCCCGCCCGCGTCGGCTGATTCCCGCCCGCGTCCGCGCCCCCGTTCCCGTCCCCCGGCGTTCTGGTGATTCCAGCCACAGCCCGGCACGGGGACGGGGGCAAAGTGCCGCTCCGCCCTTACCCTCGACACACCAACGCAGTGCTACCGGCCGGTCCACCGGCCCGGCCTGCCGTTTTCCATGCCGTTTTCCAACAGCAGCCAGGACGTGTCGGGGCGGAGGGGCTCGGATGAAACTGACCGTGGTGGGGTGCTCGGGGAGCTTCCCGTCCGCCGACTCGCCCTGCTCCAGCTACCTGGTCGAGGCCGAGGGCTACCGCGTCGTCCTCGACCTCGGCAACGGAGCCCTCGGCGCCCTGCAGAAGTACACCGGCCTCTACGACGTCGACGCCGTCCTGCTCAGCCACCTGCACGCCGACCACTGCGTCGACCTGTGCGCCTACTGGGTGGCCCGCAACTACCGCGCCGAGGGCTGCCCGGAACTGCTGCCCGTGTACGGCCCGGCCGGCACCGCCGAGCGGCTCGCCCGCGCCTACGACATGCCCGAGAACCCGGGGATGAAGGAGGTCTTCGAGTTCCGCACCCTGCACCCCGGCCGCTTCGACCTCGGCCCCTTCCGGATCGAGGTCGTCCGGGTCAACCACCCCGTCGACGCCTTCGCCTTCCGCCTCGAACACGGCGGCCGCTCGCTCGTCTACAGCGGCGACACCGGCGAGAGCGCCGAACTCGTCGAACTCGCCCGCGACACCGACCTCTTCCTCTGCGAGGCCGCGTACATCGACGGTCGCGACACATACCAGGCCGTCCACCTCAACGGCCGCGAGGCCGGCGAGCACGCCACCGCCGCCGGCGCCCGCAGACTCGTCCTCACCCACATCCCCCCGTGGACCGACGCCGAGCACAACCGCCGCGACGCGGCCGCGGCCTACGCGGGCCCGGTCGAGATCGCCCGCGCGGGCGCGGTGTACGAGCTCTGAGTCCCGAGCTCGGAGTCCCGAGCCCTGGGTCCCGAGCCCTGGGCCCTGAGCCCTGGGTCCTGAGGTCTGGGCCCTGAGCTCTGGGCCCTGACCGGGTCGGCAGGTCAGACCACCGGGGTCAGCCAGTGCCGGTAGCGCGGGTCGGCGCCCGTCACGGCCGCGAGGTAGGCCTCCCGCAGCCGGGTGGTGACCGGGCCGGGGGACTCGGGCAGGGCGCGGTCGTCCAGGGCACGAACCGGGACGACGCCCGCGGCCGTACCGCAGACGAACACCTCGTCCGCCGCGTAGAGGTCCGAGCGCAGCAGGCCCTCGACCCGGACCTCCACGCCCAGGTCACGGGCCAGGGTGAGCACCGTGTCCTGGGTGACGCCCTCCAGCGCGCCCGCGCTCGACGGGGGCGTGCGCAGCACCCCGTCGCGCACGGTGAACACGTTCTCGCCGGTGCACTCGCTCACCGTGCCGTCCGGGCCGAGCAGCAGGGCCTCGTCGTAGCCCGCGTCATTGGCCTCCCGGCGGGCGAGCACCGCGTTCAGGTACGGGCCGGTGGCCTTCGCCGCGGGCGGCACCGCGTTCGGGTCGTTCCGCCGCCAACTGCTCGTCTTCACCGTGATCCCGCCCTCCGCGTGCGGGAGTTGGCCCAGCCACTCCCAGCTCGCGATCGACACCTCGACCGGCGAGGCCCGCATGTCGATGCCCATCGAGCCGTAGCCGAGGAACGCGAAGTGCCGCAGATAGCACTCCCGGTGGCCGTTGGCGCGCACCAGGTCCACCGTCGCCTTGGTCAAGTCGGCCAGGTCGTAAGGGAGTTTCATCCGGATCATCCGGGCGCTGCGGTCCAGTCGGCGCAGGTGCTCGGGCAGCCGGAACACCGCGGGGCCGTCCGACGTGGCGAACACCCGGGTGCCCTCCAGCACCCCCGTGCCGTAGTGCAGACCGTGCGTGAGGACGTGCACCCGGGCCTCCTGCCAGGGCACCAGGGAGCCGTCCAACCAGATCGTCGAAGCTTCGGGAAGAGCCATGCCGCCCATCCTGCGCGCCGACGCGCCGCCGGTCAGCCCGCCCGGGCCGACCGGAACCGGACCTGACCGGGAGCGGAAACGCCGTACCGAAAGCCGGACTCCGCCGCACCGGCGCCAGGACTTCGCCGCACCGGAGGCCGGACTTCGCGCTGCCCGGGGGCGGCCGGGGCCGTCTCGCGGAGCGGAAACCCCCGACCGGCCCGGGCCCGCCCTCACTAGGCTGCGCCGATGGAGAGCCCCACCGGCACCCGCCCCACCAGCCCGGCCGGCCCGGCCGACACCGACGCCACCCGGCTCTACGCCCGGCTGCTCGCCGAACCCGGCCGCCCGCCCGAGGCCCTCGGCCTCGACTGGGACGCGCCCCGGCTCGCCGCCGCCACCGCCGAACTGCGCGCCCTCGGGCTGCTCCAACCGGCCGCCGCCCCCGACCCGGCCCCCGCCGACACCGCCGTCTCGGTCGACACCGCCGTCCGCCAACTGCTGCTCGACACCGACCGCCGGGTCACCGCCCTCGTCACCGCGCTGCGCCACGCCCGCGACTCCGTCGACCGGCTGCACACCGGCTACCTGCCCGTCCAGCAGCACCACCGCACCGGCACCGGCCTCGAACTCGTCCGCGGCGCCGACCGGATCGCCGCCCTGCTGGAGGACGCCGCCCGCGGCGCCCGCACCGAAGCCCTCTCGCTGCGCCCCGGCCAGGACCTCTCCGGCCCCGCCCTGGCCGGCAAGCTCGCCCGCGAACGCCTCGCCCTCGCCCACGGCGCCGCGCTGCGCACCATCTACCCGGCCGCGGCGCTGCGCCGCCCGGCCGTGCTGGCGCACGTGCGGGAGCTGACCTCGGCCGGGGCCAGGATCCGGGCGGCGCACTCGCTGCCGCTCTGGCTGATCGTGGTGGACGCCCGGCTGGCGATCCTGCCCGCGCCCGGCTCCGGACCGGACGGCGGCGGCCCGGCCGCGGCCGCGGTGGTGGTCCGCGAGCCGGCGCTGGTCGCCCTGGTGGCGGAGCTGTTCGAGTACTTCTGGTCGGCGGCCTGGACACCACCCGAACTCGCTCCCGAGGAGCGGGAGGTGACGGACCGTCAACTCATTGTGCTGAGGATGCTGGCGGCCGGGCTGACGGACGCGGCGATCGCCCGGAAGCTGGAGGTCTCGGAGCGTACGGTGCGCCGGCTGGTCGCCGAACTGACCGCCGGCCTGGGTGCGGAGAGCCGCTTCCAGGCCGGCGTGCACGCGGCGCGGCGGGGATGGATCTAGCCGGACCCCAGGACCCGCTCAGCGTCGCCCGGGGACGGGCAGGCCGAGGTGGTCCCGCAGGGTCGGGCCGGTGTAGTCGGTGCGGAACACCCCGCGTTCCTGGAGCAACGGGACGACCCGGTCGACGAACTCGTCCAGGCCGCCCGGGGTGAGGTGCGGGACGAGGATGAAGCCGTCGGCGGCGTCCTGCTGCACGAACTCGTCGATCCGCGCGGCGACGGTGGCGGGGGAGCCGACGAAGGACTGCCGGCCGGTCACCTCGATCACCAGTTCGCGGCTGGTCAGCCCCTTCTCCGCGGCGACCGCCCGCCACCGGGCGGCGACGGCGAGCGGGTCGCCGAGGCCGACCCGGCCCCGGGCCAGGGCGCCCTCCGGGTCGGGGTCGATGTCCGGCAGGGGCCCGTCCGGGTCGTGGTCGGACAGGTCGACGCCCCAGACCTGCTCCAGGAAGGCGATCGCGGTCCGCGGTCCGACCTGGGCCCGGCGGATCTCGGCGGCGCGCTCCTGCGCCTCGGCGTCGGTGTCGCCGAGCACGAAGGTGGCCCCGGGCATGATCTTCAGCTCGTCCGGCTTGCGCCCGTACGCGGCGAGCCGGCGCTTGACGTCCGCGTGGAAGGCCTGGCCGGCGGCGAGGGTGGAGTGCCTGCTGAAGACCACGTCGGCGGTGGCGGCGGCGAACTCCCGGCCCTCGTCGGAGTCCCCGGCCTGGATCACCACCGGGTGGCCCTGCGGCGGACGCGGCAGCGAGAGGCGGCCCTCGACCTCGAACTGCGGGCCGCGGTGCCGGACGACGTCCTCCCCGGCGTCCCAGAACTCCCTGGCCAGCTGGACGAATTCGGCGGCCCGGGTGTAGCGGTCGGTGCGGTCCAGGTAGCCGCCGCGGCGGAAGTTCTCCCCCGTGAAGGCGTCCGAGGAGGTGACCACGTTCCAGGCCGCGCGGCCGCCGGAGAGGTGGTCCAAGGAGGCGAAGCGGCGGGCCAGTTCGTACGGTTCGTTGAAGGTCGCGTTGACGGTGGCGGCAAGTCCGAGCCGCTCGGTGACGGCGGCCAGCGCGTTCAGCACGGTGATCGACTCGGGCCGGCCGACCACGTCCAGGTCGTGGATGCGGCCCTTGTGCTCGCGCAACCGCAGGCCCTCGGCGAGGAAGAAGAAGTCGAACTTCCCGCGCTCGGCGGTCCGCGCGAGGTGGCGGAAGGAGTCGAACTCGATGTGGCTGCCGGAGGCCGGGTCGCTCCACACCGTGGTGTTGTTGACGCCGGGGAAGTGCGCGGCGAGGTGGATCTGCTTGAGCGGTCGGTCCGTCATCGGGTCACCTCGGCGAGCGCGGGGGAGGCGGTGGGAACGGCGGAGGCGGCGGCGTAGCGGCTGGTCGGCCGGGCCAGGCCGAGGTGGTCGCGCAGGGTGCGGCCGGGGTACCCGGCGCGCAGCAGGCCGGCGTCGCGCAGGGCGGGGGCGATCCGGTCGGCCAGGACGGCCAGGTCGCGCGCCGGGTCGGCGGGGACGAGGTGGAAGCCGTCGACGCCGGTGCCGACGGCGGTGAGTTCGGCGAGCAGGCGTTCCTCGGCGGCCCGGTCGGGCAGCGCGGACAGGGCGGCGTCGAGCCGGGCGAGGATCCGCAGGTTCTCGCCGGCGCGCAGCCGCAGTTCGGTGGCGGCGGTCAGCCGGGCGGCCCGGTCGGAGGCGTCGAGCAGGACGACGTCGGCGTGCCGGATCGCGGCGGCGACCCGGGCACGCCCGTCGGCCGGGGCGTCCGGCGCGAGGTCGGCCGCGGCCACCGGCACCACGACGACCGGGCGGCCCTGTGGCGGGCGCGGGGTGATGGACGGCCCCCGGACGGAGAAGTGCCGGCCCTCGAAGTCGACGTAGTGCAGCTTGTCGCGGTCGATGAACCGTCCGGTGACGGCGTCGCGGATCTCCGCGTCGTCCTCCCAGCTGTCCCAGAGCCGGGCGGCGACCTCGACGGCGTCGGCCGCCTCGGCCCACAGCTCGTCGGCGGGGGCGACCGGGCGGCGGCCGAAGGCCCTCGCCTCGGCCTCGGTCGCGGAGACGCCGACCAGCCAGCCGGCCCGGCCCCGGCTCACCCAGTCCAGGGTGTTGACCGCGATCGAGGTGTGGAAGGGCTCGGTGTGGGTGGTGGTGACGGTCGGCACCAGCCCGACCCGGTCGGTGAGCGGGGCGATCCGGGCGAGGGCGGCGAGCGCGTCCGGGCGGCCCGGTTCGGCGGTGAAGGAGTCGTCGAGGGTGACGAAGTCCAGGGTGGCCCGTTCGGCGAGGCCGGCGAGGGCGGCGTAGTGCCCGGCGTCGAAGCGGCCGGGGCTGTCGAGGGCGGCGGACAGGTGGAGCTGGCGGGGCATGGCGAGCCTGACTTTCCTCGTGCGGACGCGTGCGCGGACGTGGGCGCGGACGGGGGCGCGCACCGGCCGGTACGGAGCGGCGGGGGTGCGCGGCGGCCCGCGGAACACGCGGATGCGCGGTGACGGCCCGTGGGCGGGAGCCCGTCCGGGCGGGGGGAGGAGGAGCCGGCGCCGGCGGGACGTCAGCCGGGCGGCGGGGGAACGGTCAGCTCAGCCGCGACACGCCGCGGACCACACGCGACCGAAGTCGATGTGGCTGCGGGTGACCAGCGGGCACGAGGCGTTCACCGCCTCAGTTGACCAGGGCCCGCGGCGGTTCGTCAACCGTGCTTTCCGCGCCGCGGACCGTCCGGACACGCCGAGGGCCCCGTCCCGCCGCTGGGGGGGGGGGCAGCGGCGGGACGGGGCCCTGGTGGGGGAGTGGCGCGGGGCGTCAGGCCTTGGTGACGTCCTCGATCTCGTCGTCGTCCTCGCGACCCGGGGTCTTGATGTTGAACTTGGTGATCGCGAAGCGGAACAGGAAGTAGTACAGGGCGCCGAAGACCAGGCCGATCGGGATGATCAGCCAGGGCTTGGTGGCCAGGTTCCAGTTCAGCAGGTAGTCGATCAGGCCGGCCGAGAAGCCGAAGCCGTCGTGCACGCCCAGGCCCCAGGTGACGGCCATCGAGAGGCCGGTGAGCACCGCGTGGATCAGGTAGAGCACCGGCGCGATGAACATGAACGAGAACTCGATCGGCTCGGTGACACCGGTCACGAAGCTGGTCAGCGCGACCGAGATCATCATGCCGAGCACGGCCTTGCGGCGCTCGGGGCGCGCGGCGTGGGCGATCGCCAGGGCGGCGGCCGGGAGGCCGAACATCATGATCGGGAAGAAGCCCGACATGAACTGGCCGGCGGTCGGGTCGTGGTGGAAGAAGCGCGGGATGTCGCCGGTCCAGGTGGCGCCCGACGGGTCGGTGAAGCTGCCGACCTGCTGCTGGAAGAAGGTGTTCAGGAACTGGTGCATGCCGACCGGGATCAGCGCGCGGTTGGCGACACCGTAGATGGCGGAACCGCCGGCGCCCAGGCCGGTCAGCCAGTCGCTGGCGTGGGTCAGGCCGGTGCCGATCGGGCCCCAGAGCAGGCCCATCAGGACGCCGAGCAGGGTGCCGACGAAGGCCATGATGATCGGGACGAGGCGGCGGCCGTTGAAGAAGCCGAGCCAGTCGACCAGCTTCTTGCGGTGGTACTTCTGCCAGATCACGGCGCTGAGCAGACCGACGACGATGCCGCCGAAGACACCCGGGTTCTGCGGCTTGCCGGCCGGCAGCGCCGCGGTGACGGTGCCGTCCATCGGGAAGACGGTCAGCACGTTGTGGAAGACCAGGTAGCCGACCAGGGCGGCCAGCGCGGTCGAACCGTCGGCCTTCTTGGCGAAGCCGATGGCGACACCGACGCAGAAGAGCAGCGGCAGGTTGGCGAACACCGCGTCACCGGCGGTCGCGAAGACCTCGGCGACCTTCCCCCAGCCGAGACCGTCCTTGCCGAAGACGTCGGGCTGGCCGAGCCGGAGCAGGATGCCGGCGGCCGGCAGGACGGCGACCGGCAGCTGGAGGCTGCGGCCGATCTTCTGCAGACCCTGGAGTAGGTTCTGGCCGAACTTCTTGGCGGGGCTTGGCGTGGCCGGAGCCGTGGCGGGCGCCGGTGCCTGCGCAGACTGACTCATGGGGGTGGGTTCCTAACGGCATGGCGGTCGGTCGGGGGAAGGCACAGGGGGCCGAACCGCGAACTGGTCTACACCACGGGTGGTGTAGACCAGTTTTGTAGCACGGGTGGAGAAGGCGGGGAACCCTGGAAAGCGCCGTCGCCGGGAAGCGCTATGAAATCGAAACCTAGGTGCGGAACGACGATCTTGATTACGTGTGCGACGGGTATTTTGGCTATTTGCGCAACAAAAACGGTCGGGCGCCGTACTGCGGGGGCCGGCGGCGCGTCGGGACGGGCGTGCGGGCTCCGGCCGGGGCCGCCGGATGCTCAGCGTGACCGCGGCGTCGCGGAACTGCCTGGTCGGGGCTGCACCGGGCGCGGCCGGGCTGCCGTCGGTGGCGGACCGGATGGTGATTCGGGGGCACGTCGGCGGCGGCCGGATCGCAGCCGAATTACCTTTCGAACGGCCGCCGCGCAGGGAATCGAGTCCTTTCCCGAAATGCCGAAGGCCCCCGGGCCGGTGGGTCCGGAGGCCGTGGCGGGAGCTGCTCGGAGCGGCTCCGTTTCAGGCTTTGGTGACGTCCTCGACCTCGCTCTCGTCCTCCCGCCCCGGTGTTTTCAGGTCGAATTTCACGATGATGAACCGGAAGAGCACGTAGTACACGACGGCGAAGCAGAGGCCGATGACGATGATCAGCCACGGCTTGGTGGCCAGCCCCCAGTTGATCACGTAGTCGATCAGGCCGGCCGAGAAGCTGAACCCGTCGTGCACCCCGAGCCCCCAGGTGACCGCCATCGAGGCGCCGGTCAGCAGGGCGTGCACGGCGTACAGGGCCGGGGCGATGTAGGCGAAGGAGTACTCGATCGGCTCGGTCACACCGGTGACGAAGGAGGTCAGGCCGACCGAGAGCATCAGGCCGTAGATCTCCTTGCGGCGGTGCGGCTTGGCGCAGTGCGCGATCGCGAGGGCGGCGGCCGGCAGCGCGAACATCATGATCGGGAAGAATCCGGACTGGAACTGGCCGGCCGTCGGGTCGCCCGCCAGGAAGCGCGGAATGTCGCCGTGCACGATCGTGCCGTCGGCCTTGGTGAACTCGCCGAACTGGAACCAGACGAAGGTGTTCAGCAGCTGGTGCATGCCGATCAGCAGCAGCGCCCGGTTGACCAGGCCGAAGATGCCGGCACCGCCCGCGCCGAGGTCGGAGAGGTTCTGCGAGAAGTCGTTGAGGCCGCGGCCGATCGGCGGCCAGACCCAGAGCGCGACAACGGCCGTCAGCATTCCGACCAGGGCGGTGATCATCGGCACCAGCCGGCGGCCGTTGAAGAAGCCCAGCCAGTCGACCAGCTTGGTGCGGTGGAACCGCACCCACAGCCACGCCGACATCAGGCCGAGCAGGATGCCGCCCAGCACCCCCGGGTTCTGGTACGTCGCGGCGGCCGCCTTCGCCGAGGTGTAGTCCACGCACTGGTCGCTCACCAGGACCGTGGGCGGCTTGCAGGTCTCCGGGAAGGCGTGCAGCACCCGGTAGTAGACGAGGAAGCCGACCACGGCCGCCAGCGCCGTCGAGCCGTCCGCCTTCTTGGCCATGCCGATCGCCACGCCGATGCAGAACAGCATCGGCAGGCCGAGCGCGGAGTCGAGCAGTGCGCCGCCGGCCGCGGCGAAGACCTTGGCGACGTTGTTCCAGCCCAGGCCGTCCTTGCCGAACACGTCCGGCTGGCCGAGCCGGTTGAGGATGCCCGCCGCCGGGAGCACCGCCACGGGCAGCTGCAGCGAACGGCCCATCTTCTGCAGGCCGCCGTAGAAGGAGTGCCACCACTGCGTCTGCGGGGCCGTGGCTCCTGCCGAACTCATCCTTAGCCTCCGGGACCGGTTGCCGGCCGGTGGCCCCCTGCGGGACCCTCGGGCGGGGCCAGGAACCCCCGGGGTCCTTTCTGCGTTCATCGGAGTACACATATATTGGTGTAGACCACTTTGGGACGCAGGCCGCACTCCGGGACGTAGCCCCGCTGATCGTCATCCTCGGGGGGCGATCCGGAGCCTGCCCGCCGGGATGGGCCATAAGTGGACTAACGTGGCAAACCGGTCCCGCGCGGGTGATGCTGGTCGCGCTGCTCAGCAGCACGACCGCAGCTGAACCCGCGTCAGCCACCGGCACGGACCTCGCCGCTCCACGGCCGAGGGACGACCCCCCACAGCACAGCGCAGGACGGCGCCCGGCAGAGCGGCCGGCGAGCCGAGACAGAGGGAGAGACAGATGGCCAGCAAGGCTGAGAAGATCGTCGCCGGTCTGGGCGGCATCGACAACATCGAAGAGGTCGAGGGCTGCATCACCCGCCTGCGCACCGAGGTCAAGGACGCCTCCCTGGTCGACGAGGCCGCCCTCAAGGCCGCCGGCGCCCACGGCGTCGTCAAGATGGGCACCGCGATCCAGGTCGTCATCGGCACCGACGCCGACCCGATCGCCGCCGACATCGAGGACATGATGTGAGCTGAGCCACCCCGGCTCACCCGCCCCGGCCCGCCGACCCGCCCAGGGGGACGGCGGGCCGCGGCGCACCCGGACCGCCCCACCGCCCGGACCCACTACGCTCAGTGCCTATGTCACGCATCGACGGCCGCACCCCCGAACAGCTCCGCCCCATCACCATCGAGCGGGGCTGGAGCAAGCACGCCGAAGGCTCCGTCCTCATCTCCTACGGCGACACCAAGGTGCTGTGCACCGCCAGCGTCACCGAGGGCGTCCCCCGCTGGCGCAAGGGCAGCGGCGAAGGCTGGGTCACCGCCGAGTACTCCATGCTCCCGCGCGCCACCAACACCCGCGGCGACCGCGAAGCCGTCAAGGGCCGCATCGGCGGCCGCACCCACGAGATCAGCCGGCTCATCGGCCGCTCGCTGCGCGCCGTCGTGGACCACCGCGCCCTCGCCGAGAACACCATCGTCCTCGACTGCGACGTCCTCCAGGCCGACGGCGGCACCCGCACCGCCGCCATCACCGGCGCCTACGTCGCGCTCGTCGACGCCGTCGCCTGGGCCCGCGACAAGAAGCTCCTGCGCGCCAAGGGCCAGCCCATCACCGGTGGCGTCAGCGCCGTCAGCGTCGGCATCATCGACGGCACCCCGATGCTCGACCTCCGCTACGAGGAGGACGTGCGCGCCGAGACCGACATGAACATCGTCTGCACCTCCGACGGCCGCTTCGTCGAGGTCCAGGGCACCGCCGAGGGCGCGCCCTTCGACCGCGACCTGCTCAACCGGCTGCTCGACCTCGGCAGCCTGGGCTGCGCCGAACTCGACGAGATCCAGCGCAAGGCCCTGGAAGGCTGAACCGGCGCGGGCCCCGCAGCCGTGGCCCGGGACGGACGCCCCGCCGCCGGGCCTGCTGTACAGGCCGGGCCCGGAGACCGTACGGTTCCCGCAGCACCCCCGCTGCGGGAACCGCGCACCCCCCGGCGCGCGTCCCCCACCACGGAACCCGCGCCGCACAGGAGGACCGGATGCCGTCCAGCATCGCCCGCCCCACCGCCCTCGCCGTGGCCGGACTGATCGCCATCCTCCCGCTCAGCATGGTGAGTTGCTCCGCCGCGCAGAAGGCCATCGACTGCGGCAACACCGCCGTGAAGATCACCGGCGACATCGCCGACGTCACCCAGGCCTACGACAACGCCAGCAACGACTCCGCGGCCGCCGGCAAGGCGCTGCAGAAGCTCAAGAACGACCTCGACCAGGTCGGCAAGAACTCCAAGAACACCGACGTCGCCAAGGCCGTGACGGACCTGCAGAAGCAGGTCGACAACGTGCAGCGGGCCGCCGACAAGAACGAGGTCCCCGACCTCAAGCCCCTCGGCGACGCGGCCGGCAACCTCACCAAGGTGTGCACCGGCTGACCCCCGCCGGCCTCTGGATAGGGTGGGCGATATGTCCACCCGTCTGATCCTCGCCACCCGCAACCAGCACAAGGTCGCCGAGCTGCGCGCCATCCTCACCGACGCCGGCCTGGACGTCGAACTCGTCGGCGCCGACGCCTACCCCGAGATCCCGGACGTCCCCGAGACCGGCGTCACCTTCGCCGAGAACGCCCTGCTCAAGGCCCACGCCCTGGCCCGCGCCACCGGCCTGCCCGCCGTCGCCGACGACTCCGGGCTCTGCGTGGACGTGCTCAACGGCGCACCCGGCATCTTCTCCGCCCGCTGGGCCGGCAAGCACGGCGACGACCGCGCCAACCTCGACCTGCTGCTCGCCCAGCTCTCCGACATCGCCGAGCCGCACCGCGGCGCCCACTTCTTCTGCGCCGCCGCCCTCGCCCTGCCCGACGGCACCGAGCGCGTCGTCGAGGGCCGCCTCCTCGGCACCCTGCGCACCACCCCGGCCGGCACCGGCGGCTTCGGCTACGACCCGATCCTCCAGCCCCTCGGCGAAACCCGCACCTGCGCGGAGCTCACCGCCGACGAGAAGAACGCCATCAGCCACCGCGGCCAGGCCTTCCGGGGACTGGTACCGGTCGTCAAGGAGCTCATCGGCTGACAGGGCGTCCGCTGAACGTCGAAGGCCCGCCCGAGATCGCTCTCGGGGCGGGCCTTCGAATCTTAGGTGAAAGGCTGGTGCGGCCTGAGGGATTCGAACCCTCACGGGGTTTCCCCCACCGGATCCTAAGTCCGGCGCGTCTCGCCATTCCGCCAAGGCCGCAATGGCCTCTAGTCTAGGGCTTCGATTCCGGCGGGAACACCGCGATTCCGTGTGGCGCATTGCGCTTGTTCTTGTTCCGGCCGCAATAGGTGTCGGTGACGGAGTGGCAGTTCGGGCAGGGCAGTCGGAGATTGTCCGGGCGGTTTTCCAGCCAGTCGCCGTTGATGTGGTCGACCTCCAGGGTCATCGGCCTGCCATGCCACTCGGGTCCGGTGCCGCAGCCCTCGCACAGCTCGGCTCGGCCGAGCTCGGCCAGCGCGCTGCGGATTCGCGACCCGGGAAGCCGTTTGGCGTCTGAGGGGCGCCGGACGAGGAGCTGTTCGGCGGGGATCCTGGTGGGGAACCGCGTGCCGCGGGCGTGGGCCTGCCCGGTGAAGTGGGATGTGTCGATGCCGAGCTCCTTGATCCGCCGTCCGATGTGGCTCTGGGTGCCGCCCGCCTGACGCTGTTGGAGATGTCGCAGGACCCCGGCCACGCTGTGTGACGCCGAGACGGCCTCCTGGAGGAGCTCCCGGGTGTAGACGGTTCCGGCTGAGCGAAAGTGCGAGGTGTCGATCGCGTACTCGGTGAGCTTGCGACGCAGGTACTTCCGTCGGTCGCGATTGGGTTCGCGGCCGAGCGCGACCAGCATGTGGTCGAGCGTGGCTGCGGCAGCTGCCACCTCCGCCAGTAGTTCCCTTGAGTACTGGCGTTGTGCGCAAGCGGGAGAGGCCTCGAAGTGTGAGGTGTCGATGCTGTAGTGCTGGAGTCGCTTGCTCAGGTGGGCCTTTGCCCCGCGCGTCATCGGCACGCCGAGCTTGCGCATCATCTCGTTGACGCTGGTGGATTCGGCCGCGAGCGAGGCGAGCAGTTCGCGGGTGTACTTGACCGGCACGGGTCCCCCTGTGGGCTGGTGGACCCCCTTCCCCGGTGTGTGAACGAGCGGGCTGCGAACAGGTTACGGCTTCCGGTGTTTGGCTGTTGATGACCAATTGGTACAGACCTATTGACCTATGTGGTTCAGACCACATAGCTTCTGCGCCAATTGCAATCCCCCACGTGCGTGCTCCCCCACAGGCACGTGCCGACACTCTCTCCTGGAGGACCGAGTGTTGATCCGAAGCACGGCGGAGCGGCGTCCCACCGCTGCTGTCCGCCGTAAGGGCGCCCGGGCGGGTGTGGCCTCGGTGGCCGCGGCGTCGTTGGCCGGGCTGCTGATGGCGACGCTGGGTGCGGCGCCCTCGCAGGCGTCGGCGGCGGTCGACAACGCGAGCTGTCGCCCCGACGGGCTGTACCAGACCCCCGGGGTGGACGTCCCGTACTGCTCCGTGTACGACACCGGCGGGCGCGAGAAGATGGGCGCGGACCACCAGCGCCGCATCATCGGGTACTTCACCGGCTGGCGCACCGGCAAGAACGGCGACCAGCCGTACCTGGTGAGCGACATCCCCTGGGACAAGGTCACCCACCTCAACTACGCGTTCGGGCACGTCGGCGGCGACAACAAGCTGTCCGTCGGCACGGACGGCCCGACCAACGAGGCCACCGGGATCTCCTTCCCCGGCGTGCCCGGTGCCGAGCTGGACCCGACACTGCCGTACAAGGGCCACTTCAACCTGCTGACGAAGTTCAAGAAGCAGTACCCGAACGTCAAGACCCTCATCTCGGTCGGCGGTTGGACCGAGACCGGCGGCTACTTCGGGGACGACGGCAAGCGGGTGAACTCCGGCGGCTTCTACGCGATGACCGTCAACCCGGACGGCAGCGTCAACCAGGCCGGCATCGACACCTTCGCCGCCTCGTCGGTCGACTTCCTCCGCACGTACGGCTTCAACGGCGTCGACATCGACTACGAGTACCCGACCTCGATGAAGGACGCCGGCAACCCGCTGGACTGGCAGCTCGCCAACTCCAAGCGCGGCTCGCTGGCCAAGGGCTACGCGGCGCTGATGAAGACGCTGCGGGAGAGCCTGGACAAGGCCGGCGCCGCCGACGGCAAGCACTACCTGCTGTCGGTCGCGGCCCCGTCGTCCGGCTACCTGCTGCGCGGCATGGAGACCTTCCAGGTGGCGCGGTACCTGGACTACGTCAACATCATGTCGTACGACCTGCACGGCGCCTGGAACAAGTACGTCGGTCCGAACGCCTCGCTGTACGACGACGGCAAGGACGGCGAGCTGGCGGCGGCCAACGTCTACGGCACCGCGCAGTACGGCGGCATCGGCTACCTCAACGCGGACTGGTCGTACCACTACTTCCGCGGTGCGATGCCCGGCGGGCGGATCAACGTCGGCCTGCCGTACTACACCCGTGGTTTCAAGAACGTCCAGGGCGGCACCAACGGCCTCTGGGGCACGGCGTCCGCGACCACCTGCCCGGTCGGCTCCGGTCTGACCTCCTGCGGTGACGGCGCGGTCGGCATCGACAACATCTGGAACGACAAGGACGACGCGGGCAAGGAGTCCCCGGCCGGGTCGAACCCGATGTGGCACGCGAAGAACCTGGAGAAGGGCATCCTGCCCGACTACCTCGCCAAGTACGGCGTGAAGGACACCGCGCTGCAGGGCACCTACGCCCGCAACTACAGCTCCTCCCTGGTGGCGCCGTGGCTGTGGAACGACACCAAGAAGGTGTTCCTCTCCACCGAGGACGAGCAGTCGGTGGGCGCCAAGGCCGACTACATCGTCAACCAGGGCGCCGGCGGCGCGATGATCTGGGAGCTCGCGGGCGACTACCGGTGGGACGCCGCGGCGAACGGCGGCAAGGGCGAGTACGTCCCCGGCTCGACGCTGACCTCGCTGATGTACGACAAGTTCAAGTCGGCGACCCCGTACGGCGCGACGCGTTCGACGGTCGCGCTGCCGCAGCAGACCCTGGCGGTGGACGTGTCGTTCACCAACTTCGCGCTGGGCGACTCGAACTACCCGATCAACCCGAAGCTGCACATCGTCAACAACTCGGCGCTGACCCTGCCGGGCGGCACCGAGTTCCAGTTCGACTACGGCAACTCGGCGCCGGGCAACGCCAAGGACCAGTCCGGGTTCGGCCTGCAGGTGATCCGGCAGGACAACCCCGGACCGGGCAACGTGGGCGGTCTGAAGGGCACCTACAACCGGGTGTCGGTCAAGCTGCCGGGGTGGCAGTCGTTGGCGCCGGGCGCCTCGGTCGACATCGACTTCGTCTACTACCTGCCGGTGTCCACGCCGTCGAACTGGACGGTCAACGTGGGCGGCACGCTGTACGGGATCAAGGGCGACCTGACCCGGGGCGCGACGGACGGCGGTACGACCCCGCCGACCACTCCGCCGACCACGCCTCCGACGACCCCGCCGACGACGCCTCCCACCACTCCGCCGACCACGCCGACCACGCCGCCCACGACGCCGCCGACCACGCCGGCCGGCTGCGCGGGAGCGCCGGGCTGGGACGCGGGCACCACCTACGCGACCACCACCAAGGTCTCGTGGAAGGGCCACTACTACCAGAACAAGTGGTGGACCAAGGGCGACGACCCCACGGCCAGTGGCGCGTGGGGCGTCTGGAGCGACCTCGGGGCCTGCTGATCCGGCAGCCGGGGTGAGGAACGGCGGTGGCGGCGCACCCGGTCGGGGGGTGTACCGCCACCGCTCCGTCGCTGCCGGGCGTGCCCGGACGGCCCCGGCGGCTACGCCTCGATCTTGAGGTCGCGCAGCAGCTTGGCGACGTGGCCGGTGGCCTTGACGTTGTAGAGGGCGCGTTCGACCTTGCCCTGCTCGTCGACGATGACCGTGGAGCGGATCACGCCCTGGTAGGTGCGGCCGTAGTTCTGCTTCTCTCCGTAGGCGCCGTACGCCTCCAGGACCTTGTTGTCCGGGTCGGAGAGCAGGGTGACCTTGAGGTTCTCGGTCTCGCGGAACTTGCCGAGCTTCTCCGGCTGGTCCGGCGAGATGCCGATGACGTCGTAGCCGGCGCCCTCGAAGACCTGCAGGTTGTCGGTGAAGTCGCAGGCCTGCTTGGTGCACCCCGGGGTGAGCGCCTTGGGGTAGAAGTAGACGATGACCTTGCGGCCCGCGTGGTCGGCGAGGGAGACCTGGTTGCCGTCGGCGTCGGACAGGCTGAAGGCGGGCGCGGTGTCGCCGGGCTGGAGACGCTCAGTCATGGGTGGACTCTCCTGGTGCGTGCTGCTGTGACGGGCGGTCGTACCACGGCAAACTTACCTCCGATGGTGGGTGGGGCCGCGCGGCCGTGCGCGGCAGCTGACACACTGGGTCAGTCGCACGGAACAACATCGGCAAGTGAATGGGGTGGCCCGAGTGGGCGAGGCGAGCACGCAGGACAAGTCGGCGCGGACGACCGCCCAGATCGAGGCGGACATCGCGAGCGCGCGCGACCGACTGGCGTCGACCCTGGACGAGCTGGCGGTCCGCGTCCACCCGAGCACGATCTCCGCCCAGGTCAAGGCCAAGGCGGTGGCCGCCGTCGAGGAGAAGGCCGGCCGGGCGTACGTGGCCGCCAGCGGCATGGTGGACAAGGTGAAGGCGCAGTTCGTGGACGAGAAGGGGCAGCCGCGCCGGGAGCGGATCGTCCCGGCCGCGCTGGTCGGCGTGGGCCTGGTGCTGCTGGTCGCCTCGTCCCGCAAGCGCCGCAAGGACTGACCCGGGCGGTGGGTGAGGGCCGGGCGCGGTGCGCGTCCGGCCTTTCGCATGCCGGGCCAGCGTCACGCTCCGCGCCCGGGAGCGGTACCTTCGGGACCGTGAGTACGAACGAGGAGACCCACTCCGACCACCCCCACGATCCCGCCCGGCACGACCGGCTGGGTGAGAAGCTGCCGATCCGGATGCTGCACGACCGCGTGCTGGTGCGCATCGAGGGCGCCGAGGGCGAGCGCCGCTCGACCGGCGGCATCCTGATCCCGGCGACCGCCGAGCTGTCCAAGCGCTGCACCTGGGCCGAGGCCGTCGCGGTGGGCCAGAGCGTGCGCTCGGTGGAGCCGGGCGACCGGGTGCTGTACGACCCGGAGGACAAGTTGGAGGTCGAGGTCCGCGGCGCCACCTACGTGCTGCTGCGCGAGCGCGACCTGCACGCCGTGGCCGCGACCCGTTTCGGGGACACCGAGGGCTCGACCGGCCTGTACCTCTGACCGTGGACCGCCTGCGGTACTCCTTCGAGGCGGGGGTCGTCGGCACGGCGCTGTGGCCGGACGTGGAGAGCCCGTACGGCTGCCCGGCCGATCTGGACCGGCTGTCGATCGGTGCCGCGCCGGCGTCGCGGCCGGGGCGGTGACCGGTCGGCCGCGGGTGGGTCAGGTGACGCGGATGGTCAGGCGACGCCGGTGGTCAGGTGACGCCGGTGGTCAGGCGAGCAGTGCGCCGCCGTCCACGGTGACGACCGTGCCGGTGGCGAAGCGCTGTTCCATCAGGTAGGCGTACGCCTCGGCGGCCTCCTCCGGGGCGCCGATCCGGCCGAGCGGGAGGCCGGCGGCGGTCGTGGCGTAGAGCTGTTCGCGGTCGGTGTCGGGGAGGCCGGACCAGAGCGGGGTGCGGAGCATGCCGGCCCGGACGGCGTTGACCCGGATCGGGGCGAGTTCGACGGCCAGGGCCCGGACCAGGGACTCGATCGCGCCGCAGATGCTCGCGGCGACGCTCCAGCCCGGGCCGGGCCGCCGGCCGGCGGTGCCGGAGGTGAGGGTGATCGAGCCGCCGGGGCGCAGCCGGGGCGCGGCGGCGCGGACGGCGTCGAGGGCGCCGAAGTAGCGCAGGGTGAAGAAGCGGCGGGCGGCGTCGAGGTCCAGGTCGTCGAGCGGCATCAGGGCGAGCGGTTCGCCGGCGGTGAAGACCAGGTGGTCGACGGGGTCGAGGCGGTCGAAGAGGGCGGCGACCTGGTCGCTGTCGGTGAGGTCGGCGATGTCGGCGGTGGTGCCGGTGGGCAGGGCGGCGAGGGCGCGTTCGGCGCTGTCGCGGCGGCTGGAGGCGACGGTGACCCGGGCGCCGCGGCGGGCGGCGAGGTCGGCGGTGGCGAGGCCGATGCCGGAGGTGCCGCCGAGGACGACGACGCGCTGGTCGGTGAGGGGCATGGTGGTGCCTTTCGGGCTGCCGGGGCGGTTCGGGGGTGTGTCGATCGTGCGTCGCGCGGGCGGGTGTCGTCCAAGACCTGTTCCGTCCGCTGTCATACCCTCGGGGTATCAGTCGAGGTGGGTGCGGTGGAGGGGGTGCGGTGGACGTCGATCTGCGGAAGCTGCGGTACTTCGTGGCGGTGGCGCGGCAGCTGCACTTCGGGCGGGCTGCGGCGGAGTTGCACATCGCGCAGCCGGTGTTGTCCCGGCAGATCCGGGCGCTGGAGGCGGAGTTCGGCGCGCAGCTGTTCCGGCGGGACCGTCGGTCCACGGAACTGACGTGCGCGGGGCGGCAGTTGCTGGAGGACGCGCCGCCGCTGCTGGCGGCGGCGGAGGCGTTGCGGCGCCGGGTGGGGCGGTCGGCGGACGACCGGGAGCGGTTCGTGGTGGGGTTCATGCCCGGGATCACGGTGACGGCCGTCGCGCGGGCGATGTGCGGGCGGCATCCGGGGCTGGCGGTGGAGGTGGTCCGGACGTCCTGGCGGGACCAGGCGCAGGTGGTGCTGGACGGGCGGGTGGACGTGTCCTTCGTGCGGCTGCCGGTGGACCAGCGGGGCCTGGCGCTGCGGCCGCTGTTCGCGGAGCCCCGGGTGGTGGCGCTGCCGGCCGGGCACCGCTTGGCGGGTCGGCCGTCGGTGGCGATGGCCGAGCTGGGCGGGGAGCGGCTGCTGCAGGATCCGGACGCGGTGCCGGAGTGGCGGGACCTGCCGGTGCCGGGCGGGCGGCGGCCGGAGCGGGCCCGGCCGAGCGCGGACACCGTGGAGGAGAAGCTGGAGTACGTGGCGGCGGGCGAGGGCATGGTGGTGCTGCCGCTGTCGGTGGCCGCGTTCTACACGCGCTCGGACGTGGTGCACGTGCCGATCTCGGACATCGCGCCGAACCGGGTCTGTCTGGCGTGGGCGGCGGGGCGGACGTCACCGCTGCTCGCGGAGTTCGCGGAGTTGGCGGCGGAGCTGGCCGCCGGCGGCGCGGGGGAGGGCGCCGGCCCGGAATTGTCGGTGGCGGGCGCTAGGGTCCCGGCATGACGAGGCGCGTGCCGGTGATCGGTGACGGGGAACGGCGGGCCAGGCTGGGCCGGCGGCAGTTGTTGGCGCCCTCGGCGCGGGCGGCGCGGGTGGAGGACGTGGCCGACGCGGTGGTGGGGCTGCACGCCACGGACGCGGCCACGGTGTACCTGTCGGCGTGCGCGCGGCTGGCCGAGCCCTCGGCGGCGGAGGTGGACCGGGCGCTGTACGAGGACGTCTCCCTGGTGAAGCTGCTGTCGATGCGGCGGACGATCTTCGCGGTGACGGAGGGCCTCGCCCCGTACGTGAGTTCGGCGGCGGCCCGGGCGATCGCGGCCAAGGAGCGGGCGACGCTGCTCAAGCACCTGCGGGACCACGCCGAGGGCTGGGACGAGCGGCGGCTGGCCGAGACGGAGCGCGCGGTGCTCGCCGCGCTGGCGCGGCGCGGCGAGGCGACGACCAAGGAACTGGGCGACGAAGTCCCGCAGTTGCGCGAGACGATGCTGATGTCGGCGGGCAAGGCGTACGAGGCGAAGCAGAGCGTGGGGAGCCGGCTGCTGCGGCTGCTGGCCTCGGACGGGCACGTGCGCCGCTGCCGGCCGCGCGGCTCGTGGCTGAGCAGCAGCTATCCGTGGGCGCTGGTGCCGCAGTGGCCGGACGTGCCGGTGCGGGAGGCGAAGGCGGAGGTGGTGCGCCGTTGGCTGGCCGGGTACGGTCCGGCGACGGTCGAGGACGTGAAGTGGTGGACGGGCTGGACGCTCGGCGACGTCCGCACGGCGCTGGCGGACGTCGGCGCGTCGGCCGTGGAGCTGGCGGGCGGCGCGGCCGGGCTGGTGCTGCCGGGGGACGAGGGGCCGGTGGCGGAGCCGGAGCCGTGGGCGGCGCTGCTGCCGGCGCTGGACCCGGCGGTGATGGGCTGGCGCGGGCGGGACTGGTACCTGCGGCCGGAGGACGTGCCGGCGCTGTTCGACCGGGCGGGCAACGCCGGGCCGACGGTGTGGTGGTGCGGCGAGGTGGTCGGCGGCTGGGCGCAGCGGGCCGACGGCGAGCTGGTGTGGCGGCTGTTCCGGGACGTCGGGGCGGAGACCGGGCGGGCGGTCGCGGCGGAGGCGGAGCGGTTGGCGGGCTGGCTGGGGGAGGTGCGGGTGACGCCGCGGTTCCGGACGCCGTTGGAGCGGGAGCTGGTGGCGTAGCGCTGGGGCCGGTGGGGCCGGTGGTGCCCGCCGCTCAGGGGCTGCCCGCCGCTCAGGGGGTGGGGGTCGCCACGGGGTGGGTGACGGGTCCGCCGGTGGCGGTGGGTGGGTCGGTGGGGCGGGGCGGCCGGGTCGGGGTGGGCTGGGCGGTGGGGCTGGGCTGTGCGTGGCTGGGCGTGGGCTGGGGGGCCTGTGGGCTGGGCGTGGCCGGGTCGGGACCGGGGCCGGGTGCGGGGGCGCCGGTGGCGGCGGGTGCGCTGGGGGCGCGGGTGGGGACGGTCGTGATGAGCCCGGGGATGGTGGCGCTGGGTGCCACGGCGCCGGGGGGCGGGGTGGCGCCGGCGCCCGGGGCGGTGCTGCCGCCGGGGGTGGGCCCGTTGTCGGTGCCGGGGTCGTCGTGTCCGGTCTGCAGGTCGAACTGCCGGGTGGGGGTGCCGTCGAGGGCGGCGGCCGTGTAGGCGGTCCAGATCTTGGTGGGGATGGCGCCGCCGTTGATCCGGGTGAGTCCGGCGGTGCCGGCCAGCGGCTCCTTGGCGTGGGTCTTCGGGTTCTCCCGGAACAGGCCGACGGTGGTGGCGAGTTCGGGGGTGTATCCGGCGAACCAGGCGGAGAGGTTGGCGTCGGTGGTGCCGGTCTTGCCGGCGGCGGGGCGGCCGAGGTCGAGGGCGGCGGCGCCGGTGCCGCGCGGGCTGACGACGTCGCGCAGGACGTCGGTGACGGAGTCGGCGATGCCGCGGCCGACGGCGTCGGTGGGGTTGTGGTCGGGCGTCTTGGGAACGTCGACGGCGCCGCCGGGGTTGACCCGTTCGAGCTTGAGCACGGACCACGGGGCGTGTGCCTGGCCGTGGTTGGCGAGGGTGGCGTAGGCACCGGCCAGGTCGAGGGCGCTGGGCGTGGCGGTGCCGAGGGTCATCGAGGTGTTGGCCGGGTCCATGCCGCGGACGCTGTCGGGGATGCCGAGTCTGACGGCGGTCTCCCGGACGCGGGCGAGTCCGGCGTCGACGCCCTCCTGCGCGTACACGGAGTTGACGGACTTCACCATGGCGTAGCGCAGGGTGATGCTGCCGTAGTCGGTGCCGTCCTCGTTGGGCGGGGCGTACGGGGTGGGACCGCCGGTGACGGGGCGTTCGCTGGTGCCGTCGTAGCGGGACTCGGTGGTGATCGGGCGGCCGTCGAGGGTGTGCTGGGCGATGAGGCCGGCGGCGAGGTCGATCGGCTTGAAGGTGGAGCCGATCTGGTTGTCCTGGCGCAGCGCGTCGTTGTAGGGCTGTTTGGCGTAGTCGGGGCCGCCGTAGACGGCGACGACGCGGCCGGTGGCGGGTTCGACGGAGGCTCCGGCGACCCGGACGTCGGTGTCGGTGGTGGGGCGGGACTTGGGGTCGAGGTCTGCGCCGAGCTCGTCCTGGACGGCCTTGACGAAGGCGTCCTGCCGGGGCTTGTCGAAGGTGGTGGTGATGCGCCAGCCGCCGGCCTTGAGGGTGGCGGCGTCGATGGTGCCGGAGGAGATCAGGTAGTCGTCGGCGACGCCGACCAGGTAGCCGGCCTGGCCGGCCAGGCCGGTGGTGGGCTGGGGCTCGATCGGTTCGGGGAAGGCGGTGGCGGCGCGGTCGGCGGGGGTGAGGAAGCCGAGCTGGACCATGCCGTCGAGGGTGTAGTTCCAGCGGGCGACGGCCTTCTCGCGGTTGGCGGGGGTGGCGGTCCTGACGTCGTAGAGGCTGGGGGCCTGGAGCAGCGAGGCGAGGTAGGCGCCCTGGCCGAGGGTGAGACCGGAGACGTCGACGCCGTAGTAGGCGTGGGCGGCGCTCTGGATGCCGTAGGCGCCGCGGCCGAAGTAGCTGCTGTTGAGGTACCCGGCCAGGATGTCGCGCTTGTCACGCTGCTGGTCGACCTTGAGGGCGATGAGGAGTTCGCGGCCCTTGCGCTCGATGGTCTTGTCCTGGGTCAGGTAGTAGTTCTTGACGTACTGCTGGGTGATGGTGGAGCCGCCCTGCATGCCCTTGCCGAGCAAGGTGTTCCAGCCGGCCCGTGCCATGCCCTTCAGGTCGATGCCGCGGTTCTGGTAGAAGGTGCGGTCCTCGGCGGAGACGACGGCCTGCTGGGTCTGCAGCGGGATCTGGTCGATGGTGACGTCGGTGCGGTTGACGGCGCCGGTGCGGGCGATCTCGGTGGTGCCGTCGGCGTAGAGGTAGATGTTGTTCTGGGCGACGGCGTGGGCGTTGGCGTCGGGCACCGGGACGATGACGTAGAGCACGGCGAAGCCGCCCACGGCGAGCAGGAAGAGCGCGGTGAGGGTGCCGAGGAGGACCCTCCAGGTGGGCAGCAGCCGGCGCCAGAGCGGGAGGGCGCGGCGGGCCTCGCGGCGGGCGGCCCGTTTGGCCTGGCGTCTGCTGCTCAAGGTCATGCCGCGATTATGTGCTATTTGACGTCCGGTCAGCGGTGTGTCGGGGTCTGACGTGCGCCGTTGTGCGCTGTGAGCGCCGCTGTTCGCGCCGGGGCGTGTGCGTACTGACGACCGCTGGAAAAACGGGTGCGGGCCGTGGGGGTCGGAGGTACGGTGAAAGATGCGAACTTCATAGCGCACCCACTTCGGCAGCTCCGCCCGCCAGGCCCGGCACCCCCGGGTACGGCCGGTCGGAGCCACTGGGGCGTGTGCGGACGCGTGCGGGCACCCGTGTGCCCGCATTTGTCGACAAGGAGACAATATGCTGAACGCTGCCCCCGCCGGGGCGAGGCCTCCCGATCCCCGGGCGGCCCTGACCGCCTCCCTCGGGCTGTACGCGGCCGTCGCCCGCGGCGCCTTCCGCCGCTACTCCACCTACCGGGCCGCCACGCTGGCCGGCATCTTCACCAACACCGTCTTCGGCTGCATCCTCGCCTACACCTTCGTCGCGCTCTGGCGGGCCCGGCCCGGTCTCGGCGGCTACGACCTGACCCAGGCCGTCACCTTCATCTGGATCTGCCAGGCCCTGATGCCCACCACGGCGATCTTCGGCGGCGGCTTCGAGAACGACCTCCAGACGCGGTTCCGCAGCGGCGACATCGCCGTCGACCTCTACCGGCCCGTCGACTTCCAGGGCTGGTGGCTCGCCAGCGACCTCGGCCGGGCCGGCTTCCACCTGGTGGTCCGCGGCGGGGTGCCGCTGCTGGCCGGATCGCTGGTCTTCCACTTCCGGCTGCCCGAACGGCCGCTGACCTGGCTGGTCTTCCTGTTCTCCGTGCTGCTCGCCGAGACGGCCAGCTTCGGGCTGCGCTTCCTGGTCGCGCTCACCGGCTTCTGGCTGCACGACTCCGACGGGGTGCGCTCGGTGACCCTGGTGGTGACGATGTTCCTCTCCGGGATGCTGCTGCCGCTGACGCTCTTCCCCGGGTGGCTCGGCGACCTCGCCCGGGTGCTCCCGTGGGCGGCGCTGGCGCAGGTGCCCGCCGACCTGTTCCTGGAGCACGCGACCGGCGCGGCCGTGCTCGGGCCGCTCGGCTTCCAGCTCGGCTGGGCCGCGGCGCTGCTCGCCGCCGGGCGCGGGGTGCAGGCGCTCGCGACCCGCAAGGTGGTGGTCCAGGGTGGCTGACCCCGGTCTGATGCGCTCCGACCCCGCCCGTTCCGACCTCACTCCTTCCGCTCCGGCCCGCGTCCGCTGGGCCGTGCGCTCCTGGTGGTTGTGCGCCGCCATGTGGACCCGCTCGGTGATGTCCTACCGGGCCTCCTTCACGATGATGCTCGCGGCCAACCTGGTGATCGCCTTCCTCGACTTCGCCGTGATCATCCTGATGTTCCGGCACACCGCCACGCTCGGCGGCTGGACGCTGCCCGAACTCGGCTTCCTCTACGGCACCTCCGGCTTCGCGCTCGGCATGGCCAACCTGCTGGTCGGCAGCATCGACGCGCTCGGCGACCGGATCAGGACCGGGACGCTGGACGTGATGCTGATCCGGCCCGCCCCGGCCCTGGCCCAGCTCTGCGCCGAACGCTTCTCGCTGCGCCGGATCGGCCGGCCGGTCCAGTCCGCGGCGGTGCTGGCCTGGTCGCTCGCCGCCCTGGACGTGCCCTGGACCTGGGACAAGGTCCTGCTGGTGCCCGTCCTGCTGCTCTGCGGCACGGCCATCTTCTGCGCGATCTGGGTGGCCTTCGCCTGCCTGCAGTTCTGGTGGGGCGAGGCCGGGGAGCTCCAGAACTCCTTCACCTACGGCGGCGGCCTGATGCTGCAGTACCCGCCGACGGTCTTCGCCAAGGAACTGGTGCTCAGCGTGGTCTTCGGCGTCCCGCTGGCCTTCGTCAACTGGCTGCCCGCCCTGCACGTCCTCGGGCGGCCCGACCCGCTCGGCCTGCCCACCGCCTTCCAGTACGCCTCCCCGCTCGCCGCCGCCCTCTGCGTCGCCGTCGCCGGGCTGGCCTGGCGCGCCGGACTGCGCGCCTACCGCGGCACCGGCAGCTGAACTCCCCCCGCCCTCAAGGAGGTTCCAGGTTCCATGGCACTGATCGAACTCCAGGACGTCCGGCGCAGCTTCACCGTACGGGCCCGCGCCGGCCGGTTCAGCCGCACCAAGCGCGAGGTGCGCGCGGTGGACGGGCTCAGCTTCGACGTCGAGGCCGGCGAGTGCGTCGGCTACATCGGGCCCAACGGCGCCGGCAAGTCCACCACCATCAAGATGCTCACCGGCATCCTCGTCCCCAGCTCCGGGCGGCTGCGGGTCGCCGGGGTCGACCCGGCCCGCGAACGCGTCGCGCTGGCCCGCCGGATCGGCGTCGTGTTCGGCCAGCGCACCACCCTCTGGTGGGACCTGCCGCTGCGCGACTCCTTCGAACTCGCCCGCCGGATCTACCGCATCCCGGACCGGCGGTACCGCGAGAACCTCGACCGCTGCGTCGAACTGCTCGACCTGGGCGAGCTGCTGGACACCCCGGTCCGTCAGCTCTCGCTCGGCCAGCGGATGCGCGGCGACCTCGCGGCCGCACTGCTGCACGACCCGCGGGTGCTCTACCTGGACGAACCGACCATCGGCCTGGACGTGGTCAGCAAGGCCAAGGTGCGCGAGTTCCTGCGCGAGGTCAACCGCGACCGGGGCACCACGGTGCTGCTCACCACGCACGACCTGACGGACATCGAGCAGCTCTGCGACCGGGTCATGGTGATCGACCACGGCCGGGTGGTGTACGACGGCGGGCTGGAGGGCCTGCACGCCACCGGGCGCAGCGAACGCACCCTGGTGGTGGACCTCGCCGGGGCCCGGCCCCCGATCGAGGTGGCCGGGGCCCGGGTGGTCAAGGTCGAGGGGCCGCGCCAGTGGCTGGCGTTCCCGGCGCAGCAGAGCGCCGCGCCGATCGTGGCGGCGGTCGCGGAGCGGTACCCGCTGGTGGACCTGTCGGTGCGCGAGCCGGCCATCGAGGACGTGATCGCGCGGATGTACGCGGAGGTCCCGATCGGCTGACGTCGGCCGCCTCCCCCGGAGGGATCTCCTCCCGGCCGCCGTGCCGCGTACGGCGGCCGGGAGCGCGGTCGCCGGACGGGAGCGTGGTCGGTGGGCGGCGGAGTGGTCGCCGGCCGGTGGCGTGGTCGTCGGCAGCGGCGTGGTCGAGGGGCGCGCGCCAGGGGGTGTGAGGGGCTGTCGGGGAGGGTTCGTCGCGGATGCGGGGCGTGTGATCGCGAGGCACGCCCCCGTCCGCGCCGGGCACCGGGCAGACTGGCGGGGTGAGTGACGAAGCCTTCAGCGGGACCGGCCCCGGGGTCCGGTTCACCGCGGCCGACGAGCAGAAGAGACGCGGCGTCCGCCGGATGAAGACCATCGCGACCGGCCTGCTGGCCTTCGCGAGCCTGGTCTTCGCCCTCGCCACCTGGGCCAAGGCGGAGGGAGCCGGCGCCTGGGCCGGGTACGTGGCGGCCGCGGCCGAGGCGGGCATGGTCGGCGCGCTCGCCGACTGGTTCGCGGTGACCGCGCTGTTCCGCCGCCCCTTCGGCCTGCCGATCCCGCACACCGCGATCATCCCGACCAAGAAGGACGCCTTCGGCCGGTCGCTCGGCGACTTCGTCGGCGAGAACTTCCTCTCCGGCCACGTCGTGCGCGGGCGCCTCGCGGCACTCGGCATCGGCCGCCGGCTGGGGGAGTGGCTGGCCGCGCCGGGCAGCGCCGAGCGGGTCACCAAGGAGGCCTCGGCCGCGCTGCGCGGCCTGCTCGCGGTGCTGCGCGACGACGACGTTCGGGCGGTGGTCGCCGAGGCGGTGACCCGACGGGCCGCCGCCACCTCGGTGGCCGAGCCGATGGGCCGGATGCTCGGCAAGGTGGTGGCCGACGGCGGGCACCACGGCGTGGTGGACCTGGTGGCCGTCCGGGCGCACGGCTGGCTGACCGCCAACCACGAGGACGTGGTGCGGAAGGTGACCCAGAAGACCCCGGGCTGGACGCCCAAGTTCCTCGACCACCAGGTCGGCGAGCGGGTCTACAAGGAGCTGCTGCGCTTCGTCACCGACATCCGGGACGACCCGGACCACCCGGCCCGCGGCGCGATCGACAACTTCCTCGCCGACTTCGCGACCGAGCTGCAGACCGACCCGGAGACCATCGCCAGGGTCGAGCGGGCCAAGGGGGAGATACTGGCCCGCCCCGAGGTGCAGGACCTGATCAACTCCACCTGGACGGCCGTGCGCACGCTGGTGATGGGCGCGGCCGAGGACGAGGACAGCGAACTGCGCCGGCGCATCCGCGAGGGCGTGCGCCGCTTCGGCGAGCGCCTGGCCACCGACGCCAAGCTGCAGGCCAAGGTGGACGGTTGGCTGCAGGACGCCGCGCAGTACCTGGTCGACACCTACCGGGCCGAGATCACCTCGCTGATCTCCGACACGGTGGCCGGCTGGGACGCCGACGAGGCCTCCCGGAAGATCGAGGCCAACGTGGGCCGCGACCTGCAGTTCATCCGGATCAACGGCACCGTGGTCGGCGCCCTGGCCGGACTGCTGATCCACACCGTGGCGGTCGCGCTCGGCGGCTGAGCCGCGCCGCGGCCTATGCTTGCCAGCACTGTCGGAACGCGCGTAGACGCGCGGAGAAGGAAGAAGGGCACCGCCGTGGTCCAGCCGGACGGAAGTCGGATCGGAAACCCCGCCACCAGCACCTTCGGTGCCGGTGGCAAGAGCGGCATCGAGGCGTTCATCGCCGGGATGCCCAAGGCGGAACTGCACGTCCACCACGTCGGCTCGGCCTCGCCGCGGGTCGTCGCCGAGCTGGCCGCCCGCCACGCCGGGCAGTCCAAGGTGCCGACCGACCCGGCCGCGCTCGCCGAGTACTTCACCTTCACCGACTTCGCGCACTTCATCGAGGTCTACCTGAGCGTCGTGGACCTGGTCCGGGACGCCGAGGACGTCCGGGCGCTCACCTACGGCGTGGCCGAGGACATGGCGCGCCAGAACATCCGCTACGCCGAGCTGACGATCACCCCGTACTCCTCGGTCAACCGCGGCATCCCCGAGGTCGCCTTCATGGAGGCGATCGAGGACGCCCGGGTGCGCGCCGAGAAGGAGCTCGGCGTGGTGCTGCGCTGGTGCTTCGACATCCCGGGCGAGGCGGGTCTGGAGGCGGCCGAGGTGACCGCCCGGCTGGCCACCGAGCTGGCCCCCGAGGGCCTGGTCAGCTTCGGCCTGGGCGGCCCGGAGATCGGCGTGCCGCGCCCGCAGTTCAAGCCGTACTTCGACCGGGCCCGGGCGGTCGGCCTGCGCAGCGTCCCGCACGCGGGCGAGACCACCGGGCCGGAGACGGTCTGGGACGCGATCCGGGTGCTCGGCGCCGAGCGCATCGGGCACGGCACCCAGGCGGTCAAGGACCCGGCGCTGGTCGACCACCTGGGCGAGCACCGGATCCCGCTGGAGGTCTGCCCCACCTCCAACATCGCCACCCGGGCCGTGGAGCGGATCGAGGACCACCCGATCAAGCGGATGGTGGACGCGGGCCTGCTGGTGACCGTCAACAGCGACGACCCGCCGATGTTCGGCACCGACCTCAACACCGAGTACGCGGTGGCGGCGCGGCTGCTCGGGCTGGACGAGGCCGGGGTGTCGGCGCTGGCCCGGAACGCGGTCGAGGCCTCCTTCCTGGACCAGGCGGGCAAGAAGCGACTGGTCGCCGAGATCGACACCCACCTGGCGGCCTGGCAGCAGGCCTAGCCTCGGCGTTCCCCCGGGTGAACCGCCCCGTCGGCTGCTGCCGGCGGGGCGGTTCGGCGTTCGGGGCCGTACGCCGTCCGGGTGATGGCGCCAGAGTGGTGCCATGAATGGCTCGACATGGCGCCATCGATGTGCCATGCTCTGGGCATGGACCTCACACCGTACGTCGAGAACCTCCGGAACGAGCTCGCCGTGGCCGCCGCCGCCGGCGGGGACGAAGCCCGCGCGCTGGCCGACCGGCTGACGCTCCCGCTGGAGTCGGCCGTGCGGCTCACCCTGCTCAACGCGCTCTCCGCCGCCATGGGGGAGGTCACCCGCGACCTCGCCCCCGGCTCGGTGGACGTGCGGCTGCGCGGGCTCGACCCGGAGTTCGTGGTGACGGCGCCGCCCGGTGCCGAGGGCTTCCACGGCGACGCGCCGGTGGTGGTGCCGCCGATGGTGCCGCCCGTGGTGCCACCGGTGGTGCCGCCGGTGACGCCGCCCGTGGTGCCGTCCGGCTCGGCGGAGTCCGACGAGAGCGGCACCGCCCGGATCAACCTGCGTCTGCCCGCCCACCTGAAGGCCCGGGCGGAGGAGGCCGCAGGGCAGGAGGGCCTCTCCCTCAACGCCTGGCTGGTCCGGGCCGTCGCCGGCGCGCTGGAGGTCGGTCAGTCGGCCGCCCGCCCGACGGCCGACCTCGGCCTCCGGCCGGCCCCGCGCAGCGCCGGCGGCCAGGGCTTCACCGGTTGGGTCCACTGACGCCTCGGCGCCACCCTTCCGCACCACCTGACTTCCGCACCACCTGACTTCCGCATCACCTGATCTTCTGCACCACCTGACCTTCTGCACCTTCGACGTCACCCCCGCTCCGACCAGCGGGAACACCCACACGAGCCAAGAGGACGGGACAGCCATGCCTACGTACGAGACCGACGGACCGATCTCCGCCTCCATCGAGTTCGAGATCGGCGCGGTGTGGATCACCGCCGGCAAGCGCGCCGACGCCGTGGTCGAGGTCCGGCCCGCCAGCGCGGCCAGGGAGGCGGACGTCAAGGCCGCCGAGCTGACCCAGGTCGACTTCTCCGGCGGCCGGCTCACCCTCAAGGGCCCCAAGCAGCGCACCGTGTTCTCCAGCAAGAAGGGCTCGATCGAGGTCCGGGTCGAGCTGCCGGCCGGCTCCCAGGTGCACGCCGAGTCCCCGATGGCGGACTTCGTCGTCGAGGGCGCGCTCGGCGACTGCCGGCTGAAGACCTCCATGGGCCGGATCCAGGTCGACCGGGCCGAGAGCGTGCGGCTCAAGACCGACATGGGGGACATCCGGCTCGGCGCCGTCGCCGGGGACGCCGAGGTGTCCGGCTCCGGGCGGATCGAGATCGGCACCGTCGGCGGCGTGCTGACGGTCAAGAACAGCAACGGCGACACCGAGATCGACGAGGTGCGCGGCGAGCTCTCCGCCAACGCCTCCAACGGCCGGATCCACGTCGGCGCCGCCGGGGCCGGTGTGGAGGCCAAGTCGGCCAACGGCCACCTGAGGGTCGGCAAGGTGGTCCGCGGCAAGGTCAACCTGCAGACCAGCGTGGGCGACGTGGAGGTCGGCATCGCGGAGGGCACGGCGGCCTGGCTCGACGTGCACAGCAAGTTCGGCGCCGTCCGCAAGTCCCTCGGCGAGGTGCAGGGTCCGGGCGACGCCCGGGAGACGGTCGAGGTCCTCGCCCGCACCCAGGTCGGCAACGTCATCATCCGGAGGGCCTGATGGCCGCGATCTCGGCGATCGGACTGACCAAGTCCTACGGGGACAAGGCGGTGCTCCGGGGCGTCGACCTGGAGATCCCGGCGGGCAGCGTGTACGCGCTGCTCGGGCCGAACGGGGCCGGCAAGACGACCACCGTGCAGATCCTCTCCACCCTGATCCCGGCCGACGGCGGGGTGGCCCGGGTGGCCGGGCACGACGTGGTCGGGCAGGCCGACGCGGTGCGGAAGGCGATCGGGGTGACCGGCCAGTTCTCGGCGGTGGACAACCTGCTCACCGCCGAGGAGAACCTGATGCTGATGGCCGACCTCAACCACCTCCGCCGTCGGGAGGGGCGGAGGCGGGCCGAGGGCCTGCTGCGGCGCTTCGAACTCACCGACGCCGCCCGGAAGCCGGTCGTCACCTTCTCCGGTGGCATGCGGCGCAAGCTCGACCTGGCGATGACGCTGGTCGGCGACCCCGAGGTGATCTTCCTCGACGAGCCGACCACCGGACTGGACCCGCGCAGCCGGCGCACGATGTGGGAGATCATCCGCGGGCTGGTCGCCGACCACGGGGTGACGATCTTCCTCACCACGCAGTACCTGGAGGAGGCCGACCAACTCGCCGACCGGATAGCCGTCCTGGACGGCGGCCGGATCGTGGCCGAGGGCACGGCCGAAGAGCTCAAGCGGATCGTCCCCGGCGGGCGGATCCGGCTCCAGTTCGCCGACGCCCGTCGACTGGGCGACGCCGCCGAGCTGTTCGACTACGCCGTCGCCGACCGGGAAGCGCTGCGGCTGGACATCCCGGGGGACAACTCCGTCCTGACGGTGAAGGCCGTCCTGGACACCCTCGACAACGCCGGGGTGCAGGCGGAATCGCTGGTCGTGGAGACGGCCGATCTGGACGACGTGTTCCTCACACTGACCGGGGAGGGAGCGCGATGAGCGCGACGAGCGCGACGAGCGCGACGAGCGGACTGAGCGCGACGACGGGCTACGCGCTCAGCGACTCGCTGACCATGCTGCGGCGGAACCTCAAGCGCGCGCAGCGCTACCCGGCGATGACCTTCTCGGTCGTGCTGATGCCGGTCATGATGCTGCTGCTCTTCAACTACGCCTTCGGCGGCGCGCTGGGCGCCGGCATCGGCGGCGGCAGCTACATCGACTACGTGACGCCGGGCATCGTCCTGATGACGGCGACGGCGGGGTCGGTCGCCACGGCGGTGGGCGTCTGCGTCGACATGACGGAGGGGATCGTCAACCGCTTCCGCACGATGGCCATCTCGCGCTCGGCCTTCCTCGCCGGGCACGTGATCGGCAGCGTCATCCAGACGGTGGTCGCGCTGGTGCTGGTGACGGCCGCGGCCTTCGCCATGGGCTTCCGGACGACCGCCGGACCGCTGGAGTGGCTGGCCGCCGCCGGTCTGCTGCTGTTCGTGACGCTGGCCCTCACCTGGATATCGGCCGGGATCGGGCTGGTGTCCAAGACACCGGAGAGCGCCAGCAACACGCCGCTGCCGCTGACCTTCCTGCCCTTCATCGGCAGCGCGATCGTCCCGCCGGACTCCATGCCGACCGTGCTGCGCTGGTTCGCCGAGTACCAGCCGTTCACCCCCGTCATCGAGACCCTGCGCGGCCTGCTGACGGGCACCGGGATCGGCAGCAGCGGGTGGAGCGCCCTCGCCTGGTGCACCGGTTTGACGCTGCTCGGCTACCTCTGGTCGAGGAGCGTCTTCCACCGGCGGTGACGGGGGTACGGCCGGTGGGCGGCGGCCCGGGTGACGGAACCACCGTCGCCCGGGCCGTAGCGGCCGTTCACGGCAGGCCGACGGGTGTGCCGCCCGTAGTAAAGTCCGGGCAAAGGTTTCACCCCGGGGGAGCACATGGCGGCGGCTACGTGGCACAGACGGATCGAATGGTGGTTCAGGGGTGCCGCGCTCCTCGCCTTCCTGTCGTACCTGGTGGGTCACCAGGCCTCCCGCTCCGGCGGTCTGGTCGAGGTCGAACGCTGGCTGAACCACCCGGTGCTGCTGCTCGGAGCGGCGGCCGTGATGCTCATGGTCTCGATGCTGGTCCAGTTCGAGTTCCGGGAGCGGTGGGCGCAGCTCGGCTGCGCCGCCATCCTGTCGCCGCTCATCATGGTTGCGGTGGCGATCGGGGCCGTGACGTACTTCCTCGGCAGTGACGGCCGGCTCATGGAGCGCAAACCCGAGCCCGGCAACCCCGAGCACGTCCTGACCATCACCGACCTCGCCTGGTCCATCGACCCGATCTACCGCGTGGAACTGCTGACCGGCAGCGGCTGGACGGCCCGCCACTGGTACCTGGGCACCTGGGAGGACGGCGAAGGCTTCCTGCGGGCCGAATGGTCCGGTGCGAACCTGATCGAAGTGATCACGACCCACGAGATCAGGGAGTACGCGGTGAAGCAGGACGGCCGGCTGAGCGAGCCGAAGGTCACGCCCCGGTAGGGGGCGTTCGGCCGGGCCGCGGGTGGCCGCCCGGCCACCCGGGGCCCGCCGGGGCGAGCGGCTACCAGCGGTCGATGCCCATGGTCCTGGCGGCGCTGTGGATGGCGTTGTAGTGGGCGATCGACATGTCGGACTTCTTCTGGCCCGCGGGCAGGTACTTGTCCGCCGCGCGGAACTCGTCCCGCGCGGCGGCGAGCAGGCTGGTGCCGTAGGAGACCGGGACGTCGTTCTTGCCGTGGATCGGGTGCGACTTGGCGGCGGTCTGGCTGCCCGCCTGGGCGAGGATGCTGCGGGCCTGGTTGTAGGCGTCGGCCTTGACCGTCTTCGGGTTGGCGGGCCGGGCCGGTGCGCGGGTGGCGGTCCGGGCCTGTTCGGCGGCCGTGGCGACGGGGGCGAGGGCGGCCGTGAGGGCGCCGGCGGCGACGAGGGTGACGAGGGCGTTGCGGACGGTCCGGTGCATGCGTGTTCCTTCCGTGGAGAGTCTCAAGGATTCGCCTCCGCCAGGGACTTGGGAGATGGTCGGAGTGCGAACGTCTCCGCCCTACCCCGGCTGTCGAGAGCGGAAAACCCGCTTCCGGGCGGTTCGTCCGCAGGCGATCGGATCAGGCCTTTTCTGGGCCAGAGCCGGAACCTGCGGGAGCCGCGCGAACGGTTCCCGTTCCTCGCCCCCTCGGAGCTCGCCGAGGCCGAGGCCGAGGACGGCAGCGGCGAGGACGGGTGAGCGGTGCCGCCGCCCGGGACCGACAGCAGGTGGCGCTACGTCAGTTCCGCTCCTCCCCCTCGACGTACGGCGGGATGGTCCAGCGCAGCACCGTGCCACCGGACGGGTCGGCTTCGAGCGTGACCGGGTAGACCTGGCCCCAGCCGCGTTCGCCGTGGTGGCGGACGGAGTGGTCGCCCTGGTCCCATTCGATGCCGAGCACCGGGCAGCCGCCGACCTCGATCGCGCCGACGCGGAGCGGGTGGTCCCAGCCCGCCCGTTGGGCGAGGTAGTGGTCGGTGTGCGGGTCGAGGGCGACGGCGACACCGGTCCCGGACAGGCCACCGCGCCAGGCGGTGAGCTCGGCGGCGCGTGCGGTGGCCTCGGGGAGGGGGAGGTCGAGCCACCCGTGCGGTCCGTCGACGCCGTGCCAGAAGATCCGTTCGCCGCCGAACCGGGCATGGGCGTCGTCCGCGTGGCGGCCCCAGTAGGTGACGTCGGCCAGTCCGTCGGTGGAGTCGCCGTCCAGTCCGGTCCAGGCCTCCAGCCCCAGGGCGTCGCCGATCACCATGCCGCAGCGGTCGACGGGCAGGTCGCCGAGCAGGACCGGCGCGGCCGGGTCGGCGTCGGCGGGCCAGGGGAGGCCCAGTTCGACCTCCAGGGTCGCGATGGCCGGTTCCTCGTCGAACGGTGACGGAGAGGTGGTGGCCCGTACCCGCAGCGGCCGGTCGGCGGCCGCCGGGACGGCGACGGCCTCGCAGTCCCCGTCCCGCAGGTGGCCTCCGCCCACGGCGGCGGCCGCGCGGGCGCGCTCGCCGAGGGGCAGCTCGGTCTCCGGCCAGTAGTCGATCCAGCCGGCCATCCCGAGGACCAGCAGGCCGGACGGCGCGGTGACGGTTCCCAGATCGGTGAAGGGTGCGGGCATGGGCCGATTGTGCCGTTCCGGTACGACATTCCCGACAGCGGGGCCCGGCCACCTCGGCCACGGGAGCCGGGCCCCGCCGGACGGCCCCTAGAGACCGGCGCCGAGCAGGACGCGGTAGACGATCGTGGCACCGTCGGTGCTGACCTCGGTGCAGAGCTCACGGCGGTCGAGCAGCCAGCCGTTCGCCTCGCAGCGCCGCCGGGGCCGCAGCCGGTCGGCGGCCTCCGCCGTCGGTACGCCGGCCGGGCCGGTGAGGTAGCGGGTGCGCCAGCAGGTGGCGCCGCTGCCGTTGCCGCAGTCCTGGCCGGTGCCGAGGATGGTGTAGCCGGGCGGCGGCTCCGGCAGGGCCCGCGCGGCGGGGAGGTCCGCCTCGTGGAAGAACGCGAGCGCCAGCAGCGGGGTGGCGGTCAGGACCAGGGCCAGCTGGGTGTGGAACGCGATGCCGACGGCCCGGGACCAGCCGCGCGGGCGCTCGGCGCGCGGCCCGGCGATCCGCCGGTCCAGCCGCAGTCCGGCCAGCACGGCCAGTTCGGCGAACGGTGTGTAGAGGAGGTACAGCTCGGTCTCGCTCCGCAGCTGCAGGAGGTCGAGCGCCACCACGAGCACCAGCGCCAACCAGAGCACCAGCGCGGCGGCGACGGTGGCCCGCAACGGTGTCGGCCGGGCGCGCAGCAACCAGTGGAGGAGCGGCACCAGCGCGAACAGCACCCCGACGACGGCCCACACGACGACCCGAACTCCCTCACCTGCGAACGGCGGCACCTCGGGGGCGGGGACGCACTGCCGGGGCTGCGCGGTTCCGGTACGACCGGTCGACGCCGGGCCCTGCGCAGGCGCAAGCCGTGCGGTCCCAACGCGAACGGGCCCGGCACCTGTGAGAGGTGCCGGGCCCGTTCGACCGTGGAGCGCCAGGCCCGGGTTGCACGGACTCTTCCCACTGAAAGTGGGACGTACTCTGGTAGTACCGCTGACGCCTGACGAGGAATTCTCTCCCTCGCGACGAGAAGAACACTAGCAGCTCAGAGCCCATGATCCAAAATGGGGGGCCGTCGGGCCGGCCGGCGGGGAGCGGTCAGGCGTCGAACTCGCCGGCGCGGATGGCGGAGACGAGGTCGCGCCATTCGGTGGGGGTGAGTTGGGCGATGGCGTCGGGCGTGAGGTTGCTGCGGACGTAGACGGTGTCGGCGGTGATGGCCACCTCCGGGCAGCTTGAGCCATCGGGGCAAGCTGCCGGGCGCTTCCAGTGGAGTGATTCCACGCCCAGGCCTCCTTCTTGCTGGACAGGCACGGACGGTTCGGCCACTACCCTGCCGGTCGGCAGCGGAAAACCGCCTTCCGCACGGGGAATTCGGGAGCGATGCGATCGGGGGGCTTCGCCATACTGATGGGATGGATCGCGAGTTCGACGTCGAGCAGCCGGGCTTGGACGAGATCGAGCACTGGTTCATCGCGGTGGCGGACGGTCGGGTGAGCCGGGACGAGGCCGACCGTTGGGCCGGGCGGTGGTTCCTCGACGACGGGTTGCGATGGGACGAGCTGTCCCGGTGGGCGCTTCAGTTGCTGTACGGGATCGACCTCCCGGCTGGGCCGGGGGGTTCGTACCTGCACGACGAGGAGCAGGTGCGGGAGTGGCTGGCCGAGTTCCGGCGCCGCCGGGGCCGGTGAGGGTCCCCGCCGGGTTCGGACCCGGCGGGGAGGGGTCAGGCGTCGAACTCGCCGGCGCGGATGGCGGAGACGAGGTCGCGCCATTCGGTGGGGGTGAGTTGGGCGATGGCATCGGGCATGAGGCTGCTGCGGACGTAGACGGCGTGGGAGGTGACTGCTACCTCAGGGCAGTTGTTTCCGTCTCCGCACGCAGCGGGCCTATGCCAGGCGAGTTCATCCATGGTGGTTCCTCTCACAGGGTCTTCACTATGCGGGAGATGAGGTCACGCGAATCGTCCGGGCCGAGTGCTCGATCTCTCATCGCCGCAATGACGTTCTGGTAGTTCTTTAGCTGGTTCACATCAGTCAGGAACGCCGGTGATCCGATGGAGTCGAGCTGCACGGTGTCCAGGCGGTCAACTGGACCCTTTGCGTACATGACTGCTTGACCCGCTCCCTTGAAACCGCCAGCCCGGAACTCCACCACGCGCAGCGTGACATTTGACAGCTCCGACAGCGTCAGGAGCTGTTCGAGCTGTGCGCGGGCCACCGTCGCCCCGCCGAACGTCATCCGGAGGGCGGCTTCGTGAACGATGGCTTCGTAAGGCATGGGCTCCGCGCGGGTGAGGAGCTGTGCCCGACGCATGCGGTTCTCCACTCGCGCCTCGATGTTCAACGGCCTCAAGGGCGGATAGACCTCGCGGAATATCTCCCGAGCGGTGTCCTCGGTCTGCATCAAACCGGGCACGTGGCAGATCTGATAGGTCGAGAGCCCATGTGCGTGGTGTTCGATTTCTGAGATGTCGAGCAGGCCATTGGAGACGAGTCCGCGGTGGGCCTCCCACCAGCCCTCGGACTTGTCTCCTGCCATCGCTGCCAGGGCGTCGACGTACTCGGAGTCGCCTTCCTCATATTCGGACGCGAGGGCGAGTACCCGCTCAGGGGTGATTGCGTACAACCCCTGTTCGATGAGCGTGATCTTCGAGCGGTTCAACCCAAGGACGGCGGCGGCCTCGGCGGTAGTCATGCCAGCGGCGTCGCGCATCTTCCGCAGCTCGATGCCGATCCGCTGCTTGCGTGCGCTCGGGGTGTGGGGCATGTGGCCAAGCATCTAACGCAGTAGTGGCACGAGTCCAGCCATCCTTTTGGGGACATGTTCCAAACCGTGTGGCACATGTCCCATGCCTTGCCCTACAGTCTGTGATGCACCGCTCACCGAACGGATCGTCAGTAACGCCGCTCGGGCACCGAAGAACACCCATGTCCAGTGGGCTCGTTCACGGCGACGCATCCGCCGGTCTCACCCTTTCCCCTCTCGGGAGACCCTGTGCGCAACCTCGACTCCCCCTCCCTGGCCCTGTCCCGCGACGCCCTCCGTCAGGGCATGGCCCGCGCCGGGTGGCCGCCCTCCTCCATCGCCGACGCCGAGCTCGCCATGGTCGAACTCATCGTCAACGCCTGTCGGCACGGCGGGACGTCCTCGCCGGTCGTCCTCATCCTCTTCCTCGCCAACACCCTCCGTGTCGCCGTCGCCGACAGCAGTCCGCGCCTGCCCGAGCCGCAGCCCCTCTCCCTCCTCGCGGAGTCGGGCCGCGGCCTTCAGCTCGTCGCCGGGCTCACCCACCGTTGGGGTGTCGACCCGCAGAAGCTCGGCAAGAGCGTCTGGTTCGAGCTGGACGGTGCCGCGTGAGTGCCCACCGCCCGATCCACCCCGCCGACCCGGCCCTGCTGCATCTCACCGACCGCCAACTCATCGAGCTCATCGTGGAACTCCGCACCGAGAGCCGTGAGTTCGGTCTCCTCTGGCCCTCCGCCGGCCCCGGCGAGACCAACCTCCACGGCCGCCGCCTCGTCTCCCTCGGCAACGTCCCGGCCAGCACCCTCATCAACCTCCTCGCGCTCCTGCGCGAGTTCCGGCGCTGCCGGGACGCCCGCCCCTGAACCGCAGCCGCCTACCGGAACGCCGGCAGGTTGCGCTCGACCCAGGCGCGGAACGGCGCGGCCGGGCGGCCCAACAGCTCCGCCACGTCCGGGCTGACGGCCAACTCCGCCGGGAGCGGGACGCCGAGGACGTCCAGGGTGCCGGTGACGACGTCCTCCGGCATGAACCGGGCCAGGTGCGCGTGGGCCTCCTCGCGGGACAGCTCGACGAAGGCCACCTCTTCTCCCAGCGCCTCGGCGAGGATCGCCGCCTGCTCGCGCGGACTGATCGGCGCCGGACCGGTCAATTCGTACGTACGACCCGCGTGCCCGTCCTCGCGCAGGACGGTCGCTGCCACCGCGGCGATGTCCGCCGGGTCGACGACGGGCAGTGCCACGTCGCCGAAGGGGGCGAGGACGGTCCGCTTCGTCCGTACCGTCTCGGCCCAGGCGAAGGCGTTGGAGGCGAAGCCACCGGGCCGCAGGACGGTGAACTCCCGTCCGGAGGTGCGGACCGCGGCCTCGAACTCCCGGAGGCGAGCGTGCGAGGCGGCGTCCGGCCGGGTGGCGCTGACCTGCGAGGACACCAGGACGATCCGGTCGACCCCGGCGCCCTTTGCGGCCTCCAGCAGGACGTCCGGGCTCTCGCCCCGGCTGTTGAGCTCGCCGCCCAGCAGTAGGAACAGCGCCCGGGACCCTTCGAGGGCGGGCCGCAGGCTCCTGGCGTCGCCGAGGTCGCCCTGCGCCCAGCGGACCCCGGCCGCCCCGGAGGCGGGCTGCGGCTGCCGCGACACGGCGACCACCTGCTCGCCCGCCCCCGCCAGCAGCTCCACCAGCGTCCGTCCGATGTTCCCGGTGGCACCCGTCACGGTGATCATTGCGTCCCCCAGTTTGTGAGTTAGTTGGCTGACTGAGAAGAACGTAGCACGCGCCCACCGGCCGCTGTCTATAGTCAGTCGGGTGACTGACTCAGTGAATCGGCGGGTGCGGGCATCGCAGAAGCGCCAGCGGCTCTCGGCGGCCGCGGCCCGCGTCCTCCACGAGCAGGGGGTCGAACGCACGACCCTCGCCGACATCGCGCGCGAGGCGGACGTCCCGGTCGGGAACGTCTACTACTACTTCAAGACCAAGGACGAGCTGGTCCGCGCCGCGCTGTCCGAGCACCGTGCGCAACTGGACGAACTCGCCGACGGACTCGGCAGGTTGACCGACCCGCGGGACCGTCTCAAGGCGTTGGTCGAGGCCTGGGTCGGGCAGCGCGAGACCGCCGCGCGCTACGGCTGTCCGACCGGCACCCTGGCCGCCGAGCTCGACAAGCGGGCCGACGGCGTCCTGGACGCCGAGGCCGGCGCGGTGATCCGACGCCTGCTCGACTGGGCCGCGGAGCAGTTCCGCGAGCTCGGTCTGCCCGATCCGGACGGCCTGGCGCTCACCCTGGTCGCCGGCTACCAGGGCATGTCGCTGCTGGCCAACGCCCTGCGCGACCCGGAGGTCATGACCCGCGAGGGGGCGCGGTTGTTGCGCTGGCTCGACTCGCTGGAAGCCCCGGAGGGGAATCGCTGACCCTGCCGTCCATCGCCCGGCGATCGGCACCCGGGGCCCCTCGCGGGATCGCGAGGGGGCCTCAGTCGCCGAGCAGCCGGTGGGCGAGGAGGCGCAGCGACGCCTCGACGCGTTCGGGGGAGACCCCCTGGTCGCGGTGGCGGCGGTAGAGCTCCGGGGCGAGCGGCGCCAGCAACTGGTCGGCGAGCACGTCCGGGTCGGGGGCGCCGGCCGCCGCGGCGAGCATCCGGACGTGGGCGCGCCAGAAGCCGTACGCGCCGGTGGCCAGGCGGGCCGGGCCGGTCTCGGCGCCGAGCAGTAGGTGGGAGTGGCGCTCCAGCAGGTGGACCATCGCCGTGTAGAAGGCGCCCAGTCGCTCGGCCGGGGTGGCCGCCGGCTCCGGCCCCAAGGGGCCCTCCCCGCGCAGGAGTCGCTCCTGGATCTCGCGCTCGTGGGCGTCCAGCAGGGCGCGGGCGATCGAGGCGCGGTCGGGGTAGCGGCGGTACAGCGTGCCGCGGCCGACTCCGGCGGCCTTGGCGATGTCGTCCATGGTCACGGTCGACGGGTCGCGGGTGGCGAACAGGTGCTCGGCCGCCTCCAGGACCTTGACTCGGTTGCGGGCGGCATCGGCGCGTTCGACGGGCGACATGGAGGGATCCTAGCAAGTGGACGATGTGTCCACTTGGGGCTAGCATCGGCCTCAGGCAAGTGGACGCCGTGTCCGCTTCGTTCGTCCCGGGGGTACGTCATGCCGCAACTCCTCGCTCTCGACGTCGGCCCGCGCCGTGCATCCCCTTCCCGCCGGAGCGGCGTGCGGAGCGGGTGCGAGGCGCCGGCCGCCCTGGCCGGGGAACGGGGGTGAGGCGGCCGTGTCCTGGCTCCTCCTGCTCGCCGCCGGCCTGGTCGAGGTCGTCTGGTCGCAGAGCATCAAGCCGACCGACGGCTTCACCCGCCCCGGCCCCACCGCCCTGTGCGTGCTGATCGGCGGGCTCTCCGTCTACCTGCTCTCGCGGGCCATGCGCGACCTTCCGGCCGGGCTCGCCTACGCGATGTTCACGGGCATCGGGACGGTCGGCGCCATCGCGCTCGGTACGGCGTTGCGGCACGAAGCGCTCGGCGCGGGCCGGGTGGCGGCGCTGGTGCTGATCGTCGCGGGCCTCGTCCTGGCGCGGCTCACCGCCGCGGACTGAGCGGCCCGGGCTGAGTGGCCCGGGCTGAGTGGCCCGAGCTGGGCGGCTCGGGCCGGGTGGTGGCGGCCGGGGCTGCACTTCAGCCGTGCGCCATCAGCCGTGCGCGATCAGCCGTGTGCGATCAGTTCGCGCGCCATCAGCCGCGGGGCTGGACCGTCGCGGCGAGTGCACCCGGCAGCTCGGCACAGGCGGCGCGCAGGCGCCGTACGAGGTCCTCGCGGGTGTGCCCGGTCGGCTGCGCCACCCAGCCGTCCAGGGCCCGGTGGAACGCGGCGACGAGCATGTCCGTCGCGAGTCGCGCGCGCAGCCCGGCGGTGGGTCGGGTGCCGGCGGTGCCCTCGGGGGTGCCGGGGGTGTCGAGGATCCCGGGGGCTCCGAGGGTGAAGCGCCGATCCATGGCCGACATGGCCTCCCGGGTCGTCCGGTCGCAGAAGGCCAGGCCGTGGGCCTCCATCGAGGGCGTCCGGGCGGCCAGTCGCCGGCTCGCCAGGGCGCGCTCGGTCCAGCCCTCGGCCGGCATCCGCTCGATCGCCGCGGCGAGCGCGTCCTCCAGGAGCTCCATGAGCCGGCGCCCGTCCGCCGGGGTGTTCTCCAGGACGTCGAGGAACGCGGTCCAGAGGTCCTGGGTGGGGGCCATCGCGACGTCTTCCTTGCTGCTGAAGGCGCGGAAGAAGGTCCTCTTGGAGACCTCGACGGTCTCGCACAGCCGGTCCAGCGTCACCGCGTCGAAGCCGTGCTCGCCGAACAGCTCCAGCGCGGTGTCGATCAGCGCCTGACGGGTGCGCAGCTTCTTGCGCTCGCGCAGCGGGAGCCGGGCCTCGGGGGCGTCCGGGGCTCCGGGGGCGTCCGGGGCTTCGGGGCCCGGGGCTTCGGGGCCCGGGGCTTCGGGGCCCGGGGCTTCGGGGGTGTCTGCGGTGTCAGCGGCGTTCGGGGCTTCGGAGGACATCGCGGGTCAGTGTAGTCGGGCCGAAAGTGCCATCTGTAGGCTTATGCCACTCAGTGGCAGAATCTCGGGGAGGATCCTCCATGCGTGCACTCCTGGTCGACCGCTCGGCCCCCGGCGGCCTGCGCCTCGGTACGGCCCCCGATCCCGAACCGGCGCCGCACCAGGCGCTGGTCCGGGTGACCGCGACCTCGCTCAACTACGGCGAGGTCGCCTTCGCCCTCGACTCGGCGCCCGACGGCACCGTCCTCGGCTGGGACGCCGCCGGGATCGTCGAGCGCGCCGCCGCCGACGGCTCCGGCCCCGCCGCCGGGACCCCCGTGGTCACCCTGATGCCCGCCGGCGCCTGGGCCGAACTCCGCGCCGTGGACACCGACGTGATCGGCGTGGCGCCCGCCGGGGCCGACCCCGGCGCGCTCGCCACCGTCCCGGTCGCGGGCAGCAGCGCCCTGCGCGCCCTGCACCGCCTCGGGCCGCTGCTCGGCCGGACCGTCCTGGTCACCGGCGCCACCGGAGGCGTCGGCCGCTACACCGTCCAACTCGCCCGTGCGGCCGGCGCGCACGTGGTGGCGTCCACCGGCTCGCCCGCCGAGAACGGCGACCTGCTGCGAGGCCTCGGCGCCCACCAGGTGATCGCCACCCCCAAGGAGGTCACCGGCCCGGTGGACGGCGTGGTCGACTTCGTCGGCGGGCCCCAACTCGTCGAGGCCTACGCGGCCCTGGGAGAGGGCGGCACCCTGGTCGCCGCCGGCCACAGTGCCGGACAGGGCGAGGACTTCCCGTTCGGCGCGCTCTTCGGCGACCAGTCCCGGCACGACCGCTCGGTGGTGACCTTCTTCCTGCTCGCCTGCACCGGCCTGGGCCGCGACCTCGGCTGGCTCGCCCACCGGGTGGCCGCGGGCGACCTGGACCCCGGCATCACCTGGCGCGGCGGCTGGGACGACGCGGCGGAGGCGGTCGAGGCCCTGCGCGCCGGGCGGCTGCACGGCAAGGCGGTGCTGACCATCGGCTGACCGTCGGCGCCCGAGGTCCACCCGGACGGGTCAGGAGCTCTCGCCGTGGCGCCGGGCGTTGCCAAGCATGGAGGAGGTGCGGGCCCCGGCGAGCGCCGCTGCCCGGCCGTCGGACCACCGACCAGGAGAGGGATCCTCGGTGCGCGAACTCCACAGTCCTCCTCGTCACGGCCGCCCCGGCCACCCCAGGCTGCGCGGGCCCGCGTCGGTCGGCTCGCTGCCCGGTTCCCCGCCCGGCGGTTCGCCGGGCGGTGGTGGCGACCGGGCGGCCGGTGGCTGGACGCCGCAGCGCACGGTCGCGCTGATCGCGGCGGCCGCCGGCGTCGCGGTGCTCGCGGCCTGCGGCAGCAGCGGGTCCTCGGGCGCGGCGGGCGGCTCGCCGTCGGCCACCGCGCCCACCCTCGGCAACTTCTCCGGGGAGCCGCCCTCGGCGATCGCCTCCGCCGCCGAGTCGCTACTGGCCTCGGCGTCGGCCGCGGCCGCCTCGTCCTCGGCGGCCTCCGTGGCGGCCGAGGCCTCCGGCTCCGCGGCGGCGTCCGCCTTCGAGGCGTCCGTCTCGGCGCAGCAGGCGATGGTCCGGGAGAAGGCCGCCGCGGTGCTCGGCACGGTGGAGGACGGCGGCAACGCGCAGGGAGACGTCACCATCACCGGCATCGCGCGGCAGCACACCGGGGGCCTGCACGCCGTGGTGGTCACCATCCAGAACCCGGGGCCCGGCCCGGCGTCCTACGCGGTCCAGGTCGACTTCACCGACACCAGCGGCAAGACCGTGGACAGCTCCGTCGTCGGCGCCGAGAACGTCCCGGCGAACGGCAAGGCCCAGCCAGTGGCCTTCAGCCGCCAGCCGGCCGACCTGACCCTCCTGCCGGTGGTGGTCAAGGCCGTCCGGTACTGACGCCGCCGCCCGCCTGCGGTGGCGCCATCCCGCGCCGCCCGGCCGTACCGGCCGCGGCTACCGGAAGTCCGCCGCGTGGTCCCGCACCCAGGAGCGGACGTCGCGCGGCGGCCGTCCGAGCACCCGCTGCACGGTGTCGGTCACCCGCTCCGGCTCGCGCGTGAACGACTCCCAGGCCCGCAGCCGGGAGTCCACGAACGCCGGGTTCCCCCAAGCCGCGGTGAGCCGTTCGCGGGCCGTCTCCGGCGGCAGTTCCTCCCACCGCACCCGGACGCCCAGCTCCTCGCCGATGATCGCCACCAGCTCGGCGTGCGAGAGCGCCTCCGGCCCGGTGACCACGTACCGGCCGCCGTCGTGCCCCTCCTCGGTGAGCGCCCGCACCGCGACGTCCGCGATGTCCCGCTCGTGCACCAGCGAGCGACGCGCCCGCCCGTACGGCCAGCGGACCACGCCTCCGCGCACCTGCTCGGCCCAGGCGAGCAGGTTCCCCGCGAAGTCGATCGCCCGCACGAAGGTCCAGGCGAGGCCCGAGCGCCGGATCAGCCGTTCGATCTCCTGGTGGAAGATCACCGCCGGTTCGTCGTCCGCGAGGTCGGCCACATCGGCCGAGAGGTACACGACGCGCTCGGCGTGCCGGGCGATCAGCTCGATCACCCGGGGCTCCACGGGCAGGCCGGGCCACATCAGGTAGACGGCCTCCACCCCGTCGGCCAGCGCCGGCTCCAGGCTCTCCGGCGCCGTCAGGTCCCCGGCCACGGCCCGAACCCCCGCGGGCAGCACGGCCTTTGCGGCGTCCCGTACCAGCGCCCGCACCTCGTGGCCGCCTTCGGCCAGTGCGGCCACAACGTGCCTGCCCACACTGCCGGTTGCGCCGATCACCAGAATCTCGGTCATGGCGGGCTGCAACACCGCGCGGGCGGGGCTTATGCCGGGTGGCCGTCCGGCGGACCGGATCGGGCCGCGTCCCGAGGACCGTCGGGCGCGTCGCGCGGTGCACCCGTGGGCGCTACCCTCGCCGGATGCCCGACGAACACCTGCGCCTCACCGTCCTGGGAAGCGCGACGCCGTACCCGAGCGCCGACAACCCCTGCTCCGGCTACCTGGTCTCCGGCGGGGGCGCGCGGGTGTGGGTGGATGCCGGCACCGGCACCCTGGGCCCGCTGCAGCGGTACGCGCGGCTGGACGAGCTGGACGCGATCTGGATCTCGCACCTGCACGCCGACCACTGCGCGGACCTGCTGACCGCCTACTACGGCGCCCTGTACGCGGACGTCCGGCTCCCCGCGCCGATCCCGCTGTACGCCCCGCCCGGGACCGCCGACCGGCTGGCCGGCTTCCTGAGCAACACGGCGCGCCGCAGCCCGATCGAATCCGCCTTCGCCGTACGCGAGTTGACCGACGGCCACCGGGTGCGGGTCGGTCCGCTCACCCTGACCAGCCGGGCGGTGGACCACGGGATGCCGGCGTTCGCCCTCCGGGTGGAGGCCGGGGGCCGGTCGCTGGTCTACTCCGGCGACACGGCCCCGTGCCACTCCCTGGTCGAACTGGCCGCGGACTGCGACCTGTTGCTCTGCGAGGCGGAGGAGCCCGGGCCGGTGAGCGACACCGCCGATCGGGTGCACCACACCGCCGAGCAGGCCGGCGCCACCGCCACGGCGGCCCGCGCCGGCCGCCTGCTGGTCACCCACGTCGGCCGCGCCATGACGCCGGCCGACGCCGTGCGCCGCGCGTCGGGCCACTTCGCGGGCCCGGTCGCGCACGCGGAGCCGGGGGCGGCCTTCACCGTCTGAGGGCCGGCGGTGAGACGGCCGCCGGCCGGGCCCTGGGCGCGGCGGCCCGGCCTGGCCCGGGTGCGCGGTCCGGGCCGGGGCGTGCGGTCCGGGCCGGGTGCTCCTCCGCGGGGGCTCAACCGCCCACGCGCACCACGAACTTGCCCGTGGCGCGGCGGTCCTCCATCGCGTCGTGGGCGGCCGGGACGGCCTCCAGGCCGGGGAGTTCGGTGACCGGGAGCTTCAGACCGCCGTCGGCGAGGAGGTCGAGGACCTTGCGGATGGCACGGGCCAGACGGTCGGGGGCGGTGGCGGCCAGGAAGCGGTGGCTGAAGCCGGTGACGGTCAGGTTGCCGGCCATCAGGCGGCCGAGTGGGGGCAGGTCGGCGACGGCGCCGCCGCCCGCGTTGCCGAACAGGACGATCCGGGCGCCGGGTGCCGCCACGGCGAGGTCGAGCTCCAGGGCCTCGGTGCCCAGCGGGTCGAGCACGAGGTCGACGCCCCGGCCGTCCGTGGCGGTCCGGATCACCCCGGCCAGGGCCTCGTCCAGTGCCCCGGCCGGCGCCTCGCCGCGGGCGAAGGCGTGGTCGTAGCCGGAGGCGATCGCGGCGGCGGCCTTCTCGGGGCGGCCGACGGTGCCGATCAGCCGGCCACCGCCGAGCAACGGGACGAGCTCGGCCACGGCGTGACCGATCCCGCCGCCCGCGGAGTGCACCAGGACGGTGTCCCCGGCGGTGAAGCGGCCGGCGTCGGTCAGCAGCAGCATCGCGGTGGCCAGGCCCAGCGGTACGGCGGCGGCCTCGCGCAGCGCCACCCCGTCCGGGAGCGGCACGGTGAGCGCGGCCTCCGCGACCGCCACCTCCGCGAGCCCCGCGCCGACCGGTGCGCCCACCACCCGGTCGCCCGGGGCCAGGCCGACGACGCCCGCGCCGACCTCCCGGACCGTTCCCGCCACTTCCTTGCCGGGCCGGTACGGCCACTCGGCGCTGTACGCGGCGTCGCCGCGGCGGGTCATCACGTCGACGAAGTTCAGTCCGGCGTAGGCGACGTCGACCGTCACCTGGCCCGCCCCGGGGTGCGGCTCCTCGATCTCCCGGATCTGCGAGTTCTCGGCCCCACCGGGTGCGGTCATCACCAGTGCGCGCATGTCGGTCCCCCTCGACTACGATGTTCGACGAACGGCGAAATTGATCCGAGGCAGTGGTACCACGCCGTTTCCATGGATGTCGAACATCGCAGATCAGGGAGGTCCGACCGTGCCCCGCAGCACCCGCCGCCGACCGGCGCTCACCCACCCCGCCACCGAGGAGATCGACCTCCTCGACATCCTGCACGCGCTCTCCGACCCCACCCGGATGACCATCGTCCGCGTCCTGCGCGCCGAGCCCGAACGGGCCTGCGGCACCTTCCCGGTGGACGTCGCACCCTCCACCCTCAGCCACCACTTCAAGGTGCTGCGCGAATCCGGCCTGATCAGCCAGCGCGAGGAGGCCAACCGCCGCTTCTCCGCGCTGCGCACGGTCGACCTGGAGCGGCGCTTCCCCGGGCTCCTCGACACCGTCCTGGCCGCCTACGGCCGGACGGTGCCCGCACCGGCGCTTGAGGCCGAGGCCGGGCCCGGGGCCGCTCCTGGGTCGGCGCCGGCGCTTGAGGCCGAGCCCGCCTAGACCCGGTCTGCGCCGCGTCGGGCCTCAGGCCGGGCGGGGGAGCGTCGGCGCCGCCGCCCGGTGGCGGCGGTGGTACGAGAGCGTGACGGCGGCCAGCAGCGGGGCCCAGGCGACGGTGGGCAGGTAGAGGAAGCCGACCAGGACGTGGCCCAGTGGGGTCATGTCCGTCCCCGGCAGGGCCCACCACCCGGCGAAGGGCGTCCAGAGCACGGCCAGACCGGCGGCGCCGAGCGAGGCCGCGAGCACCACGGCACGCGGGTTGACCGGACGCCCGCCGACGAACGGGACCCAGCGCGGCGGCGCCGTGCCCCAGGGCCGGACCAGCCCGAGCGTGAGGAGCGCCAGCGCCTCGGTGAACAGGCTCAGGAAGACCGGCCACACCGAGCCCCAGCCGCCGAAACCCATCGCGTGGTAGCCCGCCTCGGTGTACCCGCCGTGCCAGCCCGCCACCAGCCCGAGCCGCCAGAGCCCGGCCGGCAGCGCGGTGACGGCCGCGACGTGGGCCGCGCGCACCGCCCACCGCGGTGGGGCGGGCACGGTCGCGGCGAGGCGGGTGGCCCCGGCGGTCGCGGTGGGGTCGACGGAGGCGGCCGTCGCAGGAGCGGTCTCGGCGGTCTCGGCGGTTTCGGCAGTGGCGCCGGGGGCGGTCTCGGCGGCGGGCTGGGTCAGCGTCATGCCCCCACCCTCGCGCCCGGCCCCGGTCCGCCGCGTCCACCCGGCGAGGGGCTTGACCGGGGGGCCTCCCCCGGGCGGGGGAGCGCCGCGTCACCTTCCCGCATCCTGCTTCCCGCCGGGGCGGTCCGGCAGGGACGGGGCCCGGTCGAACTCAGCGCAGGCGCGAGGAGGACAGGATCGACGCCAGGTGCGCGACCACCATGCCCCAGGTGATCACCGTGATCCCCGCGAGCGTCGCCCGCGTCGCGTCCAGGGTGCCGAGCCCGGCGTCCACCGCGGCCGCCACCAGCAGCACCAGCGAGGCCTCGATGCCGTTCGTCACCCGGTGGATCTTGAAGATCGAGGCGAACCGGCGGGCCGTCGCGATGCCCTGCGAACGCGGCTGGGTCGACTCCTCGTCCGCCGGCGGCTGCCCGCTGCGCGCGCGGGCCACGTCCACCAGGTCCGTCGAAGCCTTCAGCAGCACCACGCCCAGCGCGGCCGCCAGGCCCGCCGACACCCACAGCTCCGAGCCGCCGCGCGCCGCCCGGACGCCCGCCCCGATCATCAGCGCCGCGTCCGCCAGGTAGGCGCCGAGCCGGTCCACGTACACCCCGGCCATGCTGAACTGGCGCTTCCAGCGCGCCACTTCGCCGTCCACGCAGTCGAACAGCAGGAACAGCTGGAACAGCACCGCCGCGAGCACCGCGCCGGTCAGGCCCGGGATCAGCAGGGCCGCACCGCCGCCGACCCCGCACACCACCATCACCCAGGTGAGGGTGTTCGGTGAGACCGAGGTCCGCACCAACTGCCGGGTGGTGCGCAGCGAGAGCGCCCGCATGTACAGCCGGCCCGCCCAGTGCTCACCGTTGCGGCTCTGCAGCTTGGCCTGCGGCTGGCACACCTCGCGCAGCTCGGCGAGCGCCGGAGCAGCCACCATGACGACATCCCTCCACCTGTCCCGTAACGATCAGCACAGGCTACGGCCCCCGGGGAACCCCCCGACCAGCCGGGACGGCAGCTGCGGGCCGGTCCGTACGGGGTCCGCGGACCGGCTGTGCCGCCGGGCCCGTGCGGTGCCCGCCGCGCGGTTCGTGCGGGGTCGGCCGCCCGGCTCGTCCGGTGCCCGCCGCGCGGTTCGTACGCGCGAAAACCGGTGGGCCCCCGGCCGGCCCCGGGCTAGGCTGCGCGGGTTCGCCCGGAACCGGAAGCCCGGGCCCGACCACCACCCGTTCCCCGCAAGCCGGTTGACGCGGTCCGACGCGTCCCGGACGTGGGCGAGGAGCGGGCCCGCAGCAGAACGAGGAGTGCAGATCCATGGCGACCACGGGCGGCCCGTCGCACAGCCCCGATCCCGACCCCGCCGCCGGCCCCGCTGCCGGCCCCGACCTCGCCCGGCTGCTGGCCGACCACCGCCCGCAGGGCCCGGTGGAGACCGCCGACCACGAGCGCGCCCGCCGCCTCCTCGCCGCCGCCGACCCCTGGAACCGCGGTACCTTCCCCCTCCACTTCACCGCCTCCGCGCTGATCGTCCACCCGCCGACCCGCCGCGTCCTGCTGCGCTGGCACGTCCGCCAGCAGGCCTGGCTGCAGGTCGGCGGCCACGGCGACCCGGGGGAGACCGAGCCGCTGCGCATCGCGCTGCGCGAGGGCGTGGAGGAGACCGGCCTGACCGACCTCACCCCGTGGCCCGATGCCGCCCTGGTCCACGTCGCGGTGGTCCCCGTCCCGGCCTCGCCGGTCGAACCCGCCCACGAGCACGCCGACCTGCGCTTCCTCCTGGCCACCGACACCCCGGACCGGGCACGGCCCGAGAACCCGGCCTCCCCGCTGCAGTGGCTCACCGTCGAGGAGGCCGGGCAGCGGACCACCGAGGACAACCTCCGCGAGACCCTCGCCCGCGTCGCCCGCCTGCTCCCGCCCGCCTGAGGCGGCCGATCGCCCGGCCGCCGTCCGCTCCCGCCCGCCTGCCCGACGCCCTTCGCCCTGGAGACCACCGGATGCACACCGACCAGATCCTCATCTTCGACGCCGACGACACCCTCTGGGAGAACAACGTCCTCTTCGAGCGGGTCATCGACGGCTTCCTGGACTGGGTCGCCACCCCGGCCGAGCGGGACCGCACCCGCTCCGTCCTGGACGGCATCGAAGCCGCCAACTCCGCCACCCTCGGCTACGGTGCCGCCGTCTTCCGGCAGAGCCTCGCCGACTGCCTGCGGCAGGTGAGCGGCCGCACCCCCGCCGCGGCGGAGCTCGCCCGGATCGACGAGCTCCTCACCCCGCTGACCACCCGGCAGGTCGAGCTGATCCCCGGCGTCGCCGACACCCTCACCGCCCTCGCCGACCGCCACCACCTGCTGCTGCTCACCAAGGGCGACCGTGACGAGCAGCAGGGCAAGGTGACGGCGTCCACCATCGACCACCACTTCCGGGGCGTCCACATCGTGGCCGAGAAGTCCGCCGACACCTACCGGAAGCTGACCGCCGACCTCGGCCTCGACCCCGGCCGGACCTGGATGATCGGCAACTCGCCCAAGTCCGACGTCGCCCCCGCCCGCCGGGCCGGCCTGCGCACCGTCTACATCCCGCACGAGCACACCTGGGTGCTGGAGCACGAGGAACTCGGTCCGGACGCGGCGACGCTGCAGCTCGGGGCCTTCCCCGAACTGCTGCGCCACTTCTGAGCCGGCCGACTCCCGGACCACCTGGCGTCCGGACCACCCGGTGCCCGGGCAACCCGGCTCCCGGACAACCCGCTGCCCGGGCAACCCGACTCCCGGACTACACGGAGAGGACGGCCGCCGGAGTCTGCGGCGCCCCGTCCCGGTACAGCCAGGCCCGCTCGGCGGCCGACCACGCGCTCGTCGTCAGCAGGTAGAGCGCGGCGGCCACCGGCACCAGCAGGGCGAACAGCACCGACCCGAACGACAGGTACGGCAGCACTCCCGCCCCCGGCTGCGGGGTGGGCTGCGCCGCCGCCGCACGCCGGGCCCGGCGGTAGTTGACGTACCCGACCGCCGCCAGCCCCGCGTACAGCAGCCCGAACACCGCCAGCTGCCCGGCGCCGTGCGCACCGCCGACGTGCAAGCCCAGCGGCACGCCGAACAGGGTGTGGTCGAGCAGGTCGTTCGGGGTGGTGAACAGCCGGTACATCACCGAGAAGAACGGGATCTGCACCAGCAGCGGCAGACACCCCGCGAACGGCGACACCTGCTCCTCGCGGTACATCTCGGCCAGCGCCTCCTGCAACTTCTCCGGGCGCTTCTCGTGCTTCTTCCTCAGCGCGGCGACCTTCGGCGCGAGCACGGCCCGCGCCTTCTCCCCGCGCGCCGCCGCCCGCGCCAGCGGGTGCAGCGCGAGCCGGACGGCGACGGTGAACAGGACGATCGCCAGCGCGGTCGGCAGGACGTGGGCGATGGTGGCGACGACGGCGTGCGCGACGGCGACGGCCGGGTCGAGAACGGCGAGAACGGACATGGTGGAGCGAGCCCTCCGGGGTCTCAAGGCATGAGTGGTCGGCGGAGGACGGCCGCGAAGGCGAACGGAACGACGAAGGGCTTACGCGGCCGCCGGGGCCGCCCCGGGCGCCCTGGGGCGTCGCCTGCCCCGGGCATCCGGATCACGCTGCGGAAGGAACGCCGTACGGAACGCCCGACGCCGCAGCACCCCGCTGCGCACCGCCGCCGGCGCCCGCGCCCCCAGGAGCCGAGCCCCCGCCAGCGCCCCGGCGACCGCCCCGGCCACCAGCGCCACGGCCGCCACGGCCGCGACGGACGCCAACGTCCCGCTCTCGCCCACCAGGTCCCCGGTCAACACCCGGAGCAGCCCCAGCAACATCGACACAACGGCCACGGCCCACTCCCTCCTCGGTGTCCCACCGGCTCCCGGACGTACAGCAGGACGATCCTACGACCCACCGGGTTCCCCCACCCCGGAGATCCCCGTCACACCCCATCCCTGGCGTACACCCACACCCGCGTGCCGCCGCCCGCCTCCGAAATCCACCGTCATCCACGACCCGGGCCCCCACTCCCCTCCGCCGGATGCTCCACCCGATCCCGCAGCCAGTACAGTCCGCCCACGCCGGCCCCCACCAGCACCACCAGCAGCACCCACCGCCGCTTCCCCGTCATTGCGCCTGCCTCCCCGGGGCGCGAACAGTCGGTGTTCGAACGTAGCGGACGGGAGGCGGCGGGGAGGGGGGTTTCGCGGGCGTGGGCGGGGGTGTAGCCATCGGTGCTACGCGGGGCTACGGTGGAGGCATGAAGACGATTACCCAGCGGGAGTTCCGGAACAACTCCGCCGCGGTGATGGACGCGGTGGAGGCGGGGGAGACCTTCCACATCACCAGGAACGGGGTCGAGGTCGCGGAGCTGCGGCCGGTGTCCGGGCGGCGGCGGCTCACGGCGGAGGAGCTGGTGGCGCGGCACGTGAAGCTGCCGCGGGTGGACTACCAGCAGATGCGCAAGGAGGCCGAGGAGGACTTCGGGCCCGAGGAGCTGGTGGGGGACGAGGGCGACGACCCGTTCGAGCGGCGGCGTGGCTGAGCGCCGCAGGGCGTCCCGGCGGCGGCCCGCCGGGGTGCTGGACACCTGTGTCTACATCGACCTGGCGCTGCTCAACCCGGCGGACCTGCCGGCCGTGCCGGAGCTGACCGCGATCACCTTCGCGGAGCTGCAGCAGGGCGTGTCGATGGCCCGTGACCCGGCCAGCCGGGCGGCCCGGCTGGAGGTGCTGGGGGCGGCGATGGCCGACTTCGACCCGCTGCCGTTCGACGCGGCCGCCGCCGCCCGCTACGGGACGCTGGTGACGCTGACCATCGCGGCGGGGCGGCAGCCGCGGCCGCGGCGGATCGACCTGATGATCGCCGCCGTGGCCTCCGCGCACGGGCTGCCGCTGTACACCCGCAACGTCGCGGACTTCCGGGGCCTGGGTTCGGCCGTGGAAGTCATCGGGGTGTGAGGGCGGCGGTGCCCTCCCGTTCGACCCGGTCGGCCAGGGCGGCCGCGTACCGCAGGGCCTGCCGCCGGCTCCGGCCGCGCAGCAGGACGGTGTTGTGCTCGCCGCCCTTGCCGCGGTCCGGTCCTGCGGCGGCGCCGACGGCCCAGCGCGGGCGGTCGGCGAGCCGGAGGACCAGCCAGCGCAGGCCGGAGTTCAGGCCGACGAGGACGGCGTAGAGGGCGAAGAGGAGGATCCCCTCGACACCGGAGCCGTTCAGCTCGGGGGCGGGGAGGGGGTCGTAGCCGTTCAGCGGCTTGCGGGTGGCCCGGAAGCGTCCGAGCCACACCACGGCGATCCGTACGGGCACCCCGTCCGGCCCGGTGACGTCGAGGTAGCCGATCGACCCGGTCCGCCGGCCCTCGGCCCAGGCCTGCCGTTCGCCGGCGATGGCGGCGAGGTGCGCGCGCTCCCGGTCCTCGGTCTCCCGGACCTTCTGGCGCTTCTCGAACTGCTCGGTCCAGGCCCGTTCGCGCTTCTTCTGCTCGGCGGACCACGCCCGTTCGCGCTCACGGCGCTCGTCCGCGCTGATCTGCCGCCCCCGCTGACTGTTCATCCGGTCATCGTAGGAGTCGAGTCGGCGGTGGCGGCAGGGGTGGGACGGGTCCCGTCGGACGGCGTTCCGGTCGGCTGAGCCTCCGTCAGGCCAGGCGGACCGTCGTTCCGGTGGCGGCCGAGGCGCGGGCGGCCTCCAGGACGGTGAGGGTGGCCACCGCGTCGCGCGGGTCGACCGGGGGCGGGGTGCCCGGGACGGTCAGGGCGGCGACGATGCCCGCGTAGTAGGCCGGGTAGTCGCCCGGGTCGGTCGGCAGGGAGATCGCGGACTCGTCGCTGCCGACGGTGCCGTAGGACGAGGGCTCGTCGGCGCCCCACGGGCGGGTGCCGTCGGGGCGCAGACCCGCCCGGAGGTCGGCCTCCTGCGGGTCCATGCCGGGCTTCACGTAACCGGCGGCGTCGCCGAGGACCCGCAGCCGGGGCCCGATCAGCGGGGTGATGGCGCTGGTCCACAGGTGCGAGCGGGTGCCGGAGGCGTGGGTGAGGGCGAGGAAGGCGTCGTCGTCCACGACCGCGCCGTCACGCCGCACGTCGATCTCCGCGTACACCGTCTCGACCGGCCCGAACAGGGTGAGCGCCTGGTCGACCAGGTGGCTGCCCAGGTCGTACAGCGTGCCGCCGACCTCCGCCGGGTCGGCCAGCTCGCGCCAGCCGGCCTTCGGCTTGGGCCGGAAGCGCTCGAAGCGGGACTCGAAGCGGTGCACCCGGCCGAGGGCGCCGCCGCGCACCAGGCGGGAGGCGGTGAGGAAGTCGCCGTCCCAGCGCCGGTTCTGGAAGACGGAGAGCAGGACGCCCCGCTCCTCGGCGAGCGCGCACAGCTCCTGCGCCTCGGCGGCGGTGCCGGCCAGCGGCTTGTCGACCACGGTGGCCAGCCCGGCCCGCAGGGCGGCGCGGGCGAGCGGGGCGTGGGTGCGGTTGGGCGAGGCGATGACGACCAGGTCGAGCGCGTCCGGGTCGGCGAGCAGCTGTTCGGGGGTGTCGACGGCGCGGGCGTCGGGGTGTTCGCGGGCCAGCTGCTCGCGGCGCTCGGGGTTGGCGGTGACCACGGCGTCCAGCCGCAGCCCCGGCGTGGTGGCGATCAGCGGCGCGTGGAAGGCGGAGCCGGCCAGGCCGTAGCCGATCAGGCCGACGCGCAGCGCCCGGTCGGGGAGCGGCCGGTCGGGGAGGGAGCGGGAGGTCTGCGGGTTCATGCGGCCTACTCAATCACGAGGCGCCCGGTTGCTCCCGGTTTGCAGGGTGGGCGGTCGGCCGGGGCGGTGGCGGGCCGGTCCGGTGCCGTGGCGGGTCGGTCGGGTGCGGTGGCGGGTCGGTCCGGTGCGGGACCGTTCCGGTGGGCGGGACGTGCTGCCGTCGGCCAGGTGTGCGGATTAGGCTGTGCCGCGTCAGGGCCCTCGCATGACCCAAGACGTTGCAACACTCCGGGAGACACGCACGTGGCAGACCGCAAGCCCATTGAGTCCTGGCTGACCGACATGGACGGGGTCCTCATCCACGAGGGCACGCCTATCCCCGGCGCGGAGGAGTTCCTGCGCCGGCTGCGGGAGTCCGGCAAGCCCTTCCTGGTCCTCACCAACAACTCGATCTACACCCCGCGCGACCTCAGCGCGCGCCTGGCCGGGATGGGCCTGGAGGTGCCGGAGGAGTGCATCTGGACCTCCGCCCTGGCCACCGCGAAGTTCCTCAAGAGCCAGCGCCCCAACGGCACCGCCTACGTGATCGGCGAGGCCGGCCTCACCACCGCGCTGTACCAGGCCGGTTACGTCCTGACCGACAACAACCCCGACTACGTGGTCCTCGGCGAGACCCGCACCTACTCCTTCGAGGCGCTCACCAAGGCGATCCGCCTGATCAACCAGGGCGCCCGGTTCATCTGCACCAACCCGGACGAGACCGGCCCCTCCCCCGAGGGCGTGCTGCCGGCCACCGGCTCGGTCGCGGCCCTGATCACCAAGGCGACCGGCGTCGAACCGTACTTCGTCGGCAAGCCCAACCCGCTGATGATGCGCGAGGCGCTGAACACCGCCGGCGCCCACTCCGAGACCGCCGTGATGATCGGCGACCGGATGGACACCGACATCGTCGCGGGCATGGAGGCCGGCATGGAGACCATCCTGGTGCTCACCGGCCTGACCTCCGCCACCGACGTGGAGCGCTTCCCGTACCGGCCGACCCGCGTGGTCAAGTCGATCGCGGACCTGGTCGAGCTGGTCTAGCCTCGGCGGTGCTGTCGTGGGCCCCGTTCCGGCCGGTCGCCGGGGCGGGGCCCGCTTCGTACGTTTCGGTGCGGTGGGCGGGGAGGCGGGCGCGGATGGGTACGGCGGGGGAACCGGCGGAGCCGGGCGGGGCGGAGTCGGGAAGGGCGGAGTCGGGAGGGCCGGATCCGGGGGCGGAGTCGAGAGGGGCGGAGCCGGGAGGGACGGAGGAGAAGCGGGTCACCTGGGCGGAGCTCTACTTCGACCTGGTCTTCGTCTTCGCGATCACCCAGGTCTCCGGCCTGCTGCACCACCACCACGACGCGATCGGGCTGGTCCGGGCGCTGGTGGTGTTCGTGCCGGTGTACTGGTGCTGGGTCGGCACCACCGTGCAGGCCAACATCCGGGACGTGGACAACGTACGGGACCGCCTGGGCATCCTGCTGGTCGGCCTGACCGGCCTGTTCATGGCGCTCGCGATCCCCGGGGCGTACGGCCGGCGGGGCGTGCTGCTCGGCGGAGCGTACTGGCTGGCCCGGGTGGTGCTGCTGCTCCTGCTGGCCCGCGTCCCGGGCGTCTGGCGCGGACCGTACGGGGTGGGCGTGCTGGTCAGCGGCCCGCTGCTGGTGGCGGGCGGGCTGCTCCCGGACGGGCCGCGCCTCGCGCTGTGGGCGACGGCCGCGCTCTGCGACCTGGCCGCGCCGCTGGTGTTCCGGCGGCGGCTCGCGAAGGTCGCCTACCACCCGGCACACATGCCGGAGCGGTTCGCGCTGTTCCTGCTGGTCGCGCTCGGCGAGTCGATCGTCGGGATCGGCGGCACGGCGGCCTCCGCCCGCCTGGACGCGGCCGAACTCGCCGCCGTGGCCGTGGCGTTCACCATCTCGGCGGGCCTGTGGTGGCAGTACTTCGTGTACGCGGCGGACGCCATGCGGCACGCGGTGGTGGTCACCGGCTCGCGCCGGGACATGGTCCGGCGGATCTTCCAGTACGGGCACCTGGCGCTGGTCGCCGGGGTGATCGGGGTGGCGGTCGGCTTCGGGGAGACGGTCGCGGACCCGTGGCGGGCACTCGGCCCGGGATCGGTGACGCTGCTCTACGGCGGGTGCGGGCTGTACCTGCTGACCTTCGGGTACACGCGCTGGATGATGTTCCGCCAGGTCGCGACGACCCGGATCGCCGCGGCGGTGGTGGTGCTGGCGCTGCTGCCCGCGATGGTGCGCCTCCCGGCGCTGGTGGTGCTGGTCACGCTGGCGGTGCTGCTGGTGGCGCTCAACGGGCTGGAACACCTCCGGGTCGAACGCGCCGCCCGGTCCGCCCGCGCCGCGCGCTCCGCCGGGGCCTCCGCTCCCGCTTCCCCGCCTGCCTCCGCTCCTGTGGAGTGAGTTGTCGGTGGGGCTGTGTAGCGTTCGGGGTGAAAGAGGGCGTGCGGCGCAGCAGCCGCAGTGTGGGAGGTGGATGTCGTGACGGACACGGTCGAGGCGGGCGTGGTCGAGGCCGGCGCGGGCGGCGGGCTGGAGCTGCCCGAGTCCTGGCGCGAGGTGCTGGGCGCCGAGACGGAGAAGCCGTACTTCGCCGAGCTGGCGGCCTTCGTGGCGGCCCAGCGCGCGGAGCACGAGGTGTTCCCGCCGAGTGGCCAGGAGTTCGCCGCGCTGGAGGCCACTCCGTACGACAAGGTCCGGGTGCTCGTGCTCGGCCAGGACCCGTACCACGACAACGGCCAGGCGCACGGCATGAGCTTCTCGGTGCTGCCCGGCACCAAGACGCCGCCGTCGCTGCGCAACATCTTCAAGGAGCTCGACGCCGACCTGGGCGTCCCGGCCCCGGACAACGGCTACCTGATGCACTGGGCGGAGCAGGGCGTGCTGCTGCTCAACGCGGTGCTCACGGTCCGCGCGCACGAGGCCAACTCGCACAAGGCGAAGGGCTGGGAGAAGTTCACCGACGCGGTGATCAAGGCGGTGAGCGAGCGCGAGGAGCCGGTGGTCTTCGTGCTGTGGGGCAACTACGCGAAGAAGAAGCTGCCGCTGATCGACACGGAGAAGCACGTGGTGGTGCAGGGTGCGCACCCGTCGCCGCTGTCCGCCAAGCTGTTCTTCGGCAGCCGGCCGTTCTCGCAGATCAACGCCGCGCTGGAAGGCTTCGGCGGTGAGCCGATCGACTGGCAGGTGCCGAACCTGAAGCAGGACTGAACGGCCGCCCCGGGAGGGGTGTGAGTTCGGGGTGGCCGTGGGCCGGGCGGGGTCGATCTCCCGTTCGCCCACGGCCACTCGTCGTTCACCGCTGGTGGCCGTCGGCCGTCGCCGGGTGTGCTTAGCTGATGGCGACCGGTCGCCGGACCGGTCCCGGGAGGGGCGGCACGTGCACGGGCTGGGGCGGGCGAGGACGTTTCGGTGGGGGAGGGGCTCGCGCTGGGCCGTGGGCGCGGCGCTGACCGGCGTGCTGGTGGCCGTGCCCGGCTGCAGCGGCGCGGACGGTGGCGGGTCGGGCACCGGCTCCGCCTCCCCGACGACTGCCGCCACCACGGCGACCGGTACCGGGGGTGCCGCGGATGCCGTCGGCCCCGGTGGTCTCGCCCAGCTGCCCGGACAGGCCTTCTACGTCTCCGACCAGACCAATGCCGCTCGGCAGGTCACCGCGCTGCGCGGCCAGGGGCGGACGGCGGAGGCCGACACCCTGCTGCGGATCGCCTCCCAGCCCTCCTCGCAGTGGCTCGGCGAGCAGGGCGCCACGCAGATCGCCGAGCTGGTGAGCCGCCGGGCCGCCGAGGCGGGCCGGACGGCGGTCTTCGTCGCGTACGACATCCCGCACCGTGACTGCGGCCAGTACTCGGCCGGGGGCGCTCCCGACGCCGCCGCCTACCGGTCCTGGATCACGGGCGTCGCGCAGGCGCTCGGCGACCGGCAGGCCTGGGTGGTGCTGGAGCCGGACGCCGTCCCGCACACCCTGGACAACTGCGGTATCAAGGGCGATCTGGCAGCCGAGCGGTACGGTCTGCTGGCCTTCGCCGTCCAGGAGTTGAAGAAGCGTCCGAACGTCCGGGTGTACCTGGACGCGGGCAACCCCGGCTGGGCGCAGGACCCGGAGGAACTGGCCGCGGCGCTCCGCAAGTCGGGCATCGCCGCCGCGGACGGCTTCGCGCTGAACGTCGCCAACTTCTACGACGCCGACCGGAACGCCGCGTACGGCGCCCGGCTCTCCGCCGCGCTCGGCGGGAAGCACTTCGTGATCGACACCAGCCGCAGCGGGAACGGCGCACTGGGCGGCGACTCCTGGTGCAACCCGCCGGGGCGCGCGCTCGGCGAGCGGCCGACCGCCGACACCGGCCGGCCCGGGGTGGACGCCTACCTGTGGATCAAGAACCCGGGGGAGTCGGACGGCGACTGCGGCCGCGGCGAGCCCCGGGCGGGCGAGTTCTGGCTGCCGTACGCGCTGGGGCTGGCCCAGGCGGCGCGCTGAGGCCACCGGACCGGCCCCCGCTGCTCCGGCCGGCTCCTGCCAGGCGCCCCGGAGCCGTCAGACTCCTGCCAGGTGAGCCGGAGCCGTCCGGCTCCTGGCCGGTGAGCCGGAGCCGTCCGGCTCCTACCCGGTGACCTGGACCCAGCGGGCGACCGAGGGGGTGCCGGCGGCGTCCGTCAGGAACAGCATGTACCAGCCCGGCGGCAGCAGGTCCGGGTTGCCGGGGAGGGTGAGCGCGACCCCGTCCGCCGTCCGCCCGGTGATGTCCAGGGCGACCGAACGCTGTTCGACGTCCGTCGCGTGGGTCACCGAGCTCGGTCGGATCAGCTTGGCGGTGGCGACCGCCTCCGGCCGGGAGGTGCCGACGCGGACGGTACCGCCGAGCTTCGCGGCCGGCGGGGCGTCGCTCACCTGCGGACGCTCGCCGCGGTACAGGTAGGGCGGGGTGTAGATCTCGATGCGCTGTTCGAAGCCGCCGGGCTGGGTCTCGGCCTTGTCGGCGAAGAGCGGGTTGGAGCCGAGCACGGCGACCCGGCCGTCCGGCAGCAGCAGTGCCTCCGAGTGGTAGTCGCGGCCGACGGTCGGTTCGGCGGCGGTGGTGAAGCTGTTGGAATCCGGGTGGTACACCTGCGCCTTGAGGAGGTCGCTGTCGCCGCGGCCGCGGTAGCCGCTGGAGCCTCCGGTGGTGAGGACGGTGTCGTCCGGGAGGATCACGCTGTTGAGGTAGCGGGTGCCGCCGGCCGGCAGGTCCGGGCCGGGGGTGAAGGAGGGCTTGGCCGCGGTCAGGTCGGCGATGTCGGTGCGCGCCGTGGACAGCGGGGACTCGCCGACGCCACCGCCCCCGAGCACCATCACCTTCTGGGCCTGCGCGGGCGGCAGCAGCACCGAGGAGGAGGTCTCGGTCAGGCCGGGGTCGCGCAGGCCCGGGACGGGCTGGAAGCCGTTGTCCGACAGGTCCCACACCCCGGGCTCGCGGCCCTTGTCGGCGGGGCCGTAGCCGGCGTTGGAGCCGGAGTAGAAGAGCTTCCCGGACGCCGTCAGGAAGATCGACGGATAGGTCGGGAAGTAGCGCGCGGGCGCCTTGGCCCAGGTCTTGGTCCTGGGGTCGTAGATCTCGTTGTCGTTGCCGTTGAGGATCTCCCCGGTGTCGTCCAGCCCGGAGACGGTGACCACCCGGCCGTCGCCGAGCCCGGTCAGCGTCGGGTACCAGCGGGCGTGCGCCATGTCGGTGACCGGCTCGTAGAGCTCCGTGTCCGGGTTGAACTCGAAGGCGGAGCGGATGCCCTGGTACTCCTGCTTGTCCAGGGTCAGCCTGTCGCTCTGCCCGTACACGTTGTGGGCGTCGGCGCCGCTCAGGCCCTTGATCCGGTACTGGGCGGGGGAGCCGACGACGTAGTCGGGACCGGTGCCGACCGCCTCCACGAACACGTGCTGCTCGCCGGCCGTGACGACGGTCTGCCGACCGGAGCCGGTCTTCGTCGCGGCGGGGACGGTCACCGGGACGGTGCTGGCGTACTCGTGGCCGTTCGGGGAGACGAAGACGGTGCCCTTGGGGAGGGTCCGGTCGCGGTCCGGGCTCTCGTTGCGCACCCGCATGACGCCGGCCGCCTTCTTCACCGCGCCGGCCAGCTTCTCGTAGCGCTGGGTGCCGCCGGCCACCAGGACCCGGCCGTCCGGCAGCGAGGCGTGGCCGCCGCAGAACATGTCGGCCGGGGTGGGTACCCGCTTGTACGTGTTGGCGGCCGGGTCCCAGAGCAGGCTCTTGAAGGTGCCCGCGTTGAACTGCTTCTCGTCGTTGCCGGAGCCGGCCACGATCAGGACCTTGCCGGTGCGCAGCAGCGTGGCGTGGACGGCGTTGACCCGGAACTCGGCGGGCAGCGTCAGGGTCTGCCAGTGGCCGTACTGCGCCTTGTACTCGGGTCGGTTGATCACGTAGTCGTGGTACTGCTGGGTCGCGAAGCCGAGGACGGCCGGCGCGTTCATCCCGGCCACGGTCAGGGCGACGGTGCTGCCGAGGGCGAAGCGCTTGGTGCGGCCGGTCTTGTGGATCCTCACGGTGGTTGCTCCCTCAGTGGATGGGGGTGCCGCTTCCGGCCCGGTCGGGTGCGGGCCGGCCCGCTCGGACGGGTTGTCCGTCTCGGACGGGTTGTGCTTCTCGGCCGGGTTGTGCGTCTCGGCCGGGTTGGCCCGGTCGGTCCGGTTGTTCCGGTCGGTCCGCTCCTGTGGGCTGCGCCGCCCGGCCGGACCGTCCTGCTCGTACCGGCTGCGGCGCCCGGGGGTCGCGGGCGTGGCGGGGGCGGCGCTTCTCCAGGACGACCTTCGGGGGCGCCGCCCGGCCGCCGGTCACGGTGAGCGTCGCGGTGGGCCGGGTCCGGCGCCGGCGTACGGCGTCACCGGTCGTGATCAGGAGCGGCAGGAGGGTCAGTGCCAGGGCGATCCAGGCCCAGGTGCGCATCGCGACGTGGTCGTAGCCGGTGAAGCGGGAGGCGACGAGGGCGCCGCCGAAGACCAGCGTCCAGAACAGGTGGAAGCGGAAGGTGGCGAGGCGGTCACTGCTGGCCGACCGGCCCTTCGGGGTCACCTCGAAGCGGCTGCGGCGCCGCACCAGCGCCTGCAGCAGCGAGGCCGCGTAGACCGGGCCGCAGAGCGCCGACATCACCATCCCGGCCACCCCGGAGGAACCGGCCGGCTCGTGCGGGCTCACGTTGTGCTTGCGGTTCCAGGTGTAGAGCAGGAGTTGGAGCGCCGCGGCGTCGCTGTAGAGCATCATCCAGATCTCGGAGGAGACGTGGACGCCCGAGGCGCCGAAGCCCAGGTAGAGCACGCTGGACACGCCGCCGAGCAGCCAGGTGAGCGCGGCCATCGGGTAGAAGCCCACCATCAGCGAGTAGTTGAGCAGCCGGCCCGGCGAGAGCTGGCGGAACACCCGCCAGTACTGGGTGAACAGGGTCTCGTAGGTGCCGCGGCTCCAGCGCAGTTGCTGGGAGAAGAAGTCCGTCCAGGAGGACGGGCCTTCGCCGACCGCGAGCACGTCCGGGGTGTACACGGACTTCCAGCGTTCCCCGGTCTCCGGGTTTCGGCTCCGGTGGAACTCCAGCCCGGTCGCCATGTCCTCGGTGATGGAGTCGTACAACCCGCCGATCGACTGGAGTGCGCGGATTCTGACGGCGTTGTTGGTGCCGACGAACATGGGCGCGCCGTAACGGTTTCCGGCGCGCTGGATGAGGGCGTGGAAGAGGTACTGCTGGCTCTCGGAGAATTTGGTGACGGCCGAGCCCGAGCTGCGGTAGTTCCCGTACACCTGGGGCCCGACCACGAATGCCACGTCGGGGTCGCGGAAGTAGCCGAGCATCCGCTCGCAGAAGTCGGGCAGCGGCGCGTGGTCGGTGTCGACGGACACCCAGAAGTCGTAGTCGTCGCCGTGGGCCTGGAGCCAGGCGTTGTAGTTGCCGTGCTTGCTCCTGGCGCGGAAGCGGCCCTCGGGGCGGTTCCAGTGCGGCCGGCCGGCGCGGGTGAAGTGGCGGACGCCCAGCTCGGCGCAGAGCGCCCGCATTGCAGGATCGTTTCCCTCGTCCAACAGCCAGACGTCGTACGGTCCTTCGTGCCGCACCGAGCGGGCCGCCACCAGCGTGGCCCGGACCATCTCCGGCGGTTCCTTGCCCGGCACGCAGGTGGTGAGGAAGGCGACCCGGGTGCCCGGCTCCGGCGTCACGGGGATCGGATCGCGGGCGACCAGGGTGGCGTGGGTGTTGGAGACCACGTTGACCAGCCGGAACAGTTCGACCACGGCGATGATCCCGATCATCACCTTGTCGCCGACCAGCACCAGGGGGTTGGTCTCGTCCAGCCGCTCCGGCCAGTGCTCCGGTAACAGCAGCCAGACCAGCAGCACCACCTCCACCACGGGGGCGGCCGACAGCAGCAGGGCGGCGCGGATCCGGTGCGGCTCGCGGCGCAGCAGGCTGCGGTAGCGGACCCGGTAGGGGGCGGCCGGCGGTCCGGGCGGGGCCGCGGGGGCGCCGCCGTCGTGCGCTGAGGGGTGGGGCGCGGGTGGGGGTGGGCCCGTCCGGTGGGCCGCGGAGCCGCCGTGGTGGACGGTCGGCTCGGGGCGGTAGACCCCGCCGCCGAGGTCGTCGTCCTCGTCCGGCTCGTGCGCCGGACCGGCCAGACGGCTGAAATGGCCGTAATCGTAAGGCGCTTCGGGTACGGGTAACTCGCTCAGGGCGGTCTCGTCGAGCCGCCCGGCACCTCGCCCGCGGGCCGTTCCGACTCCCTTTCGTCGAGAGAGGCGTGAGAACGGCGTGGTCATAGCTGCTCCCCCCGGAGTTTCGCGCCTTTCCGGGCTGTACGGCAGATCCGGTGTCCGGCACCTCCAGCGTGTGCGACCGGTTCAGTTGTGCGCCCGTACGGCGGCCTCGAATACGGGACCCGTCGTGCACTTTCCGGCTTCCCCTCCGGTCGCGCGGGATCCCTGGGATCGCTCAACTCTCCCTGAGCGCACCGGTGATCGCAACCAATCGGGGCGATGATCACCGCGCGAGCATGAAGATGCCACGATTCCCGGCCAATCCGGCGGGCATTGATGCTAATGCGATGAATTCGGCGGCAACTCGTGGACGGGAAGGCGTGGTTCGGCGTACGGGGGCAGGTCTGCGTCGGGTCTGTGTCGGGTCTGCGTCGCCCCGGCGTCGGGTCTGCGTCGGGCCGCCGTCGGGCCGCCGTCGGGTCGGTCAGGGCGGTGGCAGCAGGGTGGCGCCGGTCGCGGCCCGGACCTCGGCGAAGTGCACGCCCGGCGCCGTCTCCACCACACGGAGGCCCTCCGGGGTCACGTCGATGACGGCCAGATCGGTCACGACGCGGTCGACGACTCCCCGGCCGGTCGCGGGGAGCGAGAGCTCCTCGACGATCTTCGGCGAGCCGTCCCGGGCGGTGTGCTCCATCACGACGATCAGCCGGCGGGCCCCGTGCACCAGGTCCATGGCGCCGCCCATGCCCTTGACCACCTTGCCGGGGATCGTCCAGTTCGCGAGGTCCCCGGAGGCCGACACCTGCATCGCGCCGAGCACCGAGACGTCGATCCGGCCCGCCCTGACCATGCCGAAGGAGAAGGCGGAGTCGAAGTACGAGGCGCCGGGGGTGACCGTCACCGTCTCCTTCCCGGCGTTGATCAGATCGGCGTGCTCGGCGCCCTCCTCCGGGTAGGGGCCGACCCCGAGGATGCCGTTCTCCGAGTGCAGCACCACCTCGACACCCGGCGGGAGGTGGTCGGGGATCAGGGTGGGCAGCCCGATTCCCAGGTTCACGTACTGTCCGTCGCGCAACTCCCGTGCCGCGCGGGCCGCCAGGGCGTTGCGCGGGTCGAGGGGCGCGGTGCCGGTGGCGGTGCCGTTGCCGGTGGCAGCGGCGGTGGCAGCGGCACCGGCTGTGGCGACGGCGGCGGCGGGTGCTGCCGGTCCGCTCGGGGTGGTGGGCATCGGCTCAGGCCTCCCGGTGTGCGGCGCGAACGGTCCGGCGTTCGATGCGGCGGTCCCCGGGGTCGGCGGCCACCACCCGGTCGACGTACACCCCGGGCAGGTGCACGGCGTCCGGAGCGAGCTCGCCCGGTTCGACGATCCGGTCCGCCTCGACCAGGGTGATCCGGCCGGCGGCCGCGCAGAGCGGGTTGAAGTTCCGGGCGGCCGCGTGGAACACGCAGTTGCCGTGCCGGTCGGCCACCTCGGCCCGGACCAGGGCGAAGTCCGCCGTGATCGCCTCCTCCAGGAGGTACCGCCGGCCGCCGAACTCCCGGACCTCCTTGGGCGGGGAGGCGGTCTCCACCGAACCGTCGGCCGCGTAGCGCCAGGGCAGGCCGCCCTCCTCGACCTGGGTGCCGACCCCGGCCGGGGTGAAGAACGCCGGGATGCCGGCCCCACCCGCCCGCAGACGTTCCGCCAGCGTGCCCTGCGGGGTGAGCTCGACCTCCAGCTCGCCGGAGAGGTACTGCCGGGCGAACTCCTTGTTCTCCCCGACGTACGAGGAGGTCATCCGGGCGATCCGGCCCGCCCGCAGGAGCAGGCCCAGCCCCCAGTCGTCCACCCCGCAGTTGTTCGAGACCACGCGCAACCCGGTGGCGCCGCCGTCCACCAGGGCGCCGATCAGGGTGCTCGGGATGCCGCAGAGGCCGAAGCCGCCGACGGCCAGCACCGCACCGTCGGGGATGTCCCGGACGGCGTCGGCGGGGGAGTCCAGGACCTTGTCCAAGGGATCACCTCGTGAGGGAGTGGGCGGGGTCGAGAGGAGGAGGTTCCCCTCCCCTCCACCGTCACCGGGCGCGGCCCCTCCCAGCCATGGCGGTCAGCGCCAGGGGTCGGAGCGGACCCATGGCGGCGCACCACATCCGGCGGCCCGGACGGCGGTGCCGTGGCGGCGGTATGTCGGCCGGATCCACATCCCACCGGGCCGATGCGTCGCCCGGCCCCATGTCGCCCTTCCCACCGCACACCTACGGTTCCGGCATCCACCCCCCCGCCGCACCTCAGGAGTCGGTCACCATGCGCAGCTCGACAGTCCCCACCAGGACCGCCTCCGGCGCCCGCCGCGGCGAGCGTCCGGGCCGGCTCGGCGGCCCGGCCCCCAAGCTCGTCGCCCTCACGGCCTGCGTCCTGCTCGCCGCAGGCTGTGCCAAGGCCGGCACCGCCGGGACGAGTGCGGCGGACGGCGATGGCAAGGGGCCGGTCAAGGTCGGCCTGGTGTACTCCAGGACCGGACCGCTGGCGGCCTACGGCAAGCAGTACCTGGACGGTTTCAAGGCCGGTCTGAGCTATGCGACCAAGGGCACCGGCGCGGTCGACGGACACAAGATCGAGTTCGAGGAGCAGGACGACGCCGGCGACCCGGCCAAGGCGGTGTCCGCCGCCAAGGACCTGATCGGCAAGGGCTACAAGGTCCTGGCCGGCTCCACCGCCTCGGGCGTGGCCCTCCAGGTCGGCCCGATCGCCGCCCAGAACAAGGTGCTCTTCATCAGCGGCCCGGCCGCCGCCGACAAGGTCACCGGTCTCAACACGTACACCTTCCGTTCCGGCCGCCAGTCCTACCAGGACATCAGGACCGCGGCCTCGTTCGTCGGTGACGCCAAGGGCAAGAAGGTCACCGTGCTCGCTCAGGACAACGCCTTCGGGCAGGCCAACGTGGCCGCCGTCAAGGCCGTGCTCGGCGCCGAGGGGGCGACGGTCGACCAGGTGCTCGCCCCGCCGAGCGCCACCGACCTCACGCCCTTCGCCACTCAGGCCAAGACCGCGAAGCCCGACCTGCTGTTCGTCGCCTGGGCCGGCGACACCGCCTCGGCCCTGTGGACGGCGCTCAACCAGCAGGACGTGTTCACCGGCACCAAGGTCGTCACCGGGCTCGACCTGGCCGCCTCCTACCCGCTGTTCGGCCCGGCCGGCGAGAAGATCTCCTTCCTGGACCACTACTTCGGCGGTGCCGCGGGCACCCCGGTCGAGAAGGCCATGGACGAGGCGGTCACCGCCGCCGGAGGGAAGTCCGACATCTTCACCCCCGACGGCTTCACCGCCGCCCAGATGATCGTGCACGCCGTCGAGGCCAACCACGGTTCCGCCGACGACACTTCGGCCCTGGTCAAGGCCTTGGAGGGCTGGAGCTTCGACGGGGTGAAGGGGAAGACCACGGTCCGCCCCGAGGACCACGCCCTCCTCCAGCCGATGTTCCAGGTCCGGCTGACCGGCACCGGGGCCGCCGCCAAGCCCTCGGTGGAGAAGACCCTGACCGCGGCCGAGGTGGCGCCCCCGGTCACCTCGATGGCGGGCTGATCGCGGTGCCCGCCCGTCCTGCCTCCGTTTCCTCCGCGTCGCCTGCGTCGCCTGCGTCGCCCGCGTCGCCCGCGTCGTCCGCGTCCTCCGTGCGTCCGTGCTCCCCGGTGCTCAGCGTGGACGGACTCGGCTGGTCCGTCCGCGGGGTGCCGATCGTCGAGGACGTCTCCTTCGCCGTCGACGAAGGCGAGTTCATCGCCTTCATCGGGCCGAACGGCGCCGGCAAGACCTCCCTCTTCAACCTGATCTCCGGCATCCACCCGGCGACCCGCGGCAGCCTCCGCCTCGACGGTGTCGACGTCACCGCCGAGACCGTGCACGCCAGGGCCCGTCGGGGGCTCGGGCGCACCTTCCAGACCTCCTCCCTCTGGCCGGGCATGACGGTCGCCGGCCACGTCCGCCTGGCGGCCCAGGCAGCGGCCGGTCCGCGTGCCTCGTACCGGCTCTGGCGCCGCGCCGACCGCTACGAGGAGCAGCTCGCCGAGACCCTGTACCGCACCGAGCTCACCCACCGCGCGGACACCCCGGCCGGCGCGCTCTCGCACGGGGAGAAGCGCAAGCTGGAGCTGGCCGTCCTGCTGGTCTCCGCTCCCCGGCTGATCCTGCTGGACGAGCCGATGGCCGGTGTCAGCGCGGAGGAGGTGCCCGCCCTCACCGAGCTGATCCGCTCCGTGCACCGCGACCTGGGCCGGACCGTTCTGATGGTCGAGCACCACATGGACGTCCTGCTCGGCCTGGCCGACCGGCTCGCGGTGATGCACCACGGCACCCTGCTCTCCCTGAACACCCCGGCGGCCGTGATGGCCGACCCGACCGTGCAACAGGCTTACCTCGGTGAGGCGCTGTGACCTCCTCCTCCTCCTCCTCGTCCTCTTCGCCGCAGACCTCCTCGCTGCGGTCCTCGCCCCGGCCCTCTCCGCCGTTGCCTGCTGACGAACCCCTCCTCTCCGTCCGTGATCTATGGGTGGTGATCGACGGGCTGCACATCCTGCACGGTGTCGACCTCGACGTGGCCGCCTCCGGGGTCACCGCGCTGCTGGGCCGCAACGGCGCGGGCAAGACCACCACCGTCAAGGCCGTCATGGGCCTGGTGCCGCGCACCGGCAGCATCCGCCTCGACGGGGCCGAACTCTCCTCCCTTCCCACGCATCTGGTCGTTCGCCACGGCATCGGCTACGCCCCCGAGGACCGGGGGATCTTCGCCGGCCTGACCGTCGCCGAGAACCTCCGCCTCGCCGAGCGCGCTGCCCGGAGCGGGGAGGCCGCCGACGAGCCCGACTACCCGCTCGTCCACGAGCTCTTCCCCGAACTGAGGCAGCGGGCCGGGCAGTTGGCCGGGACGCTCTCGGGCGGCCAGCAGCAGATGGTGGCGATCGGCCGGACGCTGCTCAACCGCAACCGGTTGATCATCGCCGACGAGCCCACCAAGGGCCTGGCGCCGAAGGTCGTCTCCGAGGTGGCCGAGGTGCTGGCTCGCGCGGCCGAGGCCGTGCCCGTCCTCCTCGTCGAGCAGAACCTCGCCCTGGTCCGCCGGCTGGCCGGCACCTGCGCCGTCCTGGCCGACGGCCGTACCGCCCACCGCGGGGACACCGCCGAGCTGCTGGCCGACGAGGAGGCCGCCCGCCGCCTGCTCGGCGTCGGCTCCCGCCACCCGCTCGCCGGCGCTGCCCGGTCGGCCGCCTCCCCGCCCGCTTCCCCGACCGCCTCCCCGACCGCCTCCCGGGCCGTCCCTGTCGTCACCGCGGAGGTGAAGCCCTGATGGACACCGTCGTCCTCCTCTCCTGTACCGGCCTCGGTCTCGGTGCGCTGTACTTCCTGGTCGCCTCCGGTCTGTCGCTGATCTTCGGTCTGATGGACGTGCTCAACTTCGCGCACGGCGCCCTGCTCTCCATCGGCGCGTACGCCACCTGGTGGGCCGGCACCGAACTCGGCCTCCCCTTCTGGCTCGCGGTGCCGTCCGGCACCTTGGTCGGGACGGCCGCCGCCGTCCTGCTCGAACTCCTGCTGATCCGGCCGCTCTACAGCCGCCCACGCGACCAGATCCTCGCCACCGTCGGGGTCGGGCTCGCCGTGCCCGCCCTTCTTATGGGGATCTGGGGCGCGGACGCCCGCCCCTTCCCCCAGCCGGCCCTGCTGTCCGGCACCTGGCACGTGCTCGGTGCGACCGTCCCGGTCAACCGCTTCGTGCTGATGGCCGCCGCCGTCCTGCTGCTGATCACTCTTCGGTTGTTCCTCGCCCGCACCCGCTACGGGCTGATCGTCCGGGCCGGCGTCGAGGACCGGGCGATGGTGACGGCGCTCGGCATCGACGTCCGGAGGGCCTTCACCCTCGTCTTCGCCATCGGCGGGGCGGCCGCCGCTCTCGGCGGCGCCCTCGGTGGCCTCTACTTCGGTTCGGTCAACCCCGGCCAGGGGACCGGCCTGCTCGTCTTCGCCTTCGTCGTCGTGGTGATGGGCGGCATGGGATCCGTGACCGGGGCCGCCGCCGCCTCGGTGGGCGTCGGCCTCGTCCAGCAGTTCGCCAACTACTACACCGGCGCCGGGCTCGGCGACCTCTCGGTCGTCGTCCTGCTCGCTGTGCTGCTTCTGGTCCGACCCCGTGGACTCGCCGGGAGGCTCGCGTGAGCGCCGAAACGCCGATCACGAGCACCGGTGGCCCCGCGGTCGACCGCAGCGCCGCCCCGGCAGGGGGGACTGACACCAGCCCTGCCGTGACTCCCCTGCCAGCGGAGGGGACTGACACCAGCTCCGCTGACCCCGCCACTGTGGCGAGGGGGACTGACAGCAGCCTTGCCGGGACCCGCGGTGAACAAACGCGCGAGCCCGGCAACATCCCTCGAACAGGTGATTCAATCACTCATCGCTGGACAGTGGCACACAGAGCGCTACGCTGGTGGCCGATCGCTCTGCTGATCACGCTCCTTGTCGCCCCATACAGTGCGCTTCCCGTCCCGGGACTGCTCGACGGCCCGCTCGGCAGCCCCGGAAGTCTCCAACTCCTCGCCCTGTGCCTGCTCTACGGGGCCCTCGCCACCGGCTACGACCTCCTGCTCGGCCGTACCGGACTGCTCTCCTTCGGCCACGCGCTCTACTTCGCGACCGGCCTCTACGCCACCGACCTCGGCATGCTGGAGCTGCGACTGCCCTTCGCCGCAGCCGCGTTGTTCGGCGTCGCCTGCACCGTGCTGCTGGCCCTGCTGCTCGGCTCGGTGAGCCTGCGCGTCACCGGCATCGGGTTCTCCATGGTCACCCTCGCCTTCGCCCAGGCCGGCTCGATCCTCGTCCAGCGCAACCCCGGTGGCGTCACGGGCGGCGAGGAGGGCCGCTCCGCCCCGGCCGACCTGCTGCCCTCCGGACTGCTCGGGATCGAGAACACCGCCACCCTCTACTGGATCGCCGTCGGCTATCTGGTGCTGACGGTCGCTGCCGTCCACTGGGCCGTCAACTCGCCGATCGGCCTGGTCTGGGAGGGCATCAAGGAGAACGAGCGCCGGGTCGAGGTGCTCGGACTGCGCCCCTACGGCTACAAGTTGGTCGCCTTCGTGCTGGCCGGCGCGCTCGCCGGGCTGGGAGGGGTGGTCTACCTGCTGCTGACCGGCGGCGCCACCCCGCAGGCCGCCGGCTCGGACGCCACGCTCGCGCTCCTGGTCATGGTCGTCCTCGGGGGATCCGGCACCCGCTGGGGGCCGTTGCTCGGGGGTTTCCTGTACACCTGGGCGAGCCACCGGCTCGGCGACCTCGCCAACTCGACGGCCGTCGCGGACCTGCCCTCGGTGCTGCGCGTCCCGCTCTCCCAACCCCTCTTCCTGCTGGGAGCGTTGTTCGTCGCGGTGGTCTACCTGCTGCCCGGCGGACTGGCTAGACTGCCTGCCCGCATCCGCGCCGCGCGATCAGCCCGTGCGGTCAGCCCGTCGGCCGGAGTCCGCACCGCCCGTCCCACCGGAGGTACCCCCGCGTGAGCCAGTCGCCCCTGAAGCCCCAGGAGTTGACCGTCCCCGTGCCCGGCGGAGACCTGGCCGTCCTGCGCTGGCCCGCCGAGGAGCCGGGGGCGCCGACGGTCGTGGCGGTGCACGGCATCACCGCCAACGGCCTCGCCTGGTACGAGGTCGCCCGCCGGCTCGCCGGGCGGGTCACCCTGCTCGCGCCCGACCTGCGGGGCCGCGGCGCCAGCCGCTCGGTCGCCGGGCCGTACGGGCTGGCCCGGCACGCCGACGACGTCGCCGCGCTGATCACCGCGCTGGACGCGGGGCCCGCCGTGGTCGTCGGCCACTCGATGGGGGCCTGGGTCACCGCCCTCGCCGCCGTCCGCCACCCCGAACTCGTCCGCCGGGTCCTGCTGGTGGACGGTGCGGTGACCTTCCCGCTGCCCGAGGGCGTCCGCGCGGACGACGCCCTGGCCGCCGTGCTCGGCCCCGCGCTGGACCGGCTGTCCATGACCTTCCCGGACCGGGCCGCCTACCGGGAGTTCTGGCGCCGGCACCCGGCCTTCGGCGGCGCGTGGTCCGAGGGGACCGACGCCTACACCCAGCGCGACCTCGTCGGCGCGGCGCCCGAACTGCGGTCCTCCTGCGTGCTGGAGGCCGTGCGGACGGACGGCGCCCAGGTCCTCCTGGACGAGGAGGCGGCCGCCGCCGTGCACCGCCTGCCCTGCCCGGCCGAACTGCTCTGGGCGGAGCGCGGCCTGCTCGACGAGCCGCAGGGCCTCTACGACCACCAGCGGCTCGGGCTGGCCGGGCCGGACCCGGAACGGGTGCCCACCTCGCCGGTGCCGGACTCCAACCACTACTCGATCCTCTTCGGCGAGCGCGGGGCCGACCGCATCGTCCGCAGCCTGCTGGCGGACGCGCCCGCTGCGGGGTAGCCGCCAGGGTCCGGACGCGGACCCGGACGCGGAAAAACGGCGGTCGGCGGGGCGCGAACACCCACCGGCCGTACCGCTCCGGCCGTAGCGCTCGCGGCCGTACAGCGCTCGGTTCACCGCGCCCGGCTCACCGCGCCCGCCGCGTCCGGCGGTCAGCCGGCCGTGCCGAGGAAGGTCTCCCAGCCGCCCGCCGGCGCCTGGCCGACGTTGAGCGAGCGCAGCTTGCGCAGGGTGGACTGGTCCTGCACCTCCAGCCACTCGACCAGCTGCTTGAAGGAGACCAGCCGGACCTCCGGCTTGCCGGCGATGGTCTTGAGCGCTTCCTCGACGGCGTCCATGTAGATGCCGCCGTTCCACTGCTCGAAGTGGTTGCCGATGAAGAACGGTGCCCGGTTGCCGTTGTAGGCGCGGTCGAAGCCCGCCAGGTAGGAGTTCGCGGCCTGGGTGCGCCAGTCGTTGTACTTCGCCGGATCGCCCTTGGTGCTGCCGTTGGACTGGTTGGCCAGGATGTTGTAGTCCATCGACAGGACCTGGAAGGTGTGCCCGGGGAACGGGATGGACTGCAGCGGGAAGTCCCACACCTTGCCGTCCTGCACCTTCTGCGGCCAGATCTGGAGGCCGCCCGAGGAACTGGCGTCGTACTTCCAGCCGAGCTTGGCGATGGTCGGCAGCAGCGCCTTCTGGCCCTCCAGGCACGGGGTGCGGCCGCCGATGAGTTCCTTCTTGTAGTCGAAGGGGAGCGGGTCGACGTCGGTGAAGCCGGTGTTGGTCCGCCACTGGGTGACGAAGCCGATGGCCTGGTCGATCTCGCTCTGCCAGTCCTCCGGGGTCCACAGGTTGACCCCGTTCTTGTCCGGACGGCTGGAGCAGAAGTGCCCGTTGAAGTGGGTGCCTATCTCGTGTCCGGCCAGCCAGGCCTGGCTGATGAGCTTGAGCGTGCTCTTGACCGCGCCGTCCGACAGGTACGGGATGTCGGACGCGCCGACCGAGTGCTTCGGCGGGTGGTAGAGGTCGGCCTTGCCCTTGGGCAGGGCGTAGATCCCGGAGAGGAAGAAGGTCATCGTGGCCTTGTACTGCTCCGCGAGCTTCAGGAAACGCGGGAACTGGCCGTCGTCGGTGCCTCCCGCACCGTCCCAGGAGAACACCACGAACTGCGGCGGCCGCTCGCCGGGCTTGAGCTTCTCGGGCTTGGGCTGGTTCGGCTGGGGGCCGGTGTCCGCGGTGGAGCCGTCACCGATCGGGGTGCCCTTGGGCACCACAACCTGGGTCGGATCGCCGGTGCTGCCGCCCTTGGTGGCACCCGCGCCGTCTCCCGAGCCGGGAGCGGGGGAGCCCTTGCCCGACCCGGATCCGCCGCTGGAGCAGGCCGTGACCGCGCCGAGGGCCGCGGTCGCGGCGGTCGCACTGAGCACCGTCCTGCGCGAGATGCTGGTCATGGTCTCCCCTGGGTGCCGTTACCGGTGGTGAGGCGGTCCGCAGCCGAACCGGTCAAATCAGGCAATTGATGAATATTCCGCCGTTAGCATGTCATGTCGTCCCAACGGCCACCAAGGTCGCCGTCCTCCGACGACTCTGAACACGTCGGGTTCGGTCGGTCGGGCTGCAGGAATCCGGTGTCTGTTGCCGTCCTGTGACGCTCCGCACCCCCCCGGCGGCCCGCGCAGTACGGTACGCCGGTGCGTGCGGCCCCAAGGGGGAGTTCGTCAGCGTTCGGCCCGATTGATCGCCTTTTTGGGAAAACTTTTGCCCCTTGATGGGCTGTCCGACACGGGACGATCTGGCGCCGTCCGACCCGGAGGTGTTCCGGGGCCGTCCGCCCCAAGGCGGACGAGGCGCCCGCCGCGGGCGCGGGCGAGGGTGGGGACGGCGGGACTGCGGCGGGGCGGCGGCGATGGTGGGCCGGTCGGACGGGGCACCCGGGAGGGGTCGGCCGGTCAGAGCGCGGCGAGCCGCCGGTTGCGGCGCACGATCCGCGCGATCGCGGTGCTGATCGCGGTGGCCGCGGCGCAGGAGACCACGAGGCTCAGCCAGGCGGTGTTGAACCAGTGGCTGTTGAGCCAGCCCAGGGTCACGATGTAGGCGGCCCAGACCAGTGCCGCCAGCGCCGACCAGTGCAGGAAGCGGTGCGGATGGGCGGGGGAGTGGCCGATGGCCACGTCGAGGACGGTCCGGCCGGCCGGAACGAACCGGGCGACCACCACCATCGCGGCGGCCGTGCGGTGCGGGCGTTCGACCAGGGCCTCCTGGACCCGGAGCACGCTGGCCGCCAGTTTGGGACGCCGGGCGAGCCGGCGGTGCAGCACCGGTGCGCCGCGCCGTGCCAGGTGGAGCAGTAGGACGTCGCCCAGGAAGGAGGCCACCGCCACGCCCAGGCCGAGCAGCAGCGGCGCGCCGTTGATCTGCGCGGTCTTGAGCACGGCCAGGATGACCAGCGTCCCGCTGGGGATGAAGGGGAGGAGGGCGTCTCCGAGTACGGCGAAGAGAGCCAGGGCGCAGATCCACGAGGATCCGATCGCCGCCACGAAGTTCAAGGCTCTTACTCCCTCCACGCCGCCCGAGCGAGCAGGTGGCTGTAGGGGTCAACGCTAGCGCCTCGACTTTTCATGCCATGAAGCACCCCGGTATGCCGCAGATCACGACCACGGGTTCCGGCCGTCCGGTGGCGGTGGATCCGGACCGGGGCCCGCCCCCGCGGGCCGTCGCGCGAGCCGGGCCCCCGCCGGGCCGGCTGCCGGGAACCGAACGAGCCCCCGGGGCGGGGTGCCGCGCCGAGGGCTCGCAGTGACCGTCCGGAGCTGGTCCAGCCCGACGATCTTGCCGGTGGAGTGCGGATCCCGTTGGGCGATCCGCTCCTGATCACCAGCCTGCCGGACGCCGGCCCCCCGCCGCGACCCCCGGCGCTGGCGACTTCCGGCGGTGGCGTGAAGTCGCCAACCGTGTTCACCCGCTGGCTCTCCGTCAGGCGGACGGCCGGTCGCCGGCCCGGGAGGAATGGCCGAAACGCAGCCGGACCGGGCCCGATCGGAAAGCGATGCGCGGGAACAGCGAGCTCCCGGCCGTGGTTGACCCCCCTCGGCAGCCGTGACCACCGGGCCATCCGTACTCCGGGGTCGCCAGAGGGAGACCGGCTCAGGGGCAGCCACTCAAGGACAGCCACACAAGGAAAGCCAGGAGGGCGGACGGCATGACCACCGAGGACCAGCAGGAGCACGGGCCCGGGCCGACGGCCGACTCGGCGATCCGGGGCACCGCCGACGACGCGGCGATCCGGGGCACCGCCCGTGGCACGGCGATCCGGGGCACCGCCCGTGGCACGGCACCAGCCCCGCTCTCGATCCTCGATCTGGCCACCGTCGGCGTCGGCTACACGCCCGCCGAGGCCCTGGCGGCCACCACTGCGCTGGCGCGCAAGGCCGAGCAGTGGGGATACCACCGGTTCTGGGTCGCCGAGCACCACGGCATGCCCGGGGTGGCCAGCTCGACCCCGGCCGTCCTGATCGCCCACCTCGGGGCCCACACCACGACGCTCCGGCTCGGTTCGGGCGGCGTGATGCTCCCCAACCACGCGCCGCTGGCCATCGCCGAGCAGTTCGGCCTGCTGGAGGCCCTGCACCCCGGCCGGATCGACCTCGGGCTCGGCCGCGCCCCCGGGACCGACCCGGCGACCGCCCGTGCGCTGCGGCGCGGCCACGCCGACGGCGCGGACGACTTCCCGCAGCAACTCGCCGAGCTGACCCACTTCCTCGACGGGGACTTCCCGGCCGGCCACCCCTACGACCGGCTGACCGCCGTCCCCAAGGGCGAGGGCCGTCCGCCGGTCTGGCTGCTCGGGTCCTCCGGCTTCAGCGCCCGGCTCGCGGGCCGCCTCGGCCTCCCGTTCGCCTTCGCCCACCACTTCAGCAGTGCCAACACCCTGCCGGCACTGGACCTCTACCGCTCGTCGTTCCGCCCCTCCGCCGTGCTCGACGAACCGTACGCGTTGATCGGCGTGAGCGCGGTCGCCGCCGACGACGAACCCTCGGCCCGGCGACTCGCCCGCTCCGCCGCCCTCGGCATGCTCCGCCTGCGGCGCGGCAACCCCGGCCCGATCCCCACCCCGGAGGAGGCCGAGCAGTACCCGTACAGCCCGGCCGAGGCGGACTTCGTCGACAGTTGGCTCGACAACGTCGTGCTCGGCGACCCGGGCCGGGTCGCCGACGGACTGGAGGCCCTGCGCAAGCGGACCGGGGTGGACGAGCTGATGGTCACCTCGCACATCCACGGCCACGAAGCCCGCCTCCGCTCCTACGGCCTGATCGCCGAGGCGTACGGGCTCACGACCGAGGCCTGACGTCCGGGCGCACACCGCGCCCAGCCCTGACGCCCGGGCGCGCACCGCGCGGGCCCCCGAGCGGCGACCGCGATCGGTGGCGCTCGGGCCCCGCCCGCTACCGCCCGCTACCGCCCGTCCAGGGCGGGGCGTCCCTCGCGCAGTATGGCCGCGACCAGCGCGGCCTCGCCTGGCCGGGCGAAGTACCAGCCCTGCGCGGTGTCGCAGCCGGTCAGCCGCAGCCGTTCGGCCTGGGCGGCGCTCTCGATGCCCTCCGCCGTGACGGTCAGGCCGAGGGTGTGGGCCAGCTGCACCATCGCGCCGACGATCTGCTCGTCGGCGTCGCTGCGGCGGGAGCCGAGCTCGGGGAGGCCGGGGCGGTCGGCGGGGGCCGGGTCGCGGAAGCCCTCGATGAAGGTGCCGTCGAGCTTCAGCACGTGCACCGGCAGCCGGGAGAGGTAGGCCAGGTTGGAGTAGCCGGTGCCGAAGTCGTCGATCGCGATCCGCACGCCCATGTCGGCGAGCGCCTGCAGGGCCTGCAGCGGGCGGCCGCCGGGGCCGAGCAGGGCGCTCTCGGTGATCTCCAGCTGGAGCAGCCGGGCGGGCAGGCCGGTGACGTCGAGGGCCCGGGCGACGTCGGCGACGACGTCGGAGTCCCAGATCTGACGGGCGGCCAGGTTGACGCTGACGAAGGTCTCGGTGTCCGGGAACTCGGTGAGCCACTGCCGGGCCTGGCGGCAGGACTCCTCCAACACCCACTTCCCGAGCGGCACGATCGCGCCGGACTCCTCGGCGAGGGGGATGAAGCGGTCCGGGGAGAGCGTCCCGTAGCGGGGGTGGCGCCAGCGGACCAGGGCCTCGGCCCCGTGTACGGCGCCGTCGGCCAGACCGACCAGAGGCTGGTACTCGATGGTGAACTCGCCGCGTTCCAGGGCCGGTCGCAGTGCGGTGGCGAGCAGTTGGCGGGTGAGCTGGTGGGCGCCCCGGTCCGGGTCGTAGAGGGTCCAGCGGGCGCGGCCGTCGGCCTTGGACCAGTAGAGCGTGGCGTCGGCGTCCTTGACCAGGTCGGTCGGGGTGGTCTCGTGCACGGAGCGCTCGACCACGCCCACGCTGGCGGTGATCACCAGCCGGTGTCCGGCGACGTCGAAGGGACGTTCCAGCACTTCCAGGATCCGGGCGGCCAGCTCGGTCAGCTGCTCGCTGCCCATGCTGTCGGTGACCAGGACGGCGAACTCGTCGCCGCCCATCCGGGCCACCAGATGGGCGTCGTGCCCTTCGAACCCGCGCCGCAGCCGGGCGGCGACGGCGATCAGCAGCTGGTCGCCGATGTGGTGGCCGAGGGCCTCGTTGATCGCCGCGAAGCCGTCGAGGTCCAGGTAGCAGACGCCGACCCGGCGGCCCTCGCCACCGGACGGGCCCGGAGCGGGGTCCTCGGTCACCGCGAGGCAGGCGGCGTCGAGGCGTTCGAAGAAGTACGTCCGGTTGGGCAGCCGGGTCAGCGGGTCGTGCAGGGCCTGGAACTCCAGGCGGTCGCCGAGCCGGCGCTGCTCGGTGATGTCCTCGACCAGCGCGAGGGTGTAGAGCGGCCGGCCGGAGCCGTCCCGGATCAGCGAGACGGTGACCTTGCTCCAGACCTCGTGCCCCTCGCGGTGCTTGAGCGGCTTCTCCACGCGGAACCGTTCCCGCTCGCCGTGGACGAGTTCGGGGAACAGCCGGTCCGGCATGCCCTCCGGGTCGATGATCTCGTGCAGATGGGTGCGGACGAGTTCGCCGACTGTCCGTCCGATCAGGTTGGCGAAGGCCGGGTTGACCTCGATGATCCGGTCCTCGGGGTCGATCAGGGCCATGCCGATCACCGCGTCGCAGAAGGCGGCGCGGAACCGGGACTCGCTGGCCCGCAGCGCCGCCAGCAGCCGGTCGGACCCGCCGCCCGGCCGGTCCGACCCGCCGTCCTGTCGGCCGGACCCGTCGTCGGCGCTCCGGTGGGTGCCGTCGGTGAGCGGGGCCGAGCAGGTGGGGCAGAGCAGCACCTCGGGCTCCTCCAGCGTTCCGCAGGCACCCAGAGCGGCGACCGGGCCTGCGACGGGGCCCGTGCCCGGAATGCCGGAGACCGCTCCGGCGGCCGGCTCGAAGACCGGCGCGGCCAGGTGGCGGTGGTGTCGTGATTCCTCGTGCCGCACGCCCGGGTGGTGTGCGTCGGCCCCCTCGTTCTGGCCCGGCACGGCATGCTCCCGTCCGCTGCTGACGCTTGACGATGGTCCGGCCGGTCAGTCGGGATCCCGGCAGCCGGCTCCGCACTCTGTCGCGGTCCTCGGAGTCGGTCCGCTGCGGGACGCCCACCGTGGGGCGTCGGGGCGCGGGGACCCGCGTGAAGAACAGGGCGCTTCGGCCGATCATAGGCCGCGACGACAACGCGCGGTGACCGCCGCGAGGGTGATTCGCCCGCTTTGTGATCATGGATGGCGGTACGTGCGGACGCCCCCGGTGCACATCACATGATGTGCGCCAGGGGCGCGCGCGCCCACGCCGCGCCCCTGGGCGCTGGTTGCGCGCCGGGGCGGGACGGGCGCGGATTACCCGGCGGCGGAGGCGCCGCCGAAGGGCCGTCAGGCCAGCTTGGCGGTCAGGGTGATGGTGGTTCCGGTCAGGGCCTGGCTGACCGGGCAGTTGGCCTTGGCGTCCTGGGCGGCCTTGGCGAAGCCCGCCTCGTCCAGGCCGGGGACGTCGCCGGTGACGGTCAGGTGGATGCCGGTGATGCCCTCGCCCGGCTGGAAGGTGACGTCGGCCTGGGTGTCCAGCGTGGTGGGCGGGGTGCCGGCGCCCGCCAGGCCGTGCGACAGGGCCATCGAGAAGCAGGCCGAGTGCGCGGCCGCGATGAGCTCCTCCGGGCTGGTCTTGCCGTTGGGCTGCTCGGTGCGGGCCGGCCAGGACACCGGGTAGGTGCCGATCCCGGAGGAGGCGAAGGTCGTCTGACCCTGTCCGTGGAGGAGGTCGCCCTCCCAGGCCGTACGGGCGGTGCGGGTGGTTGCCATGATCGGTACCTCCATTGCCGGGGCAGTGCTGGGGCATGACTGGGCGTTGCTGCGCATTGCCGGGGACCGCCGGGGACTGTTGGGCAGTCACTTCCGGTCATGCGCGCACCAGCCTACGGGCAGCCCCGGCCCGGGCCCGGCTGGTCACGCCGCGTCGGACCGGCCGGGCGCGCGGGGGCGGCGCAGGCGGGCCGGCCGTCCGGACGGCTGTCCGGATCGTGGACGGTTCCGTTCCGCGGTGCGGGGCCGCAACGGGTGCCCTGTTAGATTTGCCCGGGCCCGAGCCCGGCCGGCGTACGGTCGGGCGCCCACTCAGACACCGGGAGCAGCCCCGATGACGGACCACTCCACGACCCCCGACGCCGGCCGGCCCGAGGGGATCGACGACGCCGTACGGGCTGAGCTGACCAGCCTGCGCGAGAGCATCGACAACATCGACGCCGCGGTGGTCCACATGCTGGCCGAGCGCTTCAAGGCGACCCAGCGGGTCGGCAGGCTCAAGGCCGAGCACAAGCTGCCGCCGGCCGACCCGGCGCGCGAGCGGGACCAGATCAAGCGGCTCCGGGAGCTGGCCGCCGGGGCGAAGCTGGACCCGGTCTTCGCCGAGAAGTTCCTGAACTTCATCATCGCCGAGGTCATCCGCCACCACGAGGCCATCGCCCGCGCCTGAACGGGGAGCCGCAGCGGCTGAACGGCAGGTCGCGGCGGCCGGGAGGAGAGCCGCCGGAGCCGTCCCGGCACACCGTCCCGGCACACCGTCCCGGAGCACCGCGGAGCACCTCGGCACACCCGAGGACCCGGTTCCGCCCCGGTTCCGCCGACGCTGCCGGGCCCCCGGCGGCCCCGGCGGCGTCGGGGGCGGCTAAATGCCCGATTTCGTCAGGCTCCACGGTTGGCGTAGCGTGCAGGTTTCCCCGGCCGGAGAGGTGGAGCAGCGACGATGGCGGTGAACCTGCCCGAAACGCCCAGCGGAGCCCCCAGCGATCCCGCTGCCCGGGACCTCCCGCACGCCCAGGACGTCCCGCACGTCCAGCCGGCGACCGGCGGCCGCGCCGAGGCCCGCCGCCGGGCCCGCGGCTCCCGCGGCCGCCGGACGTCCGGCCCGGGCCGGAAGGGTGGACCGGGCCGTCGCCCGCGGCCGTGGTGGATCGAGCTGCCGGTGATGGCCGCGGTGGGCCTGGTGGTCGCGCTGCTGATCAAGACCTGCCTGTTCCAGGTGTTCTCCATCCCGTCCGGCTCGATGGAGAACACCCTGCGGATCGGCGACCGGGTCGGGGTGAACAAGCTGGCGCCACTGACCGGCTGGGAGCCGGAGCCGGGGCAGCCGGTGGTGTTCAAGGACCCGGGGGGCTGGCTGCCGCCGCAGCCCGTCGACTCGAACCCGGTCACCAATGCCGTGAGCTCGGTGCTCAGCTTCGTCGGGCTGGTGCCGCCGAAGGACGACAACTACCTGGTCAAGCGGGTCATCGCGACCGGCGGGCAGACCGTGCAGTGCGAGGGCAGCACCCTCAGCGTCGACGGCCGGAAGGTCAACGAGCCCTACCTGCACGCGGGCGACGACTCCTGCGCGGGCCTGGACTTCGGCCCGGTGAAGGTGCCCTCGGGCTACGTCTGGGTCGAGGGCGACCACCGCAGCGACTCGGCGGACTCCCGCTACCACCAGCGCGGCCCCGGTGGTGGCGCCGTGCCGGTGGGCAACGTGGTCGGCCCGGTGTCGGCCGTCGTGTGGCCGCTCAATCACCTCGACTGGTTCGGCTGGACCGGCCGCTGACCCCGCGCTCGGCGGCCACCGGCTCCCGGGGGCCGTCGAGGCCGTTCCGCTCCGGGTCGTTCCGCTCCGGACCCGCGAGACCCCCGGCCCCGGAGGTCACCTCAGCCGCCGCAGCCGCAGCCGGCGCGTCCGTGGGCACCTCCGTCGCCGGGTCCGCCGACCCGTCCGCCGACGTGCTCGCCTGCGCGGCGAAGGCCCCGGCCAGCACCAGCAGGCCACCCGCGATCTGCGGCAGCCCGAGGTGCTCGCCGAGCAGCACCCAGGCGAGCACGGTGGCGACGACCGCCTCCAGGTTGGCCACCACGCCGGCGACCGGCGGCGAGAGGTGGCCGACCGAGATCACGCCGGTCAGGTAGGCGAGCACGGTCGCGACCAGGACCATCCACAGGGCGGGGACGAACGCGGGCAGGGTGTGCCCGTTCATCACCACGTCGCCGCCGAGCGGGCTCCAGTCGGCCTGCCAGGGCCGGGTGAGGGCGGTGAGCAGGACGGCGCCGACGAGCAGTCCCCACGCGCTGACGGCCAGCGGGTCGACCGGGCGCTCGCCCCGGCGGCCGGCGTCGGCGAGCACGAAGTAGCCGACCTGGCAGCAGGCCGCACCGAGGGCGAAGAGCACGCCCAGGGCGTCGAAGCCCAGCCCGTTCCAGACCTCCACCACGCAGGCGAGCCCGGCCACCGCGACCCCGGCGCCGACGGCCGCGCCCCGGCTGATCGGCTTGCGCTGGACGAACTTGACGTAGCCGATCAGCAGTGGCGGACCGAGGTATTCGATGAGCAGGGCGACGCCGACCGGGATGCGGGAGATGGCCGCGAAGTAGCAGGCCTGGACACCCGCGACGGCGAGCAGGCCGAAGCCGAGCAGCAGGCCGGGGCGGCGCAGGACGGCGTCCCGGTGGCGGTAGGCGATCGGGAGGAGGGCCACGGCGGCGCCGGTGACCCGCAGCCACACCACGTGCAGCGGGGAGAGTCCGGCCTCGATCAGCGGCTTGGCCGCCGTGCCGGAGCCGCCGAAGGCGAAGGCGGAGACCAGCGCGAGGCTGAGGCCGAGGGTTCGGCCCGAGGGAGGGGTGGGGGAGGCCGTTGATCTGTGCACCGCCGCATTGTGACAGTCATACCGATGCTTCGGTAAGGCGCCATTTCGGCATTTGGTCCTGCACTCAACTGTGCGCAGCGGCGCAATCACCCAGCAGACCGGGCGCTCCGGTCAGCGGCCTCCCCGGCACCGCACCCGCCGACACCGCACCCCCGACGGCCTCCCCCCGCCGGGGCCCCAGGACCTCCCCGGACGGTCAGCCCCCGGACTGCGACGAGGTCCCCGCCCCCGTGAGCGGGCCCGTCCCGCCCGTGGGCTGGGTGGTCGGCTGCGTGGTCGGGCCGGTGGTCGGCTGGGTGGTCGGCGTGGGCCTGGTGGTGGGCCGTCCGGTCGGCTGGGTGGTGGGCTGGCCGGTCGGCTGGCTGGTCGGGGGAGCCGTCGGCGCGGTGGTCGCCCCGCCGCCGGTGCCGCCCGGGGTGTTCGAGCCGGAGCCCGACCCGTCGGCCGGCCTGGTCGGGCCGCTGCTCGGGCCACCGGTGGGGGCGCCCGTGGTGGGGGTGCCGCTGGGCGTGCTCGGAGCGGTCGGCAGGTCGTCGGCGCCGGAGTAGTCGTCGGCCGGGGTCGGGAAGTCGCTGACCGGCTGGCCCTTGAGCGCGGCCTTCATGTACCCGGTCCAGATCTGCGCCGGGTACTGGCCGCCGGCCGCGCCGTCGATCCCGCCGACGCCGCTCAGGCTGACCTGGGCGCCGGTGGCCGGGTCCTGCCCGAACAGGGCGACCGAGGTGACCAGCTCGGGGGTGTAGCCGACGAACCAGACCGACTTCTGGTCGTCGGTGGTACCGGTCTTGCCCGCCACCGGACGGCCCAGGGCCTTCGCCCGCCAGCCGGTGCCGCCCGGGTCGCTCACCACGCCCCGGAGCATCGAGGTGACCTCGTTGGCGGTGTCCGCGCTGATCGCCTGGGTGGTCTTGTGCGCGGGCAGCGGTACGGCCTCGCCCTCGCGGTCCACCGCCTGCACCAGCCACGGGGTGATCTGCTTGCCCCCGTTGTCCAGCGTGGCGTACACGCCGGCCATGTCGAGCACGCTCGGGGTGGCCGCGCCCAGCGGGATGGACGGCACGGGGTCGAGCCCCGGGGTGTTGCCGGGCAGGCCCAGGGCGATGCCGGTGTCCTTGACCTTCTGCAGCCCGGTGTCCTGCGCGAGCTGCGCGAACGCCGAGTTCACCGACCAGTCGGTGGCCTGCTGCAGGGTGATCTGGCCGTAGCTCTTGTCGCCCTCGTTCGGCGGCGCGTACGGGGTGCCCTTGCCGCCGCGGACCTTCCGGCCGCTGGTGCCGTCGTAGATCGTGCGCGGGGTGACGGTGCGGCCGTCCTGGGTCTTGGCGTCGTTCTCGAGGGCGGCGGCCAGGGCGATCGCCTTGAAGGTCGAACCGGCCTGGTAGTCGCGCCGGGTCGCGTTGTCCACGTAGTGCTTCACGTAGTCGACGCCGCCGTACAGGGCGACGATCGCGCCGGTCTTCGGGTCCACGGAGACGGCGCCGGCCTGGGCGGCCGCGTCCTTCTTCCGCTTGTCCGGGTTCAGGGTGTCGTGCAGCTGGGCCTGGACGGAGTCCTGCAGGGCCTGCTGGCGGCCCGGGTCGATGCTCAGCTTGATCGTGTAGCCGCCCTTGGCGAGCTCGGTCTCGTTGATGACCCCGTTCGAGGTCAGGTACTGGGTGGCCGCGTTCACCAGGTAGCCGGCCTGGCCGGACAGGCCGGGGTTGGGCTGGGGGTCCCGCACGTCCGGGAAGGTGGTCGCGGCCCGCTCCTCGGCGGAGAGCCAGCCCTCCTTGACCATGCCGTCGAGCACGTAGTTCCAGCGGTTGACGGCGTTCTGCTTGCCCGCCGCGGTGGCGGTGGCCACGTCGTAGGCGCTCGGCGCGTTGAGCAGGGTGGCCAGGTAGGCGCCCTGCGCGGGGGTGAGCGCGGAGGCGTCGACGCCGAAGTACGCCTGGGCGGCGGCCTGGATGCCGTAGGCGCCGCGGCCGTAGTACGAGGTGTTCAGGTAGCCGGAGAGGACGTCGTCCTTGCTCTCGGTGGCGTCCACCTTGATGGCGATGAACAGTTCCTTCACCTTGCGGGTGATCGACTGCTTCTGGTTCAGGTACGTGTTCTTCACGTACTGCTGGGTGATCGTGGAGCCGCCCTGGGTGCCCTCGCCCTTGGCGGTGTTGACCGCGGCCCGGGCCAGGCCCTGGAGGTTGACCGCGCCCTCGTTGTAGAAGTTGCGGTCCTCGGCGGCGAGCGCCGCGTGCTGGGCGGCGGGGGAGACCTTGTCCAGGGTGACGTTCTGCCGGTTGGTCTGGCCGGTGCGGGTGATCACCGAGCCGTCCGCGTAGAGCCAGGTGTTGCTCTGCGCGGTCGCGGCCGCGTGCGCGTCCGGCACCTTCACCAGGGCGATCCCCAGGGCGAACAGACCGATGCCGAGCAGCACCGCCGAGGCGAAGCCGAGCAGGGTCATCCGCCAGGTGGGTATCAGCCGGCGCCAGCCGGTGCGCTTCGGACGGCGCTGCTTCTTCCCGCCGGGCCCGCCGGCAGCGCCGACGCCTCCGATACTTCCGACGCTTCCGACACCGCCGGGCCCGCCGGCCGTACCGGTCGCGCCGGTGGGGCGCTTGAACCGCTTCACCGGCCGGAGACTGATCGACGGCGTGCGACGGCCGCTCTGGGCGTTTCGGGACAAAGCGCGGCCTTTCGTGCGGGCGGACCGAAGCAGTCTGCACGGGCGGGATGGAGGGGCATCGGCGGTCGGGGACCTTCGTCCCGGATCCGGTTCTACTGGCCTGGACGAGCAGGACGGGCCGGATGGCTCCGTCGGATCGCCAATCGAGACCGACATCACACACAAATCGGACGTCGAAGGCCAAAAAATCGGGGAGCCCCTCGCTGCTGCGAGAGGCTCCCCAACTGTCTGTGCGCCGCCAGGGACTCGAACCCCGGACCCGCTGATTAAGAGTCAGCTGCTCTAACCAACTGAGCTAGCGGCGCCTGCTGACCTGGAAAACAATACACGGTCCGGAGGGGTGCCCCGAACCACCCGGGGAGTCGTCGGCGGAGGCGGTGCCCGATCTGTCCGCTTTCCTTCCGGTTGGGTCGGAGTTCGCCGCTGGTTAGGGTGGAACCGTGCCCAGCTCCCAGCCAGCACACCGCACCGTGCGGACGACGGTCGCCGCCCTGCTGCTGCTCAGCGCTGTGGCGTACACCGCCTGGGTGCTGGAGGTCGTGCTGAGCACCGGTCTCGACCCGGTGCAGGCGTACATCAGCGAACTCGCCGCCGAGGACCAGCCGCTGGGCGGCCTGTTCCGGGCCACCGACCTGGTCGCCGGGCTCTGCCTGCTCGCCGCCGCGGTGGCCGCCCTCGCCACCGGCCTCGCCACCGGGCGAGCCACCGGGCAGGTCGGCGGACGAGCTACCGGGCAGGTCGGCGGTCGAGTCGGCGCGCGGCCTGCCCAGCGAGCGGGGGGATCGCGGCGCGGCCGCCGCTGGGCCCTCGTCGGGTGGTCCGCCCTGGCCCTGTTCGGCGCCGCCACCGCCGCCGACTCCCGGCTGCCGCTCAGCTGCACCCCCACCAGCGACGAGATGTGCGCCGCCCGGGAGACCGCCGGGCTCGTTCCCGCGACCCACACCGCGCACGCCGTCACCAGCAGCCTCGCGATGGCCGGCGCGCTCACCGCGCTCGTCGCGCTCACCGTCGCGGCCCGCCGCTACGGCTGGTGGCCGCCGGTGCGCCGGCTCGGGCCCTGGCTGCTGGGCGCCGAACTGCTCGCCACCGGATGGAGCCTCGCCGCGATCGCCGCCTTCCAGTCCGGACGCGGCACCTGGGCGCTCGGGGCCGGTCAGCGCCTGCAGGTGCTGCTGGTCGCGCTCTGGCTGGCCGTCCTGGCCGTGAGCGTCGCCCGGTCCGCCCGGTCCGCCCGGTCCGCCCGGTCCGCCCGGCGGGACGCGGCGGTGGCTTCGGCACGGCCGGACCGGGCGGAGACGGCGGAGCCGCGTCCGGAGCGGAGGCCGGCATGACCGCACCCGGCGACCCGCTCGGACCCGGCGACCCCCGCGACCCCGCAGGCCCCCACGACCCCGCAGGCCCCCAGGACCCCGCAGGCCCCCACGGCCCCGGCGCCCGGGCGCGCTTCCTGCGCCTCGACGGCGTCCCGCTGCACGTCCGCACCGAGGGCAGCGGCCCGACCTGCCTGCTCAGCGGCGGTCTCGGCAGCAGCTGGTTCGACTGGGACCTCGTCGTTCCCTTCCTCACCCCCTACCGCACCGTGGTCCGCTTCGACCGGCCCGGTTACGGGCTGAGCGCCGCCGAGCCCGCGACCGGGCGGCCCGCCCCGACGGTGACCGGGGAGGCCGGGCGGATCCGGGCGGTGCTGGACGGGCTGGGGTTGCGCGAGCCCTGCACCGTGGTCGGCCACTCGCTGGCGGCCTTCCACGTGGAGGCCTTCGCCCGGCTGTTCCCCGAGCGGACCGCCGGGCTGGTCCTGGTCGACGGCAGCACCGAACCGGCGGCCCGGCCGTACCCGGCGCCCGGCGCGCGCGACCTGGCGGCCCGGGCGGCGGCCGGCGCCGCCACCGCCCTCGCCGTGCCCTACCTGCTCGGCCCGACCGCCCGCCGGATGGCGGCCCGGCAGTCCACCGTCCGCCGCGAGGACCTCGCGCCGAAGGCGCTGGTCCGGCACTGCTACCGCACCGGCCGGGCCCTGCGCGCGCTGCTGCGGGAGAACGCGCGCTACCTGGACATGGCGGCCGAGCTGGACGGGCTGCGGCGCACCCGGCCGCTGCCCGAGGACCTGCCGATCACCGTGCTGGCCGCCGACGACGGCTGCCGGACCCGGCGGACCGAGACCTGGCTGGCCGAGCAGCGGGAGCTCGCGGCCCTGCTCGGCGCCGACTTCCGCACGACGGCCCCGGCCGGGCACCTGGTGTTGTTCGACCGCCCGGACGCGGTGGCCTCCGCCGTCCTCGACACCCACTGAGGCCCGTGCGTGTCATCCGCTCGGCCGTCCTCGACACCCGCTGAGCCCCGAGCGTCATCCGCTGAGCCCCGAGCGTCATCCGCTGAGCCCCGAGCGTCATCCGCTGAGCCGTCCTCGACACCCGCCGAGCGGCGCGGATACCCGTTCCCTCCCCGGGAGCGCCGGGCTCCCGTGCCCCGGACTCAGCCGCTGGAAGTGCTGAGCCGCCGGACCGCCTGCGGGACGGGCAGGTCCCGGGTCAGCTTCCGGACGGCGCGCCTGACCCGGGGCGCCGTCCCGGCCAGGGTGGAGGCGGTGTTCGAGGGAGGCGACGCCGATCAGGCCGGCCAGCTGCCGGTCCCGCGCGGCCGTCGGCCGGCCGAGTGCCCCGTCGGGGTCCCGCAGGGTGGTGGCCGCCCGGGCGGCGATCCACGTCCTGACCTCGGGCCGGACCAGCCGGTGCAGGTGCCACGGCAGGCCGAGGAACCGTTTCTCCTCCACGGTGAAGTACCCCTCGGCGGTCAGGTGGTCGAGGTAGTACCGGTGCCCGGGCGGATTCGGGATCCGGGCGATCGCCTGGTCGAGCCCGGGCCGGAAGCGGCTCTTGCCCCTGGCCTCCAGCCGGGTCAGCACGCCGGCCGCGACCTCGTCCCGCGCGCCGAAGGGCTGGTAACCGGTGATGTGGTGCTTCTCGACGCTGATCGCGCCGTCCAGCAGCAGCTCGGCGAGGACGGCACCGGCGACCACGTGGTGGAACTCGCCGGCCGGGTGCCGGAAGCGCCCGTGCGTCGGGTGGGCGCAGAGCAGCACCAGTTCCTCGGGGAGCCGGAGGACGTCAGAAGGGGTCACGGGGATCACGTCTACCCATCCCGTCCGTCCCGGAAAGACCCCCGCCCCGAAGGACCGCGCCTGCAGGCCCGTGAAGACCGCCCCCGGAACGCCTCAGGCCGCCCACCGGAGTGGACGGCCTGAGACCTTGCCATGTGCGCCGCCAGGGACTCGAACCCCGGACCCGCTGATTAAGAGTCAGCTGCTCTAACCAACTGAGCTAGCGGCGCTTGCTGACGTCGAAGACATTACACGGCGCGGGCCCGATCCGCCGAATCGTATTCGAGCGCTCACTCTTCGTGAGTGAGCGCAGGTGACGGCTCCGGGTGGTGGCAGGCCGCCTGGTGGTCCGCCCCCGGGGTGTCGCCGAGCAGGGCCGGCCGTTCCTGTTCGCAGCGGGCCCGGTCGGCGGGGGCGGTGAGCCCGGCGTAGCGGGGGCAGCGGGTGCGGAAGGGGCAGCCGGTGCGGCGTTCGGTGGGGGAGGGCGGGTCGCCGGCGAGCAGGACGCGGTCGCGGGCGCGCTCGGCGACGGGGTCGGGGAGCGGGACGGCGGAGAGCAGGGCGCGGGTGTACGGGTGGCGGGGGCGGTCGAAGACGGCGGAGACCTCGCCCTGCTCGACCGTCCGGCCGAGGTACATCACGCTGACCCGGTCCGCGAGGTGCCGGATCACCGAGAGGTCGTGCGAGACGAACAGGTAGGAGAGCCCGAGCTCCGCCTTGAGCGCCTGCAGCAGGTTGAGCACCCCGGCCTGGATGGAGACGTCCAGCGCGGAGACCGGCTCGTCCAGCACCAGGAGCTTGGGGCGGACGGCGAGTGCCCGGGCGATCGAGACGCGCTGGCGCTGGCCGCCGGAGAACTGGTGCGGGTAGCGGGCGGCGTGGTCCGGGTCGAGGCCGACCTGCCGCAGCAGCTCGGGCACCCGCCGGTCGATCTCCGCGCGGGGGGCACGCTGGGCGAGCAGGGGTTCCGCGACGATGTCGCCGATCGGCATCCGGGGGTCGAGGCTGGCCATCGGGTCCTGGAAGACGATCTGCAGCTCGGCGCGGAGCCGGTGGGCCTCGGCCCGGGTGAGCCGCGCGGTGTCGTGGCCGAGCACTTCGATCCGGCCGGTCTCCGGGGCGCCGAGCCGGAGCAGTTCGAACAGGGTGGTGGACTTGCCGGAGCCGGACTCGCCGACCAGGCCGAGGGTCTCGCCCTCCCGCAGGTCCAGGTCGACGCCGTCGACCGCGTACACCTCGCCGACCTTGCGCTTGAACACGGTGCCCTTGAGGAGCGGAAACGTTTTGCCCAGCCCGTTCACCGACAGCACCGGTGCCAGCTCGGAGCGGTCACCGGCAACGGAGGCCGGGGGCAGCTCGGGCACCGGGTAGACCTCGGCGGGTGCGGGCCGGCGCTCGGCGAGCTCCGCCGACCGCACGCACGCGGACAGGTGGTCACCCGCACCCTCGGCGGCGGGTTCCAGGACGGGCTCCGCCGTCGAGCAGCGCTCCTGCACCAGCGGGCAGCGCGCCGCGAACGGGCAGCCCGGCGGCAGCTCGGCCATCGGGGCCGGGACGCCGGGGATCGGCACCAGCGGACCGCCGCGCCCGTCCAGCCGGGGCAGCGCTCCGATCAGGCCGAGCGAGTACGGGTGGTGCGGGGCCTCGAACAGCTCGTCCACGCGGGCCGTCTCGACCACCCGGCCCGCGTACATCACCGCGACCCGGTCGGCCGTCCCGGCGATCACCCCGAGGTCGTGGCTGACCAGGACGAGCGCGGCGCCGGTCTCCCGGCGGGCGGTGCGCAGCACGTCCAGCACCTGGGCCTGGATGGTGACGTCGAGCGCGGTGGTGGGCTCGTCGGCGAGCAGGATGTCGGGTTCGTTGGCGACGGCCATGGCGATCATCGCGCGCTGGCGCATGCCGCCGGAGAACTCGTGCGGGAAGCTGTCCAGGGCCCGGTCGGGCGCCGGGATGCCGACCAGGTCCAGGAGTTCGGCGGCCCGGCGCCGCGCGGTGGCCTTGTCCACCCGCTGGTGGACGCGGACCGCTTCGGCGATCTGGTCGCCGATCCGGTAGACCGGGGTGAAGGCGGAGAGCGGGTCCTGGAAGACCATGGCGACCCGGCGGCCGCGGATCGCCGCGAGCTCCTTGCCCGGCAGCCCGACCAGCTCCCGCCCGTCCAGCCGCACCGAGCCGCTGACCCGTGCCGTCCCGGGCAGTAGCCCGAGCACCGACAGCGCGGTGACGGACTTCCCGGAGCCGGACTCGCCGACGATGCCGAGGGTCTCGCCGCGGTGAAGGGTGAGGTCCACCCCGCGGACGGCGGGCACCGGGCCGTGCGGCCCGGCGAAGTCGACCCGCAGGTCCCGGACGGTGAGCAGCGGGGTTTCGACGGTGGTGGTCACGGGCGCTTCCTACGGCTGTCGGAACTGCTGCTGCTGACGGAACGGCTGCTGTCGGAAAGGCTGCTGACGGAACGGCGGTCGCGGCGCGAAGCGAGGGTACGGCGCGAACCGAGGGTGCGGCGCGAACGGCGGGGCGCGGCCGTGGAGGTGGGGTCGAGGGCGTCGCGCAGCCCGTCCCCGACCAGGTTGACGGCGAGGACGAACAGCACCAGCAGCCCGGCGGCGAAGTAGAACAGCCAGGGGAACACCGGGGCCTCGCTGGTCCCGGCGGCGAGCAGGGTGCCGAGCGAGACGTCCGGCGCCTTGACCCCGAAGCCGAAGTAGGAGAGCGCGGTCTCGCTCATCACGGCGCCGCCGACCGCGATGGTGGCGTCGATGATGAGGAAGGAGGCGACGTTCGGCAGGATGTGCCGGCTGATGATCCGCAGCGGTCGCACCCCCATGAACCGCGCGGCGCGGACGAATTCGCGCTCGCGCAGCGAGATCGTCATCGAGCGGACCACCCGCGCGGTGATCATCCAGTTGAACAGCGCGAGCAGCAGCACGAAGGCGATCCACCCGGCGCTCTTCAGCCGGGCGGAGACGATGGTGATGATCAGGAAGGACGGGAAGACCAGCAGCAGGTCCACCAGGAACATCAGCGCCCGGTCGGCCCAGCCGCCGAAGTAGCCGGCGCAGGCGCCGACCACGGAGGCCAGCACGGTGGAGAACAGCGCCACCAGCAGGCCGATGACCAGCGACTTCTGCAGTCCGCGGACGGTCTGCGCGAACACGTCCTGACCGACCCCGTTCGTGCCGAACCAGTGGTCGGCGGACGGGGGTTGGTGCAGGGCGGAGAAGTCGGGCGTGGCGTAGTGCCAGGGCGTGAGGTACGGCCCGCCGAAGGCGAGCGCGAACAGCAGCAGGACGACGACGGCCCCGGCGACGGCGCCGCGGGCGGCGAGCAGCCGGGCGAGGACGAGCCGTCCGCGGCCGGTGGCCCGGGACGGGCCGGGAGTGCCGGGCACGGCGGGGGCGACGGGGGTGACGGGTTCGGCCGGCCCGGTCGGCTCGGCCGGCTCGGCGGAGAGGGTGGTCATCTCGGGTCTCCTCCGGTCAGGACCGCACGCGCGGGTCGAGGGCGGCGTGCAGGGTGTCGGCGAGGAAGCCGGAGGCGAGCACCACGACGGCGGTGAACAGGTTGATCGCCACGACCGAGTTGACGTCCTGTTCGTTGATCGACTGGATCAGCCACTCGCCCATGCCGTGCCAGCCGAAGATCGTCTCGGTGAAGATCGCGCCGGTGAAGATGCCCAGGAAGCTGTAGGCGAACATGGTCGACATCGGGATCACGGCGGTCCGCAGCCCGTGCCGCAGCAGTGCCTGTCCGCGGGTGAGGCCCTTGGCCTCGGCGGTGCGCAGGTAGTCGGAGCCGAGCACGTCGAGCATGGTGCCGCGCTGGTAGCGGCTGTAGGTGGCGAGGCCGCCGAGGGCGAGCGAGATGGTGGGCAGCAGCAGGTGCAGCGCCCAGTCGGCCAGGTGGGTGCCGAGGCCGCCGGCCAGCCCGGGGGTCTCGTAGCCGGTGAACGGGACGACCTCGTGGCCGGCCGCGTCCTTGGCGGCGATGGCGCCGTTCTTGAGGAACAGCGCGACGAGGAAGACCGGCGTGGAGAGCAGCACGAAGGACAGCACGGTCAGCAGCCGGTCGGAGATCCGGTACTGGCGGACGGCGCTCCACGCCCCGGCGGCGACGCCGAGGACGATGCCGAGCAGGCTGCCGAGCAGCAGCAGTCGCAGTGAGACCCAGACCCGGCGGCCGAAGTCGTCGGAGACCGGGGTGCCGTGGATGGTCCGGCCGAGGTCGCCGTGCAGCAGGCCGCCGGCCCAGTGGCCGAAGCGCTCGACGACCGGGGTGTGGTCGTTCAGGTTGAGCGCGGTGAGCTGGTGCTCGACCGATTCGACGGAGGGCCGCGGGACCTTGGCGTCGAAGTAGGTGCGCGGCTGCAGGGCGGTCGCGGATATCGCGTACGCCAGGAACACGGCGGCGATCAGCAGCGCCGCGTAGTAGCTCAGCCGCTTGGTGAGGTAGCGGAGCATCAACGGCCGCCCGGGGTGGGGGTGGGGCCGACGCGTCTGGTGGGCATCGGGGTGGTGGCCTTCGGTCGGGGCCCGGCTCGGGCGTCAGTCGGTCGAGGTGGCAGGGGAGTTGGGAAAGCGCAGGTCAGAGTGAAGCACCCGGGGACGGCGGGCGTGTTGCGGCAGCGTTGCCGCAGGTGACGTTTGGATCAGGCGTGCGTTCCTCCCCCTGGTGGCGGATCTGATCCGCTGTTACGTTCCTCTGGCTCGATGCCGGATTGAGTGCCCACGCTCAAGCCGAGTCATGCCTGTCGCGCCGCAACTCCCGTTCCGCAGAATCCACCAGGGGGACCCCCATGGACGCTTCCACCACGGCCCGCCGCCTCGGCCGGGCCACCGCCCTCGCCGTCGCCGTCGCGCTGGCGGTCACCGCGTGCACCTCGGGCGGGGGCGGTTCGGGCGACGCCGCGGCCAAGAGCGAGCCGCCGAGACAGGACTCCCAGGACATCAACGCCAAGCCGCTGGACCAGGTCAAGGACGGCGGCGAGGTGCGCTTCCCGCTGTACCAGTGGATCACCCAGTGGAACCCGTTCCAGGTGGACGGCCGGTACGGCGACGCCGTCGAGATCATGCGCACGCTGGAGCCGGACCTCTTCACCACCGACGCCTCCGGCAACTTCCAGCCGGTCACCGACTACCTGCAGGAGGCCAAGGTCACCTCCACCTCCCCGCAGGTGATCACCTACAAGCTCAACCCCAAGGCGAAGTGGTCGGACGGCAAGCCGCTGAGCTACCTGGACTTCAAGGCGGACTGGGAGGCCGGCAACGGCAAGAAGGACGGCTACAACATCGCCGACTCCGCCGGCTACGAGCTGATCTCCGCCGTCGAGCAGGGGGCGGACCCGACCGAGGTCAAGGTGACCTTCTCCGAGCCGTACGCCGACTGGCAGAACCTGTTCCGCCCGCTGATCCCGGCGGCGGGCATCGGGACCGCGGACGACTTCAACCAGGGCTGGGTGGAGAAGATCCCGATCACCGCCGGCCCGTTCAAGATCGGGACGGCGGACAAGACCGCGCAGACCCTGTCACTGGTCCCGGACCCGGCCTGGTGGGGGACGAAGCCCAAGGCCGACCGGATCACCTTCCGGGTGATGTCCCAGTCGGCCACCACGCAGGCGTTCCTCAACAACGAGATCGACTTCGCCACGGCCGGCACCGCGGCCGCGTACGGGCAGCTCAAGGGCGCCAAGGACGCCGTGATCCGGACCGCCAGCCCGTGGGACGAGGTGCACATCTCGTTCGGCCAGGGCGGCGCGCTGGCGGACCAGAAGGTCCGCCAGGCGCTCGGGAGGGCGCTCGACCGGTCGGCGCTGATCAAGATCGCGAACAACGGCGTCCCGGTGGAGTTCAAGCCCCTCGGCAACCACATCATCATGCCCAACCAGACGGGCTACCAGGACAACTCCGGCGACTGGGCGAAGTTCGACCTGGGCGCGGCCAAGAAGCTGCTCGACGAGGCGGGGTGGAAGGAGGCGGGCGCCGGCCAGCCGCGCACCAAGGACGGGAAGCCGCTGGAGCTGCACTGGGTCGTCAACGACGCCACCCCGCAGGCGCAGTTGGACCTGGCCACCGCCGCCACCGCGATGTGGCTGGCGGCCGGGGTGAAGGTCGACCTCGACAAGGTCCCCTCCAACGACTTCTTCACCAAGTACGTGAACCCGGGCAAGTTCGAGATCGCCAGCTGGCGGAACACCGACTCGTTCCCGCTCTCCAGCTCGCTGACCAACTTCCGCCTGCCGGTGGGCGACAACGTCTTCGGCAACTTCTCGAAGCTCGGCACGCCGGAGATCGACGCGCTGCTGAAGAAGGCGGCCGGCACGCTCGAGCCGGCGGAGGCCGCGAAGCTCTACAACCAGGCGGACGCGAAGATCTGGGAGCTCGGCCACACCTTCGAGCTCTACCAGCGGCCGACCGTGGTGGCGGCGCGCAAGGGCCTGGCCAACTACGGCGCGTTCGGTCTGGCCGGCGTGGACTACGCCAAGGTCGGCTGGGAGAAGTAGCCGCCGCGGACACGGCGAGGCGAGCCGCACGGCAGGCGCTGGCGAGCAGCGCGGTGATCACGAGGCCGGTGGCGCGGACACGGGAAGTTCGGCTCTGCCGCCCCCGCTGTCCCGCCACCCGCCTTGACCTTCCGCGTTGCCCGCAGGCCGCCCGTGTCATGGGGCCCCGCAGGGCCCGCGCTCTTCCGACCGGGGATGAATCTAGCGGCGCTCCGGCGCCCCGCCGTGCAGCGCGCGGGGCGCGCCCGGAAACCCGTCGTGCTGTCACCCGGTTCGCGCACCGATCCGTCAACTAGGGCTGACGGCAAGGAAGAAAGGGACATACGGGGCCATCGGGTCCCGGGGCTCCGGGCCGCCCGACCGGCGCGCGGCCCGGCGCGCGGCCCCGGCGCACGCGGCCGCGCCGGTGCGTGCGCGAGGCCCCGGGCGCTGCCAGGATGCGGGACGACCCGCCCCTCCCGACCCCGGAGCAGCTCCGATGGCCAGTGATCCCGCCGCCGCGGCATCCCGCGCGCACCCCGTCGACCCGCCGCCGGTGCGTCGGATGGTCCCGCGCGACCGCGACGAGCCGCACCGGGTCGCCACCCCGCTGGAACTCTTCTTCGACCTCTGCTTCGTGGTCGCGGTCGGCCAGGCCGGGCGGGAGCTCGCCCACTCCCTGGCGGCCGGGCACTACGGCGAGGGGCTGCGCGGTTACGTGCTGGCCTTCTTCGCGATCTGGTGGGCCTGGATGAACTTCACCTGGTTCGCCTCCGCGTACGACTGCGACGACGTGCCGTACCGGATCACCACCCTGGTGCAGATCGCCGGCGTGCTGATCCTCGCCGCCGGGGTTCCCCGGCTGTTCGCCACCCAGGACCTGGCACTGGCGATCACCGGGTACGTGGTGATGCGCCTCGCGATGGTGACCCAGTGGCTGCGCGCGGCGGCCGGCGAGCAGGGCGAGGCGCGCCGGGTGGCGGTGCGGTACGCGGTGGGGATCACGCTCTGCCAGGTCGGCTGGGTGGTGCTGCTGCTCCTGCCGCACGGCGCCCGCCCGTACGTCATCCCGGTCGGCGTGCTGTGCGAGCTGGCCGTGCCGGTGATCGCCGAGCTGCGGATGCAGACCTCCTGGCACCCGCACCACATCTCCGAGCGCTACGGGCTGTTCACCCTGATCGTGCTCGGCGAGACGGTGGCGGCGGCGACCGTCGCGGTGCAGTCGGCGGTGGACGAGCACGAGGAGCTGGGCCGGCTGGTGCCGGTGGCGATCGGCGGGCTGCTGATCTGCTTCGCCGCCTGGTGGATCTACTTCGCCCGGTCGGTCCACGAGCACCTGCGATCCAACCGGCAGGCCTTCGCCTGGGGTTACGGGCACTACCTGGTGTTCGGCTCGGCGGCGGCGATCGGCGCCGGGCTGGAGGTGGCCGTGGAGTCGGCCGTGCACAAGGCGGAGATCTCGGAGACCGCCGCCACCGCGACGGTCACCGTGCCCACCGCGGTCTACCTGGTCACCGTCTGGTTCCTGCACTCCCGGCACACCAAGCGCGGCGCGGCCGCCCAGGCGGTGGCGCCGGTCGGGGCCGCGCTGGTGCTGGCCTGCACCGCGTTCGGCGGCTCCGGGGTGCTGGCGGCGGGCCTGGTCTGCGCGCTGATGATCGCGGTGGGCGTGCTGATCCACGGCCGGGAGAGCCGGGACCGCGCTTCCTAGCGCCCCCGGCGGCACGACGGCGATCGCGGACGGCGGCTACCCGGGTACGGTCCACGGGAGACCGGCCTCGGGGAACAGCGGGGCAGGCGATGCCGGCTGACCCGAGGGTCCCCGAGGCCGGGGACGGCTCCCGTCCCGCAGCCTCGGAGGAGAGTCAGGCGAGGCAGAACTCGTTGCCCTCGATGTCCTGCATCGTGATGCACGACTCGTTGACGCCGTCGGCGCGCTGCGTCAGCACGTGCTTCGCGCCGAGCGCCATCAGCCGTGCGCATTCGGCCTCGAGTGTGGCCAGGCGCTCCTCACCCACGAGCCCGGCGCCGGCCCGCACGTCGAGGTGCACCCGGTTCTTGACGACCTTGCCTTCGGGAACGCGCTGGAAGAGCAAGCGCGGGCCCACGCCCGAGGGATCGGTGCACGCGAAGTAGATCGCGTCCTCGGGCGGCAGCGAGCGGTAGCACTCCTCCCACGTGGCAAAGCCCTCCGGGACCGTCGGCACGACGTATCCCAGGACCTCGCACCAGAAGGCGGCGAGACGCACCGGATCCGCGCAGTCGAAGGTCACTTGGAACTGTCTGATCGTTGACATCGGCGCACGATAACAGGGCCCTGCCCGTCTTCCCAGGTCGGGAGGCCCGCACGTGGTCGGCGGAGGGGTCGCTCCACTCCGAGGGGAGCCGGGAAGCGATCCCGGTCGGCCGCTCTCGTACTGCCGGAGATCAGGTGCGGGACACCCCCGGGGAGGCCCGGCCCAGCAGCACCGGTTCGTGCCGCCCCAGCCAGTCCAGGTAGGCCGGATTGACCTTGGCCAGGTCCAGGTAGGCGGCGCGCAGTTCGCCGAACAGCGCGTCCAGGGCGGGCGGGCTGAGCGCGCGCGGGCGCCAGGTGAACAGCAGCCGGACGGCCAGCGGGTCCCCGTCCACCGGGCGGACGACCGTGCCGGGCCCCGGCGGCGAGGTCGGCTGGCAGGGGCGGACGGCCTCGCCGGAGGCGACCAGCTCGGCCGCGGTGGCGTTGTCCCGGACCTGCAGCACCCGGGGGTTGAGGCCGGCCTCGCTGAACACCCGGCGCATCGCCGCGTACTCGTGGTCGGCGGTCGGGTCGACCATCCAGGTGTCCTCGGCGAGGTCGGCGAGCCGGACCACCGGACGGGCGGCGGCCGGGTGTCCGGCGGCGAGCTCGACGTACTGCGGCTCGCGGGCCATCAGCACCCGCTGCTCGGCGTCCGGCGGCACGCGCAGCGGGAAGCCCTCGCTCTCGTGCACGAGGGCCACGTCCAGCTGGTCGGCGGCGACCATCCGCAGCAGCGCGCTGGCCGAGACGTCGACGTGGATGGTGGTGTCGGTGTCCGGCAGCCGCTCGTGCACCCGGCGCAGCCAGGCCGCGACCGCGCGGCTGCCGACGCTGCCGATGCGCAGCCGGCGCTGCCGGCCGGGCCCGCTCGCGTCGCGGGCCTCCTGGCGGGCGGCGGCGACCAGTGCGGCCATCTCGGTGATCACCGGCCGGGCCCGGGAGAGCACCGAGTGGCCGAGCGGGGTGGGCCGGCTGCCGGTCTGTTCGCGGGTGAACAGGGTGCCGCCGATGGACCGTTCGATGCGGTGCAGTTGGGTCGTGAGGGAGGGCTGGGTCATGCCGAGCTGGAGCGCGGCCTTGCGGAGGCTGCCGCTGTCGGCGATCGCGCACAGCACCCGGAGGTGTCTCACGTCGAGCTCCACGTCGGGAGCATAGACGCCGTCGAGCCATCTCGCCAAGGACATGACAGTCAATCAAGGCCCGTCGGCCCGGCCGCGCGAAGGGCCCCGCCGGTATGCGACGGTGCTATCGCCGGTTGACATCATCCGCGACGGGCCCGGGCGGGTCGAAGCTCGGGGCAGCACCCGCCCCGGCTGCCGGCCGGGGCGGCCCCCACCGTGCGCCGCTCCCGCATCCGGCCCCCACCGGCTCCGGCGAGGCGGCGCACCGCGAACTCGGAGCCCCCACATGAAGCGTTCCGTGCTGTCCGCCGCCCTCGGCCTCGCCCTCGCGGCCGGCCTGGCGACCCTGCCCACCACCGCCACCGCCGCGCCGGCCGCAGCCGTGGCCCCCGCCGTCCAGGGCTACACCCCGGCGGCGCACGCCGGTTCGGCCGCGGATGCCGCGGAGGCCGCGCACAACCGGGCGTTCTTCCGGGCGGTGGTGGCCTCGGTCAAGGCCAAGCGGGCCGCCGACCCCTGGCTGCGGACCGTCACCGTCACCTACGACACCGCCAACGCGCCCTCCTTCACCGGCCAGATAGCCACCGCCGCACGGATCTGGAACGGCTCGGTGCGCAACGTGCGGCTCCAGGAGACCGGCGGCACCGGCGACTTCTCGTACTACGAGGGCAGTGACAGCCAGGGCTCGTACGCCAGCACCGACGGGCACGGCCACGGCTACGTGTTCCTCGACTACCAGCAGAACCAGGAATACGACTCGGTGCGCGTCACCACCCACGAGACCGGGCACGTGCTCGGCCTGCCCGACGACTACTCCGGCCCGTGCAGCGAGCTGATGTCCGGCGGCGGCCCCGGCCCCTCCTGCACCAACCCCTACCCCGACGCCAACGAGCGCGGCGAGGTCGACTACCTCTGGGCGAACGGGCTCGCGTCCGCGAACTGACCCTGCGGCCAACGGAGTTCGGGCACGGCGGGCCGCCCGGCCGGAATCGGGCGGCCCGCCGCTCTGGGTACTTCCCCGCCTCGGAGCCTAGCCGCCACCGGAACGGAATGCCAGGGGCACGGTTGGGTCAAGACCAGGGAAAGCCCGCCCAATTGGGCGCCGGCGAGGGGGTATTGCACGGAGCTATCGCGGATTGACATCATCCGCCCGCCCGCCGGGCTGCCCGAAGCTCTGGGACATCACCCGTTGACCAGGTGTCCCCCCGAGCCGATCCCCAACCGGCCACGGCACCCCAGGAATCGGAGACCCCCACATGAAGCGTTCCGTGCTGTCCGCCACCCTCGGCCTCGCCCTCGCGGCCGGCCTCGCCGTGCTGCCCGCCACGGCCGCGACGGCCGCCCCGGCGGCCCCGGCCGCGCAGGGCTACACCGCCTCGACGTACGCCGGTTCGGCCGCCGAGACCGCGGACAACCAGGCGTTCTTCCAGGCCGTGATGGCCTCCGCGAAGGCCAAGCAGGCCGCCAACCCGGGCCTGGCGACCGTCGTGGTCACCTACGACGCCAGCTCGGCCCCGTCCTTCCGCAACCAGATATCGCAGGCCGCGCAGATCTGGAACAGCTCGGTCAGCAACGTCCAGCTGCGGTCCGGCTCGGCCGCCGACTTCCGCTACTACGAGGGCAACGACAGCCGCGGCTCGTACGCCAGCACCGACGGGCACGGGCGCGGCTACATCTTCCTCGACTACCAGCAGAACCGGCAGTACAACTCGGTGCGGGTGACCGCGCACGAGACCGGGCACGTGCTCGGCCTGCCGGACCACTACTCCGGCCCGTGCAGCGAGCTGATGTCCGGGGGCGGCCCGGGCACCTCCTGCACCAACCCCTACCCGAACAGCACCGAGCGCAGCCGCGTCAACTCCCTCTGGGCGCGCGGCTGACACCCCCGGCCACCCCGGGGTGACCCCGAACGGCCCTCAGCGGCTCTGAGCGGCCCCGACGCGCCCGGCACCGACCGCCCCCGGCGGCCGGTGCCGGGCGCCGTCGCTCCGGCGGGTCGTCGCTCCGGGGCGTTGTCGGTGCCGCGTGCGAGCATGCGGGCGAGATCCGTTCGCCCCCGACCGCGAGGTGCCGCCATGTCCCGCTCCGTCCCCGACCGCCTCGACGACCTGCCGTACGCCGAGCTGCTGCGCCCGCACACCGGGCCGCTGCGCAGTGACGAGCGGTACGACACCGTCCTCTTCGAGGGCGGCGAGCACACCGACGAGTCGGGGGCCGGGGCGGCCTTCCTGGAGTGCGCGTTCAGCGGGGTCGCGCTCAGCGGGGTCAAGCTGCGCCAGGCCCGGTTCAACGAGGTCTGGGTGCAGGCCGGCCGCTGGGTGGCCTGCGACCTCAGCGACTCCGAGTGGCAGGACAGCGCCTTCGTCGGCGGGGTGCTGGCCGGGGTCGCCGCGTACGGCTCGGCGCTGCGCCGGGTGGTGTTCCGCGGCTGCAAGCTGGAGGCGGTCAACCTGCGGGCGGCCGTGCTGCGGGACGTCGTCTTCGAGGACTGCCTGCTGCGCGACGTGGACTTCGGCGAGGCCAAGCTGACCGGGGTGTCCTTCCCCGGCTCGACGCTGGAGGAGGTCCGGCTGCGCGGCGCGACGCTGAGCACGACCGATCTGCGCGGCGCCGTCCGGCTCGGGCTGGCCGACGGCCACCAGGGGCTGCGCGGCGCGGTGATCAGTTCCACCCAACTGCTGGAGCTCGCACCGCAGTTCGCTCAGGCGCTGGGGATCGACGTGAAGGATGTCTGAACAACTCGTTCACCGCTCGGTCGCTCGGCGATGCGGCGGTGAACAGTCCGACAAAGCTTGACCGGACCCCTGTCCTGACCGTCCCGTCTGCGCCAAGATGCTCGCCGTTCGGGGGCGGAGGCGCGACGTGTATGTACACCTCGGGAAAAGGACGGGTCGGTCACGATGGCTGAGCTGAATCGCAGGAAGTTCATGGCGCTCTCCGCGGGTGCCGCGGCCGGGGCGGCGGTGACCGGCGGATCCGCGGTCGCCGGCGCCAACCCGGCGGCGGCCGCGACGCCGAGCACCACCGGCACCATCAAGGACGTCCAGCACGTGGTCATCCTGATGCAGGAGAACCGCAGCTTCGACCACTACTTCGGCACCCTCAGGGGCGTCCGGGGCTTCGGCGACAAGGCCACCATCCAGCTCTCCGGCGGCTACAGCGTCTTCAACCAGCCGAACGGCCTGTTCTCCCGCCAGTACCCGTGGGCCTTCAACCCCTCCGGTGCCAGTGGCAACCCGGAGACCCTGGCCCAGTGCAACGGCGACCTCTCGCACGCCTGGTCCGACCAGCACAAGGCCTGGAACGGCGGCAAGATGGACTCCTGGGTGTCCGCCAAGGGCACCGTGCGCACCCTCGGCCACCTGCAGCGCGGCGACATCCCGTTCCACTACGCGCTCGCCGACAACTGGACCATCTGCGACGCGTACCACTGCTCCGTCCTGAGCGCGACCGGCCCCAACCGCACCTACCACTGGTCCGGCTGGATCGACCCGGCCGGCACCGCGGGCGGCGCGGCCTACGACGGCGGGGACGAGAAGGGGCTGCACTGGCAGACCTACGCCGAGGCACTGGAGAACGCCGGCGTCAGCTGGAAGGTCTACCAGAACGCGAGCGACAACTTCGGCGACAACGCCCTCGCCTACTTCAACCAGTTCTCCGGCGCCCCGGCCGGCAGTCCGCTCGCCGTCAAGGGCATGGGCTCCGTCCCCAAGGTCACCGGCCGGACCCCGGACGACATCGCGCTCGCCATCAGGGGCGACGTGCTCGCCGGCACCCTCCCGCAGGTCTCCTGGATCGTCGCCGACCAGCAGTCCTCCGAGCACCCCTACGCCACGCCCGAGGACGGCGCGCACTTCGTCCACCTGGTGATGGACGCCCTGAACGCGGACCCCGCCGTGTTCAACTCCACCGTGCTGCTGCTCAACTACGACGAGAACGACGGCTTCTTCGACCACGTCCCGCCGCCGGCCGCGCCGAGCGGCACCGCCGACGAGTTCTACAACTCCACCAACATCGGCCTCGGCTTCCGCGTCCCGCTGATCGCCGTCTCCCCGTGGACCCGCGGCGGCTGGGTCAACTCCGAGACCTTCGACCACACCTCGGTGCTGCGTTTCCTGGAGGTGTGGACGGCCGCCCTCGGCCGGCCCGCCACCTGCGTCAACATCAGCGCCTGGCGCCGGCAGGTCTGCGGCGACCTCACCTCGGTCTTCGACTTCGCCAACCCGGTGTACGGCATGCCCGCCCTGCCCGACACCTCGCAGACCATCGGTCTGGCCACCTGCGGCCCGCTGCCCAACCCCTCGCCGAGCAACAACGCGCTGCCCGCGCAGGAGGCCGGCACCCGCCCGGCACGCGCCCTGCCGTACCAGCCGAACGCCAACCTGGACCACTGGGACAGCAACGCGAGCGGCGTCATGCACGTCTGGGTGAAGATGTCCAACGACGGCGCCGCCCGGGCCTCGCACTTCGCCGCGTACGCCAACGCCTACCGCAGCGGCGGCCCCTGGCAGTACACCGTGGACTCCGGCAGCCCCGTCACCGACTTCTTCAACTGCGGCACCAACGGTTTCGGCAACGGCAAGTACGACCTGACCGTGGTCGGCCCGAACCGCTTCCTGCGGCGCTTCACCGGCGACCTCACCCAGCCGGGCAAGAACGTCGCCGTCACCTCCTCCTACGCGCCGGCCCCGGACACCGGCAAGCTCGCGGTCCACTTCCAGCTCGCCAACCAGGGCACCTCGCCGGTGACCTTCACCATCACCAGCACCAACTACCGCACCGACGGCCCCTGGACGTACACCGTCCCGGCCGGCGGCAGCGTCAGCGACTACTTCAACGCGGTCGCCCGCACCAACGGCTGGTACGACTTCACCGTGACGGTGAACACCGACGGCAGCTGGTCGCAGCGGTTCACCGGCCACCTGGAGACGGGCGCGCCCAGCGTCAGCGGCTGAGCCCACGGCCGACACCCCACGGCCGACGCCCACGGCCGACGCGCACGGCCGATGTCACGCTGCCGACGTCACGCGTACGGGCCCCGGGGGAACCACGGATCGTGGACCTCCCGGGGCCCGTACGGCGTCAGCAGGGTGAAGGGGTGCTGCCCGGCCGCGTACTCGGCCAGCAGCACCGAGCCGTGCCGGGTCTCAAGCTCGGCCCGGACCGGCACCGGCAGCTTGCTCAGCGCCCGCCGCAGCTGCAGGGCGTCGCGCCGGCTGACCGGCTGCGGGGCGCGCAGCACCAGCCGCAGCGGGCTCAGCGGCCCGGTCACCGGCACCCCGCTCGCCAGCTCGTAGCCGACCGCGCCGACCGGGCCCCAGGCCAGCCGGTGGTCCGCCACCAGCCGGCCGGCCTCCGGCAGCAGGGCCAGCGCCGGGATCCCGGTGAGCCGTTCGGCGGCCAGCCGCCCGCGCCGCCCGGCCAGCTGTTCGGGCCGCAGCGTCCGGGCCACCGCGGCCCAGGGAGCCAGCGCGTCCAGCCGCTGCCCGGGGCGCGGGCCGCGCACGATCACCGGGAACCACAGCTCGGGCGCCGCCTCCGGGTCCCGGGTGCAGCGCTGCGGGTGCGGCAGGTCCGTCGGGTGGCCGACCACGGCGGGCGCCCGGCCGACCGGCACCCACGGGTGCGCCCGCAGCACCGCGCGCGCCCAGTCCGGCAGCGCGCCGCCCGCGAGCGGCCGCAGCGAGCCGGGGCACTGCATCAGCAGCAGGTCGTGGGCGCCGGGCAGCCGTCCGTCCAGCGCGGCCAGCGGGCCGACCCGTCGGCGCGGTCCGTCGTGCAGTTCCTCGATCGGGTTCCTCACACCGCCACCCTCCGCCCGCTCCGGGCCCCCGACTACGGCCCTTCGACGCGTTCCGCCGGGACCAAAGGCTCAACGTGCGGCCCCGGGCCCCCGGTGTGAGAGTGGGGGCAGCCCGGTATTCCGTCATTCCGTCCGCAGGAGGAGGAGTCATGGGCATCTTCGACAGGTTGTTCCACAGGGCGCCGCACGAGGCCGCCCGGGACGACACCGCGCAGCGGGCCGCGCTCGCCCACGACGAGGCCGCCGACGCGTTCGGCGACGACGTCGAGCGGACCCGCGAGGCCCAGGACCGGCTCGCCCGGGAGCGGCTCTCCCAGGAGGAGGCCGACCGGCTGGCCGCCGAGAACATGACCGCCGAGGGCGACCCCTGGGACTGAGTCCCCCGCGGCCGTGACGGGACGGATCCCGCCGCGGCCGCGGCGTGCCCGCCGGGTCAGCGCGCCCGCGGCGGCAGCGGCGGGCGCCGCAGGTCCGGCCGGGGCGTGGACTCGGGCGGGGGTGCCGCGGCGGGCGCGTCCTCCAGCAGCTCCAGGGCCAGCTGGACGGCGGTGACCAGCTCCGGGTGGCGCCCCCGGGCCCAGTCCCGCGGGGTGCGCAGCACGTGCACGTCGGGTTCGACGCCGCGGTTCTCCACGGACCAGCCGAGCCCGCCGGTGAACCAGGAGGCGTTCTTCGGCACCGAGATCTGGGTGCCGTCGCCGAGGGTGTGCCGCCCGGTCATCCCGACCACTCCGCCCCAGGTGCGGTTGCCGATCACCGGGCCGAGCCCGAGCAGCTTGATCGCCGCGATGATCACGTCCCCGTCCGAGCTGGTCGCCTCGTCGGCGAGTGCCACCAGCGGGCCGCGCAGCGCGTGCCGCGGCCAGCGGACCGGCTGGCGGTCCCGGGTGAAGTCCCAGGCCAGGACGTGCCGGGTGAGCTTCTCCAGCACCAGCTCGGAGACGTTGCCGCCGGCGTTGCCGCGGACGTCCAGCACCAGCGCGGGCTTGTCCAGCTCGCGCCGCAGATCCCGGTTGAACTGCGCCCAGCCGGAGCCGCCGAGGTCCGGGATGTGCAGGTAGCCGCACCGGCCGTCGCTGAACTCCCGTACCAGTGAGCGGCGTTTGGTCACCCAGTCCTGGTAGCGGATGGGCCGCTCGTCGGTCAGCGGGGTGACCGCGATCCGCCGGTCCGGGCCGTCCGGGCCGCTGCGCAGGGTCAGTTCCACGGTGGTGCCGCCGGTGCCGGCCAAGTGCGGCAGCGGTCCGCGCACCGGGTCCACCGGGCGGCCGCCGACCTCGAGCAGCTCGTCGCCGTTCCGCACGCCCTGGGCGGCCAGCGGGGCGCGGGCGCGCGGGTCGGAGGACTCGCCGGGCAGCACCCGGTCGACCAGCCAACGTCCGTCGGGGGAGCGGTGGGCGGTGGCGCCGAGCAGACCGAGCGGTTGCTGGCCGAGCGAGGGCCCCTCGGCGCGCCGGGACGGGGTGACGTAGGCGTGCGAGGTGCCCAGCTCGCCGAGGAGCTCGCGCAGCAGGTCGGCGAAGTCGTCGGGGGAGCAGATCCGGTCCAGCAGCGGTTCGTACTGCGCGACCAGGGCGGGCCAGTCCAGGCCGGACATCCGCTCGTCCCAGAACTGGTCCCGGACGATCCGGGCCGCCTCGTGGTAGGCCTGGCGCCACTCGGCGGCCGGGTGCACGGTGTGGGTGATCCGGCGCAGGTCCACGCTGGTGCCGGCGGAGGGGGCGGAGACCGGGAGGACCCGGAGCGTCCCGGCCGAGTAGACGGCGATCGAGCCGCCGTCCCCGGAGACCGCGTAGCCGTCCAGCTTGTCCACCAGCGTGCTGCGGGTGCCCCGGGCCAGGTCGAAGTGTTCCAGCGAGGGGCGGCCCGAGGTGTCCTCCGGGCTGGCGAAGGTCTGCCCGAGGGTGCCGGAGATCGGCCAGCGCAGCCAGACCAGGCCGCCGCGCACCGCGTCGGTGGCCGAGTACTTGGAGGCGATCACCGGGAACTGCAGCAGCCGCTCGCCGATGCCCTCCGGGTCGACCCGGACGGTGCCGTCGCCGCCGCCGTCCCCGCGCGGGGCGCCGTCCTCGACCGGGGCGGCGAAGGGCGAGGGCGTGTCGGCGGTGAGCGGGACGAGGTACGGGCGGCAGCCGACCGGGAAGGAGAGGTCGCCGGTGTGCACGTCGTGGACGGGGTCGAAGCCGCGCCAGGACAGGAAGGCCAGGTAGCGGCCGTCCCGGGTGAACACCGGCTGCTCGTCCTCGAAGCGGCCGTCGGTCACCTCGGTGATCGCCGCCGGCTCCTCGGTGCGGGTGAGCCGGATCCGGCGCAGCGAGCGCCCGGCGACCGGCTGGGACCAGGCGATCCAGTGCGAGTCGGGGGAGAACCGGGCGCTGGAGACCGGCCCGTACTCGGAGGCGGCCAGCTCGCGCACCTCGCCGTCGGCCGCGGAGACCAGCAGCAGCCGCCCGTCCGAGGAGACGGCGGCCAGGCGGCTGCCGTCGGGGGAGGCGGTGAGTTCCAGGACACGGCCGAGCCGACCGACGGCGAGTACCCGGTGGCGGTGCTTCTCCCCGCCCTCGTGCCCGGGCAGCGGCATCACCTCGATCGCGTCGGCGCCCTGCGCGTCGGTGATCCAGGCCGCCTCGCCGGTGTGCCCGAGCATCACCGGCAGCCGGGTCCGCACCCCCGGGGTGTCGGCGAGCGCGCGGGCCGGGCCGTCCTTGTGGGTGAGCCAGTACTGGCTGCCGCGCACGGTGATCACCCCGGCCCGGCCGGTCCGGTCGCAGGCGAGGTCCTTGACCTGGGTCGAGGCGCCGACCTGGTACGGGCGGCGGCCGGCCCGGGCGCCGCCGAGCGGGACGTGCAGCCGGCGCGGGGCGGGGGCGTCCAGGCCGTCCAGCAGCCAGAGGTCACCGGCGTGCTGGTAGACGATCCGGGTGCCGTCGGTGGCGGCCTCGCGGGCGTAGTAGGAGGCGTGGTCGGTGTGCCGGCGCAGGTCGGTGCCGTCCGGTCGGCAGGAGTAGAGGTTGCCGATGCCCTCGTGGTCCGAGAGGAAGGCGATCCGGCCGGCGACCGGCATCGGGGAGGCGAGGTGCCCGGTGTGGTCGGGCAGGATCCGCTCGCCGTCCACCCAGAGCCGGCCGACGGCGCCGCCCCGGTAGCGCTTCCAGGCGGCCGGCTCGTGCGGGGCGGAGCCGGTGAGCAGCACGGTGCGCTCGCGGCTCATCTGGGCGTCGCCGACCGGGCCCCAGGGCATCCGGCGGCCGGGGGAGCCGTCCGGCGGCAGGGCGTGCGCCCAGGTGTAGTGGCCGAAGGGCTCGTGGAAGGAGGTGACGGCCAGCACCTCGCCGTCCGGCAGCCAGCCGCGCACCCGGGTGTCCTGGCTGCCCCAGAAGCTGAGCCGGCTCGCCTCTCCGCCGTCGACCGGGGCGGTCCAGACCTCGGGGGTGAGGCTCAGCCAGCTGGTCCAGGCGAGGGTGGTGCCGTCGGGGGAGAACCGGGGGTGGCTGACCCGGGTGCGGTCGCAGCTGACCCGCCAGGCCCGGCCGGTGACGGAGCCGCCGTCGTCCAGCGGGGCGATCCAGACGTCGTCCTCGGCGGTGAAGGTGAGCAGGCCGCCGTGCAGGTGGGGGTGGCGGAGGTAGCCGGGCGGGGTCACCCCTCCATCCTTCGACGGGGTGTCACACCCGGCAACCCGGAGGCTCGGGGCGGCGCCACCCGGAGCGGTCTGGACCATTGACACCGCGCGACCGGATCCACTTCAGTGGTCTAGTCCAACCAGGGTGCCAGGCCGGGCCGTTCACCCCCACTGGCCCGTGCTCCGGCGTGCCCTCGGACGTCCCCCACGACCGCGCCGTCGCAGGAGCCCCCGCATGCGCAGAAACCTCAGAAACGGCCTCGCCGCCGGCACCGCCTCCGCCGTCGCCGCCGCCACCCTGGTCGGCGTCACCCTGGGCCTCGCCCCCTCCGCCTCGGCGGGCGAGTTCCTGGTCAACGGCGGCTTCGAGTCCGGCTCGCTCGGACCCTGGAGCTGCACCGGCGGCACCGGCAGCGTCGTCACCGCCCCGGCGCACTCCGGCAGCCGCGCGCTGGCCGGCGCCGCCACGGCGAGCGACACCGCCCAGTGCGCCCAGACCGTGGCCGTCGCCCCCGGCACCACCTACACGCTCAGCGCCTGGGTCCAGGGTTCGTACGTCTACCTGGGCGTCGACGGCGGCGGCCCCAGCACCTGGACGCCCGGCACCGGCGGCTCGTACCAGAAGCTCAGCCTCAGCTTCACCACCGGCGCCACCCAGACCAGCGCCACGGTCTACACCCACGGCTGGTACGGCCAGGGCACCTACTACGCGGACGACGTCTCGCTGGACGGCCCGGGCGCCCCCAGCCCCACGCCCACGCCGACGCCGACCGCCACCGCCTCCCCGACCGCCACCGCCTCCCCGACCGCCACCGCCTCCCCGACCGCGAGCCCCACCGGGACCCCGACCAGCCCGCCCGCCGGCAGTCACGCCCTGGTCGGCTACCTGCACGCGAGCTTCGCGAACGGCGCCGGCTACACCCGGATGGCCGACGTCCCCGACTCCTGGGACTTCATCGACCTCTCCTTCGGCGAGCCCACCTCCGTCACCTCCGGCGACATCCGCTTCAACCGCTGTCCGGTCACCGAGTGCCCGACGGTCGAGTCCGACGCCGACTTCAAGGCGGCCGTCGCGGCCAAGCGCGCCCGGGGCAAGAAGGTGCTGATCTCGATCGGCGGCCAGAACGGCCAGGTCCAACTGACCACCACCGCCGCCCGGGACGCCTTCGTCAGCTCGGTCTCGGCGATCATCGACACGTGGGGCCTGGACGGCCTGGACATCGACTTCGAAGGCCACTCGCTGTCCCTGAACGCCGGCGACACCGACTTCAAGAACCCGACCAGCCCGGTCGTCGTCAACCTGATCTCCGCGCTGAAGACCCTCAAGGCCAAGTATGGCCCGGGCTTCGTGCTGACCATGGCGCCGGAGACCTTCTTCGTCCAACTCGGCTACCAGTACTACGGATCCGGCCCCTGGGGCGGCCAGGACCCGCGCGCCGGGGCGTACCTGCCGGTCATCCACGCGCTGCGCGACGACCTCACCCTGCTGCACGTCCAGGACTACAACTCGGGCTCCGTCCTGGGCCTGGACAACCAGTACCACGCGATGGGCGGCGCCGACTTCCACGTCGCGATGACCGACCTGCTGCTCAAGGGCTTCCCGGTGGCGGGCAACACGAACAACGTGTTCCCGCCGCTGCCCGCCTCGAAGGTCGCCATCGGCATGCCGGCCACCACCAACGCGGGCAACGGCTACGTCGCCCCCGCCGAGGTGGACAAGGCGCTGGACTGCCTCACCAAGCTGACCAACTGCGGGGCGTACGTGCCGCGTTCGGGAGCCCAGCCGAACCTGCGGGGGCTGATGACCTGGTCGATCAACTGGGACCGGTTCGGCGGCCAGGAGTTCTCCAGGAACTTCGACGGCTACTTCGGCCGCTGACCGGACGCCCCGGGACCGTGCTTGAACCTGACACCCGTGTGAGGTCCAAGCATGGTCCCCATGGCGACCACACGACTCCGCACCCCGGCACCCCACCGGCCCTTCCCGCTCCCCTCCCTGCTCGCCCTGGCCACCGCCGTCTTCGTCACCGCGCTCACCGAGAACCTGCCCGCCGGGGTGCTGCCCGGCATGGGCGAGTCCCTCGGCGTCAGCGAGTCGGCGGCCGGGCAGACCGTCACCGTCTACGCGATCGGCTCCGCCGTCACCGCGATCCCGCTCACCGCGGCCACCGCCGGCGCGGGCCGCAAGCGGCTGCTGCTCACCGCGATGGGCGGCTTCGCCCTCGCCAACACGGTGACCGCGGTCTCCGGCGACTACCCGCTCACCCTGGCCGCCCGCTTCCTCGCGGGCGTCGCGGCCGGCCTCGCCTGGGCACTGCTGGCCGGGTACGCCCGTCGGCTGGTGCCGGTCGAGCAGCAGGGCCGGGCGATGGCCGTCGCGATGGCCGGCGTCCCGGTGGCGCTGGCGCTCGGGGTGCCGATCGGCAGCTTCCTCGGCCGGATGCTCGCCTGGTGGGTGCCCTTCCTGGCCATGACGGCCCTGGCGGTCGGCGTGGTCGGCTGGATCACGGCGACGCTGCCCGAGCAGCCCGGGCAGCCGCGGGGCGAGCGGGTCCCGGTCCGGCACGCGCTCACCGTGCCCGGCGTACGGCCGGTGCTCACCGCGACCGTCCTCTACGTGCTCGCGCACACCGTCCTGTTCACCTACATCGCGCCCCTGCTCGACCGGGCCGGCCTCGGCGGCGCCACCGGCGGCGTGCTGCTGGTCTTCGGCCTGGCGTCGATGGCGAGCATCTGGCTCACCGGAGCCCACATCCACCGTCGGCTGCGGCAGTTGACGATCGGCGGCGCGCTGCTGGTCGCGCTGACGGCGGGCATCCTCGCGGTGTCGTCCGGCAACGCGCCGCTGGTGTACCTCGCGGCGCTGCTCTGGGGCCTCGGCTGGGGCGGCGCCCCGACCCTGCTGCAGACCGCCCTCGGCGACGCCGGCGGGGAGCGGGCGGACGCCGCCCAGGCCGTGCTGGTGACCCTGTGGAACCTCGCGATGGCGGGCGGCGGGGTGCTCGGCGGCCTCGTCCTGAGCGCCCTCGGCACCCGCGCCCTGCCCTGGACGGTCCTCGCCCTGCTGCTCCCCGCCCTCGCGGTGGTCACCGCCGCCCGCCGCCACGGCTTCCCGCCGGTGCGCGGAGGCCGGCCCGGCCGCTGACCGGGCCCGGCCCCGCGGGTGCGCGTCAGCGCAGCAGCAGCCGGTTCGACAGCAGTTCGGCGACCAGCTCGGGCGGGGCCGTGGCCGTCGAACCCATCGAGTACGGCGGTTGCGGGTCGTACTCGATGACCAGCTGGATCGCCTCCGCGGCCGCGTCCCCGGCCAGTCGGCCGGTGAGCGAGAGCGCGAGGTCGATCCCGGCCGAGACGCCGGCCGCGGTCGCGTACTTCCCGTCGACCACGATCCGCTCCGTCCCCGTGGGCTCCGCCCCGAACGTCGGGAGCCGGTCCAGGCAGCACCAGTGCGAGGTGGCCCGGCGTCCCGCGAGCAGCCCGGCGGCGGCCAGGACCAGCGAGCCGGAGCAGACGGAGGTGGTCCAGGTGGTGGTGGCGTCCACCGCGCGTACCCACTCCAGCACCGCCGGGTCCGTCAGCCGGGCCTCCGTCCCGGGCCCGCCGGGCACCAGCAGCACGTCGGCGGCGTCCACCTCATCCAGCGCGGCGTCCGCGGTGAGCGCGAGGCTCCTCATGTCGGTGCGCACCGGCCCGCGCCGGGCGGCGGTGAACACCACCTCGGCGCCGGGGATCCGGGACAGCACCTCGTAGGGGCCGACCGCGTCCAGGGCGGTGAAGTCGTCGTACAGCAGGATGGCGACGCGCATCAGTGTCCTCCGTCGTGACTCGGGTGGAAGCGGCGGCGGTACTCGGCGGGCGGGGCGGCCAGGGCCCGGACGAAGGCGCGCCGCATCGCCTCCGGGGTGCCGTAGCCGCAGGAGCGCGCGATCTCCTCGATGCCGTCGTCGGTGTCCTCCAGCAGCCGCCGGGCGGCCTCCAGCCGGACCCCGTCCACGTACCGGCCAGGGGTGACCCCGACCTCGGCGGCGAAGGCGCGGGCGAAGTGCCGCGGGGACAGCGCCGAGCGGCGGGCCAACGCCTCGACCGACAGGTCGGCCTCCGGGTGCTCGGCGATCCACCGCTGCAGCTCGCGCAGCGGCGGCCGGGCGGCCACCTGGGCGGCCAGCTGGGTGCTGAACTGGGCCTGGTTGCCCGGCCGGCGCAGGAAGACCACCAGGTGACGGGCGATCAGCAGGGCGGTCTCCCGCCCGAGGTCCTCCTCGACCAGGGCCAGCGCCAGGTCGATCCCGGCGGTGACCCCGGCGGAGGTGGCGATGCGGCCGTCCCGGACGTGGATCGGATCGGGGTCCACCTCGACCTCCGGGAACCGCCGGGCCAGCTCCTCGCAGTACGCCCAGTGCGTGGTCGCCCGGCGCCCGGCCAGCAGCCCGGCCTCGGCGAGCAGGAAGGCGCCGGTGCACACCGACACCACCCGCTCGGCCCGCCCGGCCAGCTCCCGGACCCGCTCGACCAGCGCGCCGTCCGGACGCTCGGTGCGCTCCGTGCCGGGGATCACGCCGCCGGGCACCAGCAGGGTGTGCACCGGCCCGACCTCGGCCAGGTCCGCGTCCGGCAGCAGCCGCAACCCGCTGGAGCTGCGCACCGGCTCCCCGCCCGGCGAGGCGGTGACCACCCGGTAGGCGTCCGGCCGCCCGGAGGCGCGGCCCGCCCCCGTGAACACCTCCACGGGGCCGGTCACGTCCAGGCTCTGCACGCCCTCGTAGAGGAGGACCAGCACGCTGCGCGCTCTCATGCGGCCAGCCTCCCAGCGGGCCGGGGTGGCAGCAATGACCTGCTTCCCACCTTTCCTGCCACCGCTCGCGGGCGCCACGCGCGGCCGCCGGGGGAGTACGGCGAAACGCCGGAAGGCCCCCCGCTCTCGCGAAGGGCCTTCCGGCTGTCTGTGCGCCGCCAGGGACTCGAACCCCGGACCCGCTGATTAAGAGTCAGCTGCTCTAACCAACTGAGCTAGCGGCGCCTGCTGACGTGGAGAACATTACCTGGTCAGCGGCCGAAACACACAATCGGCCCGGACGGCCCCGGTCCGCTCAGGCGGTCAGCACCACCTTGCCCCGGACGTGCCCGCCGCCGACCAGCCGGTGGGCCTCGGCGACCCTCCCCAGCGGCAGGGCCTCGGCGACCTCCAGCCGCAGTCCGCCCGCCTCCCACAGCCGGACCAGCTCTGTCAGCCGGGCGGCTGTGCGCGGTGCCCGCAGCCCCCGGACGCCGAGCCGCTCGGCCGCCGGGTAGTCGACCACGGTGCCGATCCGGTCCCGGTCGGCGACCAGCTCGACCGAGGCCTCCAGCGCGCCCCGCCCGGCGGCGTCGAAGGCCGCGGTCACCCCCCGCGGCGCCACCGCCCGGACCCGCTCGACCAGCCCCTCCCCGTACGCCACCGGCACCGCGCCCAGCTCGCGCAGCTAGGCGTGGTTGCGCTCGCTCGCGGTGCCGATCACGGCGGCGCCCCGGGCCCGGGCCAGCTGGACGGCCACCGTGCCGACCCCGCCCGAGGCTCCGTGCACCAGCACGGTGTCGCCGGGGCCGACCCCGAGCAGGGTGAGCGCCGCGTGGGCGGTCTGGCCCGAGGCGGACAGCGAGCCGGCCTGCTCCCAGGGCATCCCGGCCGGCTTGGCCACCAGCTGGGCGGCGGCCACGGTGACCAGCTCGGCCTGGCTGTTCAGCAGCCGGAAGCCGATCACCTCGTCGCCGACCGCCCACTCCCCGCTGTCCGGGCCGAGCCGGTCCACCACCCCGGCGAACTCGTTGCCGAGGACGAACGGCGGCTCGGCCACCACCCCCGGCGGCCGGAACCCCTCCCGGATCGCGAGGTCCACCGGCTGCACCCCGGCGGCGTACACCCGCACCCGCACCTCGCCCGGGCCCGGCTCCGGATCCGGCACCTCGGTGACCCGCAGGACCTCGGGACCGCCGGACCCCGTCACGGTGACCGCCTTCATGACCGCTCCCGCCCCTCTCGGGCCGCTGCGGCCCGGACTCCCCGCTCGACGGCTCCCGTCGGCTGGTCCCGATCCTCGGAGCTGAAGTGCGCTTGAGGTCAAGTGCCCGTGCGGTGTGTCTTCACTGATGGGTGCATTGTCAGATTTATCCTGGGCGGCGCTCAGCCGTCCGCCGTACGAGAGGAACCTCCCCGTGGGCCAGCTGCCCCTGTTCTTCCTGGTGCTGCTCGCCTCCGTGGTCACCATGCCGCTCGGGCGCAGGACGGGCGTGCCGCAACCGGTCCTGATGACCCTGCTCGGCATCGTCATGGCCCTCGTCCCGCAGATCCCGGACGTCACCATCGAGCCCGAGCTGATCCTCCCGCTGGTGCTGCCGCCACTGATCTTCGCGGTCGCCCGGCGCTCCTCGGTGCGCTACTTCAAGGCCAACATCCGCTCGATCCTGCTGCTGGCCGTCGCCCTGGTGGTGGTCACCACCGTCGCGGTGGCCAGTACGGTGCACTGGCTGCTGCCCGCCCTGCCGCTCGCCGCCGCGATCGCGGTCGGCGCGCTGGTCTCCCCGCCCGACCCGGTCGCGGCCGTCGCGGTGGCCGGCAGTGTCGGCCTGCCCCGCCGCCTGGTGTCGATCCTGGAGAGCGAGGGCCTCTTCAACGACGTCACCGCGATCGTCATCTACTCGCTGGCCATCGAGGCCGTGGTCAGCGGCGACTTCTCGATCGACCACGCGGTGCTGCGCTTCGTGCTGTCCGCGGTGCTGGCCGTGGTCGTCGGCGTGGTGCTCGGCTGGGTCAACGCCAAGCTCGCCGAGCGCCTGGACGACCCGACCCAGCAGGTCGCGCTCAACCTGCTGGTGCCCTTCGCCGCCTACACCATCGCCGAGGAGATCCACGGCTCCGGCGTGCTCGCCGTCGTGGTCTGCGCGCTCTACCTCGCCGAGCGGGCCTCCGACGCCGACGCCGTCTCCTACCGGCTGGTCGGCAACGCCTTCTGGGAGGTGGTCGAGATCCTCATCACCGGGGTCGCCTTCGGCCTGATCGGCCTGGAGCTGGCCACCGTGCTCAAGGAGGCCGGCCGCGGCTGGACGGGCTTCCTCGGGGACGCCGCGGTGGTGATCGCCGTCGTCGTGGTGGTCCGGCTGCTCTGGCTGCTGCCGGCCGGCTGGGTGTCGCGCCGGCTGCGCAGCGGCGACGAGGAGGACACCCCGTTCAGCTGGAAGGAGAGCGTGGTCCTGTGGTGGTCCGGCATGCGCGGCGTGGCCACCGTCGCCCTCGCGCTCGCCATCCCGCTCACCCTGCACTCCGGCGAGGACTTCCCCGAGCGCGGGCGGCTGGTCTTCATCGCCTTCAGCGTGGTGCTCTTCACCCTCCTGGTGCAGGGCCTGACCCTGCCCTGGCTGGCCAAGCGGCTGCGGCTGGACATCGACCAGGACCGGCACGAGCAGGCCGTCCGTCAGCTCTGGTGGCGGGCCGCCAAGGCCGGACTCACCCGGCTCGGCGAGCTGGAGGAGCAGGACCGGCTGCCGGCCGAGGTCGCCGACCGCCTGCGGGACCGTCAGCACGACCGGCTGGCCCGGCTCTGCCCGGAGAACTACGCCGAGGAGGAGGCCGCCGAGGCCAAGCTGCGGCTGGCCCAGTGGCGGGCCGCCCGGGAGGTCGAGCAGGAGATGATCGCCGCCTCCCGCCGCGAGATGCTCGTCGCCCGCAGCGAGCTCGGCGCCGACCCGGAGCTGGTCGACCAGGTGCTGCGCGGGCTCGACCTGCGGTCGGAACGGAAATGACGGCCCGACAGCGGTGACCGGGCGGAATGTGCGCGACCACCCCCGGGGTTGCATAGGCTGAACCCGGGCAGGCCGTCAACGGAGTCGGCGCACCACCCGTACCCGCACGACCTCGCACGGACCCTCATCGCCGGGTCCCACGCCTGGCCCTGCCGGTTTCTGCACCCAGATGAATCGAGGACCCACCGATGTCGGAGACCCGCGCCGACGCCCGCACCCCGCTGGACCGCACCCCGCAGTGGGCCGCCCTGGCCAAGCACCGGGCCGAGCTGGGCGACACCCACCTGCGCGAGCTGTTCGCCGCCGATCCGGAGCGCGGCCGCCGCCTCACCCTGGAGGTCGGCGACCTGCACGTGGACTACGCCAAGCACCTGGTCACCGACGAGACGCTGGAGCTGCTGCGCGAACTCGCCGCCGCCACCGGCGTCGCCGCGCTGCGGGACGCCATGTTCCGCGGCGAGAAGATCAACAACACCGAGCACCGCGCCGTCCTGCACACCGCCCTGCGCGCCCCGCGCGGCGCCGTGATCGAGGTCGACGGCGAGAACGTGGTGCCCGCCGTGCACGCCGTCCTCGACAAGATGGCCGCCTTCTCCGAGAAGGTCCGCAGCGGTGAGTGGCGGGGCCACACCGGCAAGCCGATCCGCACCGTCGTCAACATCGGCATCGGCGGCTCCGACCTCGGCCCCGCGATGGCCTACGAGGTGCTCCGCTCGTTCACCAAGCGCGACCTCGACGTCCGCTTCGTCTCCAACGTGGACGGTGCGGACCTGCACGAGGCGGTCCGCGACCTGGACCCGGCCGAGACGCTGTTCATCGTCGCCTCGAAGACCTTCACCACCATCGAGACCATCACCAACGCGGTCTCCGCCCGCGACTGGCTGCTCGGCGGCCTCGGCGCCGGCACCGAGGCGGTGGCCAAGCACTTCGTCGCGCTGTCCACCAACGCCGAGGGCGTGCAGGACTTCGGCATCGACACCGCCAACATGTTCGAGTTCTGGGACTGGGTCGGCGGCCGCTACTCCTACGACTCGGCGATCGGCCTCTCGCTGATGATCGCCATCGGTCCGGACGCCTTCCGCGAGATGCTGGACGGCTTCCACCTGGTCGACGAGCACTTCCGCACCGCCCCGGCGGAGCAGAACGTCCCGCTGCTGCTCGGCCTGCTGGGCGTCTGGTACGGCGCGTTCTTCGACGCCCAGGCGCACGCGGTGCTGCCGTACTCCCACTACCTGTCCAAGTTCACCGCCTACCTGCAGCAGCTGGACATGGAGTCCAACGGCAAGTCGGTGACCAGGGACGGCACCCCGGTGGACTGGCAGACCGGCCCGGTGGTCTGGGGCACCCCCGGCACCAACGGCCAGCACGCCTACTACCAGCTGCTGCACCAGGGCACCAAGGTGATCCCGGCCGACTTCATCGGCTTCGCGAAGCCGGTCGCCGACCTGGCCCCGGGCCTGGTCGCCCAGCACGACCTGCTGCTGGCCAACTTCTTCGCCCAGACCCAGGCGCTGGCCTTCGGCAAGACCCCGGAGGAGGTCGCGGCCGAGGGCGTGCCCGCCGAACTCGTCCCGCACAAGACCTTCCGGGGCAACCACCCGACCACCACGATCCTGGCCGGCGAGCTGACCCCGTCGGTGCTCGGCCAGCTGGTCGCGCTCTACGAGCACAAGGTGTTCGTCCAGGGCGCGATCTGGAACATCGACTCCTTCGACCAGTGGGGCGTCGAGCTGGGCAAGGTGCTCGCCAAGCGGATCGAGCCGGTGCTGCTCACCGGTGAGGGCGCCGAGCAGCTGGACAGCTCCACCGCCGAGCTGGTCGCCCGCTACCGCGCGCTGCGCGGCCGCTGAGCCCCGGTCGGGCCGTCCGCTCCGGCGGGCGGCCCGCCGCTCTGCCGCCGGAGCCGGAGCCGGAGCCGGAAACGCCGGAAGGCCCCTCGCTCTCGCAAGGGGCCTTCCGGCTGTCTGTGCGCCGCCAGGGACTCGAACCCCGGACCCGCTGATTAAGAGTCAGCTGCTCTAACCAACTGAGCTAGCGGCGCCTGCTGACAGAGAAGACTCTAGCAGCGCCGTGCGTCCGGGCCAAAATCGAATACCGGTCGCCCCGCGTTCACCCTCCGGTCACGACGGCCGTGCCGACGGGCACCGCCGCGCCGGGCTCCCGCGCCGCCCGGACGCAGGCCCACAGCACCACCGAGGCGCCGGGCAGCCACGGCTCCCGCTCCTCGGGGGCGACGATCCACCGGCCGGCGCCCTGGCCGGGGGAGTCCGGGCTGTTCACCATCCGCTGCAGCGGCGGGACGGTCACCGTGTCGCCCTTGCCGTGGCACAGCAGCGGCGGCACGTCCCGGGCCCACTCCTCCCAGGCCAGCAGTCGGCGGAGCCGGGGCGCCGCGCCGGGCTGGACGAACAGCAGGGTCCGCCCCCGGTGGCTCGCGACCGGACCGCAGCCCGGGCCGGAGGCCCACAGTTCGTCCAGCACCCGGCGGCCGAACAGGGCCGGCATGCTGATCACGTCGAAGGCGCGCCCGCAGGGCAGTACCGAGGGCGCCCACGGGCGGGCCTCCCAGAGGGCCCGCATGCTGCGCGGGTACTCGCTGGCGGAGGCGAGCCAGGCCTCCCCGGCCACGCTGACGTACTCCACCGACTGATGCGTCCAGATGTCCACGCACAGCAGCGTGCGCCGTGCGCGCCCCCGGCAGGGCGGAAAGCGCCGTTTGCCGGACAGGGCGGCGGGGCATCGCGTACCCTCCGCCGCTGGCATATGCCGGGGGCCCGTGGATCAGTCCTCGTGGCGGCGCGGCTGGAGCAGGGTGCGGCCGTACTCGATCATCTTGGCGGCGTAGTCCGGGGTCCAGTCCGCCCGTACGGCGACGTCGGCGTCGGACAGCGCGTCGAACCGGCGCGGGTCGGCGAGCTGGGCGGCGGCGACCGCCTGGAAGTCGGTGGCCCGCTCGGCGGCGGCCCGGAAGGCCAGGGCCAGCTCGGTGGAGCGGCGCAGCAGCTCCGCCGGGTCCTCGATCGACTCCAGGTCGAAGAATCGTTCCGGCTCCGGTTCGGCGGACTGCGGCTCGAACAGCAGCTGCGCCGGACGCAGACGCCTGGTGGGCTCGGTCGACTCTGCAGGGGAGTCGGGCATGGACGGACACCTCCGGGGTCTCGGTGGGGCGGGCAGAGCTGCTCCGGGCTGCGCCGCCCGGGTTGTGGCCGTCGTCCATTGTCTCGCGGCGGGGCCGGGTAACGGAACGGTGCGCGTGCGGGCGCTATTCCCCGGTGCGCGCCGGGGGCGTGCTTCGTGCGCCGCACATCCGGATCGCATGCGAACCGGTTGTCCCGGTGTCCGTCCGCCGCACCGAAGGAGAACCCCATGCGTGTCCGCCAGGCCCTGCCGGCCCTCGTCCTCGCCCTGCCGCTGCTGCTCGTGACGGCCCCGGCCGCGTCCGCCGCCGAGACGGCGGTGGTGGTGCAGGGCCCGGTGAGCGTCCCGGGCGGCCCGTCGAAGGCGACCTGCCCGGGCGGCACCCACCTGACCGGCGGCGGGTACCAGCTGCCGGCCGGGGCGAACGACACCGTGACCCACAACGGCCCGTCCCCGGACGCGACCGGCTGGTACGCGCAGGCCGACCACACCCGCATCACGGCCTTCGCCGTCTGCGAGACCGAGGACTGAGCGCCCGGCGGCTACCGCAGGTGGACCCGGTGGCCGCTCAGGTGCTCCAGTACCTGGTGGTTCGCCTCCCAGCCGTCCGGGAAGGCCACCGGGACGCCCAACTGCACCGGCTCGGTGGCCGGGTGCTCGTCCAGCAGCTCGGCGATCCCGGCCCGGGCCACCACGATGCAGGCGTGCCGGTGGCGGGAGGCGAGCACGCAGAGCCGGCCGGTCTCCAGGTGGAAGGCGGTCGCGTCGGGGCGGCCGGAGAGCGGGTGCAGCACCACGGTGACGTCGTACTCGCGGCCCTGCAGCCGGTTGGCGGTGTCCACCGTGACGGCCGGCCCGGCCGTGCCGTCCACCGGGACGCCCGCCTTGAGCAGGGCCGCGCGCACCGCCGCCGCCTGGTCGCGGTGGGCGGTGCCGACGGCGATCCGGTCCGCGGTGAGCGGCGCCTCGCCCTGCTCGGACCGCGCCGTCAGCCCGCGCTCCAGCAGTCGGCGGACGGTGGCCGCGACCGCCGCCACGGCCTGCGGGTCGGTCCGTACGGTGTGCCGGGCGGGCAGCTCCAGCAATGCCCAGCCGTGCTCGGCGGCCCGGTCGATCGCCGCGTCCAGGGCCGAGCCGTCGGGGCGGACGGCGGCGGTCAGCCGGCGGTCGTCCGGCCCGGTACCGGAGCGGAACGGCGTGTACGGGTAGAAGGCGCGGGAGATCAGCGGCGCCGCGCTGGCGGGCAGCCGCCAGGAGACCGGCAGCCGATGCGGCTCGATCTGCGGGTTGTGCGCCAGCAGGGTGACCACGGCGCTGCTGGACGGGTCGTACGACAGCCCGGCCCACTGCTCGGTGCCGACCACGGTGAACGGGTCCAGCTGGCCCGGGTCGCCGACGAACAGCGCCCGCTCGAACAGCCGGGCCACCGCGAGCAGGGCGTCCGAGCGCATCTGGTACGCCTCGTCGACGATCGCGTGCCGCCACGGCGCCTCGGCCCGCACCCACTGCCACTTGGCCGAGGTGGAGATCACCACGTCGTGCTCGACCAGCTCGGCGACCTTGTCGGAGGGCGTCACATTGGCGTGCTTCAGCACGTCCGGACCGGGCCGGGAGTCCGCGGCGTGCAGCCGGCCGATCGTCAGGTCCGGTGCCTTCTCGGCCAGCCGGCCGACCAGGTCGTCCACCTGGCCGTTGGTCTGGGCGACGATCATCAGCCGCTCGCCGGCCCGGACCAGCTCGCGGGCGGCCCGCACCACGAGCGTCGACTTCCCGGCGCCGGGCGGGGAGTCCACCACCACGCCGCGCGGGGCGCCGGCCGGCGGGCGGACGGTCGCCGCCAGGATCCCGGCCACGGCGGCGTCGGCGGCGGCTCCCGGGCCGGGCGCGGGGGCCGGCTCGGGCGACGTTGCGGTCATCACTCCCACTCCTCGGAGGCGGACGGCGCGGGTACGGGCGCGGCACCGGGCGGGCCGCCGTGCGTCCACGGGGTGTCGTCCGGCTCCGGCAGCGGCGCGGACTGGCGGACCGTCAACTCGAACAGGGCGAAGGTGACCGCCTCGCCGGGCTCGGGCAGGCTGCCCGGCTCCGGTTCCTTCTTGCGGCCCATGCCGGACAGCACCCGCAGGGTGATGGTGCCCCCGGCGGCGTCCACCGCGACGATCTCGGCCTTCTGCGCCGAAGGGCCGTGCACCCGGTGGGCCTCGCGGCCGAGGTCCGCGTGCGGACGGTCGGCGGTGCGCACGGTCACCAGCGGGCGGGGCTTGGGGGAGCGCCCGGTGGTGTCCCAGTCCGGCACCACCTCGGTCACCACACCGGCGAACGCCTCGCCGGCCAGCCGGCGTTCGGCCATCGCCAGCGGGTCGTCCAGCGCCTCCTGGACGTCCAGCCGGGTCTGCTCGCGCTCGCGCTGGGCGAGCTTGCGGGCGGCGGTGACGGCGTCGTCCTGCCGGGGCTGCGGCGGCTCTCCGGCCGCCAGGCGGTCCCGGTGGCCGGTGTAGGACCAGCGGTCGCCGGTCCAACGCTCCTCCAGGTGCCCGGCCGGCGGCAGGGTGCGCAGCAGGTCCAGGCCCTGCCAGACGTCCCGCCAGGTCGGCAGCAGGACGGCCGTCAGCAGCTCCGCCAGCTCTTCGACCGCCGCCCGCACGGCCGCCCGGGCGCGTTCGGCGGCGGCCTCGTCGCCCCGCTCGGCGCTGTGCCGCAGGGCGCCCGCGGCGGCGTCGTAGCGGCCGATCGCCGGGGCGAGCAGGGCCTCGTCGAAGCGGGGGTCGGTGGTCGGGCCGGCCGGCGGGTGCAGCAGCCGGCCCGCGTCGTCCCGGGCGGACTCGGCCAGCTCGGCCGCCTCGGCACCGGTCAGGCCGGGCGGCGGGCGGTGCCAGGCCAGTTGGGCGGCCAGGTGCTGGTCCTCCAGGTGGCTCTGGCCGGTGGCCCAGTGCCGGGCCAGCAGGCCCGTCATCGGCAGCAGCAGACTGGAACCGGGCACCTGGGCGCGGTCGGTGAGGTGGGTCAGCCACCGGCCGAGCAGCGGCACCCGGACCGGCGCCGGGTACGGGCCGGGATCCGCGTCCTCGACGGTGCGGCGGAAGCGGGTCGAGCGGCCGATCAGGGCGAGGTGGCGCACGCCCGCGCCGTTGGGCACGATCAGCTGCGGGGCGTCCGTGCACAGCTCGCGGAACACCTGGGTCTTCTCGCCCGTCTCCGGGTCCTTCTCGGAGCCCTCGATCTGCTCGACGTCCTCGGCGAAGGACTCCAGGTAGGGCAGCAGGTCGGCGGCCACCTCGGCCAGGAAGTCGGCGCGCAGGGTGCGGTTGAGCGGCTGCGGCACCAGGTGCAGCCGCGGCGCGTCCCGGTCGGTGCCCATCATCACGGCCAGCGGAGCGCCGGACTCGCCGGCCGCGGTCAGCGGGACCAGCACCATCGGCCGGTCGGACAGGTGCCGGTGCCGGACGGTGGCCAGCGGCTCGGCCCGGCCGCTGCGGACGGCCTCCAGCCGGGCCAGGGTGGTGAGCAGGCTCATGCGGTCGTTCCCGGGGCTCCCGCGGTTTCCAGGACCGGCGTGGTCGCGAGGAACGGCGCGGCTCCCGGGGCCGTCGCGGCTCCCCGGAGGGCGGCGGTCCCCAGGGCCTCCGCGCGCAGGGCGGCCGCGTAGGCCAGCCGCTCGGCGGCGTCGTCCGCGGCGGGGTCGCCCGGGACGGTGCCGTCCGCCCCGCTGCCGTCGCCGGCCGTCCCGGAGGCGGCGGCCAGGGCCCCGGTGACCGTCCGGATGCTGCCCAACTCGCCGCGCACGCCCCGGCCGAGCTGTTCGACCCGGTCGTCGCAGCGGGCCCGGGCGCGGCAGTGGAAGCCGAGTTCGCAGGTGGAGAGGCAGTCCGGGCTGTACGCGGCGGGCACCGCCTCGACCGAGGCGGCCAGCTGTTCGGCGGTCCGGGCCGGCGCGCCCGCCTCGTCGGAGGCCAGGTCGAAGCCCGCGCCGTCCGGCAGCGCGTCCAGCAGCCGCCCGATCCCGGTCATCCGGCTCAGCTGGCGGCGGGTGGTGGCCAGCTCGCGGCGGACGTCGACGGCGACCGCCGTCGGCTGGTTGCCGAAGTCCTTCGGGCAGACCAGCAGCACGCTCGTCCGGGGGCTGCCGGGCAGCCGCTGCTCGGTGTACGGGTCCTCGCCGACGGGCACCCCGGCCGCCGCGGCGGCGGCCTGCTGCAGCGCCAGCACGTACACGGCGGCCTGCCGGGCGGCGGCGCCGACCTTGGCCGGGTCCGCGCCGCCGTCGAGCACCGGGAAGGACTTGATCTCGACCACCGTGCACCGCCCGCCGTGCACCACGAGGGCGTCCGGCTCCAGGTAGGCGGTGCTGCCTGCCACGTCCAGCCGCAGCATCGGGTGGTCCAGCAGCGTCCAGGCCCCGGGGTCGGCGGCGGCCCGGGCCAGCGCCTGGGCCGTCCGTTCGGCGCGGACGGCCGGGCCGGAGCGCTGCAGCAGGTCCGGCACCTCCAGCGGGGCGTGGCCGTCCACCGGGAGGTCGAGGTGGCGGCGCAGCGGCTCCAGCAGTGCCGCGTAGTCGTCCGCCTTCAGCCGCGACTCGAAGATCACGCCGCGGGCGATCGCGAAGGGGGACTGGCCGAAGGGGGCGGGGCGGCCGAGCCGGGCGGCCAGCTCCGACTTGTCGATCCCGGCCGCGTCGAGCACCGCGCGGCGGTGGCAGCCCGGATTGGCGGCCAGCGCGGCGAGGGAGCGGGCGTTCAGACTGCGCTGCGGGGCCGGTCCGCGCAGCTCGGCGAGCCGCTGGGCGAGCGGCTCCGCCGACCCGCCGGGCGGGACGTTCGTCGAGACGTTCATGGTGCGGCCCAGTGTCGCATCCGGGTCCGACAACGCGGTCGCGGACCGGCCGCCGGACGCGCGTGCAGGTGGCCGGAACCGGTGCCCTCCGGATCGGCGGCGCCGGCCCGGCCGCCCGGCCCGGCCCGCGATCGTGTCCGCCGTCCGGGTGGGGGATCATGGAACCCGGTGCTCAATGGTGAGACCGACCGTTGCCGCCGCCCCGTCGCGAGGAGCCCCCATGCCCGCCCGAATCGTGCTGGTCCGCCACGGCGAGACCGAGTGGTCCGCCACCGGCCGTCACACCGGCCGCACCGACATCCCGCTGACCGAGGAGGGCCGCGCGATGGCCCGGGCCCTCGGCGCCCGCCTGGCGAAGGCCCCCTGGAACGGCCTGCCGGACGCGCTCGTCTACACCAGCCCGCTCGGCCGCGCCAAGGAGACCTGCGCGCTGGCCGGCTTCGGCGACCGCGCGGTGGAGCGCCCGGAGCTGATGGAGTGGGACTACGGCCAGTACGAGGGCCGCACCGGCGTCGACATCCGGGCCACCGACCACCCCGGCTGGCTGATCTGGCGGGACGGCGTCCCCGGCGGCGAGAAGCTCTCCGAGGTGGCCGCCCGCGTGGACGGCCTCCTCGCCGACCTCCACCAGGAGCACGGCGTCCCGGAGGCGGACACCACCGTGATGCACTGCGCCGACCAGGACGTCGTGCTGTTCGCGCACGGCCACCTGCTGCGCATCCTGGCCGCCCGCTGGCTGGGCCTGCCGCCCGAGTTCGCCCAGCGGTTCAAGCTCGGTACGGCGGCGCTGTGCGTGCTGTCCTGGGAGTACGGCGCCCCGGCGGTGGAGATCTGGAACGACCTCTCGCACCTGGACGGGCTGACCGCCGGGCACTGACGCCCCCGGCGTCCCGGGCGGCGGCGCCCCGCCGCCCGAGGGGCCGTCGCCCCGCCGCCCGCGGGCCCGGGCGGCCGTCGCTCCGCTAAGCGGCCGTCGCCCGGTCGTACTCGGCCAGGAACCGGCGCACCTCGGGCACCGCGGCGTGCGGGCGCAGCCGTCCGGCGGTGTCCGCCAGCATGCTCCGGATCCGGGCCGAGCGGACGTCGCCGAACAGCGCGACGGCGGACGAGCCGTGGTACGCCGCACCCGGGAGGTCCCCCCGGCCGAGCCGGTCGTGGGCCAACTCGGCGGTGTACAGCACCCGGTTCCGGACGAAGTGCGGCTCCTGCAGCGTTATGGCCAGCCCGGCCTGCTCGCTGGCGCGGTCCCAGTCGCCGAGCGCGGACCAGCACTGGGACTGGAGCCCGGCGATCTCGGCCTCGCCGAAGAAGGACATCCACTCCGGATCGGCCTCGGTCGGGCCGCGGTCGAACAGCGCGTACGCCCGGCCGAGCGCGCGTTCGCAGGAGGTGCGGTCCTGCAGCAGGGCCCAGGCGCCGGCCTCGCGCATCGCCAGCAGGGCCAGCAGCCGGTCGGAGCCCAGCTCCCGGGCGGCGACCTGCCCGGCCTGGGAGGCGCGCAGCGCCTCGCGCGGCCGGCCGGCGTCCCGGGCCAGGAAGGCGCTGTTGCAGAAGACATGGGCCTCCAGCGCGGAGTCCCCGGCCATCCGGGCGGTGGCCAGCGCTTCGGAGTAGAACGAGCGGGCGTCCGCCAGCCGGTTGGAGTCGTGGGCCAACCAGCCCACCGAGATGGCCAGTTCACCGGCTCCGGCCTGGAGTCGACGCTCCGTCTCGGCGCTGTACTCGCCCTCGTTGAGCAGTACGTACGCATTGCGCAGCGACTGCCCGGCGAGCTCGTACAGCGCGTCGGCGCCGTGCGCGTCGTCGGCCAGCCGGATGTCCCGGACGGCCTGTTCGACACCGAACACCTCGGCGGCGCCGACCCGGCGCAGCGGCGGCACCGGCCCGGGCCGACCGGGCACCACGGAGTCGGTCGAGAGCAGTGCCGGTGCGGCGAACTCCGCACCGGGAAGGGCACCTTGGCCGGTGAGAGCACCGGAGGCGCCATCGGTACCGGCCGGTCGGCCGGCGGCCACGGCCGACCGGTCGATGCCGATCACGGTGGCCAGCGCGGTGGTGCCGCCGGCCAGGAACGTACGGCGACGCACGTCGTCGTTCTCCTCGTCGAAATAGGGCGATCCGTCGGGCCCCCGGGGCACCGCGCCGGGCCTCGGCCACGGCGGGCCGTCCGGTCCGGCTGGATCCGCGTACGGCGAGGCAGCGTACGGGAGTTGGGTGGAGAGTGGTGAGCGCGGGGCGGGCAGGGGCGGGAACGGCGGGTGGAGCGGGGGCGGCTCGGTCCGCCCGGCGCCGCCGTCCGCCGAACGGCGGCGGACGGCGGTCCGGGGGGCGAAGCCGAGGTCGCTGAGCGTGCGGCCCGGCCACATGTGCCGGAAGACCCGCTCGTAGGCGTAGTTGGGGCAGCGGATCTCACCGGACTCGACCCGCCCGATGTAGCGGGCGTCGCAGGAGACGTGCTCGCCGATCTCGCGGGCGGCCCGGCGCACCGCCATCGCGAACTCGCCGGGCGAGCGGTCGCCGCGCAGCGCGCGCATCACGGTGTTGGGGGACGGTCGGTTCGGCTCGGCCGGTGGGGTGGCTGCCATGGCGCCGAGAGTACTCGGAGTCACCGACCGACCACGGGGGGTTTGCGGGATATGTAGGGACGATTCCGGGCAAGACGGGCGAGGTTGCGGGATATCTGCCATGAAATGCCATGCCTTGCTGTAAGGCGCCCCGTGGCCTGGGGTGCATCCCCGGCGTTGTCCTGATACGAGGAAGCCCAGGCCGTCGCCCCGGCCCGTCCCAGCCCGGTGGCCCCTCCGGGCGGCTGCGCTTCCGGATCCGACGAGGTACAGGAGGGCTCATGATGGCCACCGGACTGCCGCAGTACCGACCCGTCGCCGGGGGCGGTCTCGCCGGCGCAGCCCCCGCCCTGCTGCCCGACCCCGCCGACGACCGGATCCCCGGCCGGGGTCCGGTCGAGGGCGGCCGGGCCCCCCGCGGCGGTCCCCGGCGCGAGCGCGCCGTCCCCGACGAGGGCACCCTCCTCACCACCTGCGACACCGTGACCGTCGCCCTGCGGCACGGCCTGGAGGCCGTCGACATCCTGAGACTGCGCCGCGCCTGCGGCGCCGTCCTGCAGAGCCGCAACGGCAGCACCGTCTCCTTCCTCGTGCCGGCCGGCACCTGGGAGACCTGGCACCTGCCCGGCAGCTCCTGTTCGGCGGGCGCGCTCGTGCCCGCCGCCACCGACCTGCGCTGGGTGATCCCGCCCGCCGGCTGCGCCGCCCGCCCCACCGACGCCTGGGTGCTCCGTTCCGCCCTCTGCGAGGCCGCCTGCACGCTCACCGCGGGCGGCCTCGGCCCGTTCTAGCGGGCGTGCCGCGCGGATCCCGCCGGGCCCGCGAGCGCCGCTCGCCCCTCCGGGCCGGATCCCCCCGGCACGCCCCCGACCAGGGCGGCGCCGCGCCCGCGGCGGCGGCCGTACCCGCGCCTGCGGCGGCAGCCGTACCCGCGCCTGCGGCGATAATGGCGGGCATGGGACGAAGCAACAGAGCCGCGCGTGGCAGCGAGACGGCGGACCCCACCGGCGCGGGCGGACGCACCCACGCCCAGGGCCCGCTCTCCCGTCCCGTCGGCTCCGGCCTGGCCGAACTGCGGCCCGACCGCGACCGCCCGGCCGCCTGGTCGCTGCTGGTCGACGGCGCCCCGCAGTCGCTGGTCGACCTCGCCGACCCCACCCACCTCGGCTTCGAGTACCAGCGCAGGCTCGGCCACCTGATCGACCTGGTCGCCGCGCCGGGCCGCCCGCTCACCGTGCTGCACCTGGGCGGCGGCGCCCTGACCCTGGCCCGCTACACCGCCGCCACCCGGCCCCGCTCCCGCCAGCAGGTCGCCGAGATCGACACCGCGCTCACCGAACTCGTCCGCACCGAGCTCCCGTTGGAGCGCGGCTGGCAGATCAAGGTGCGCGGCGGGGACGCCCGCAGCGTGCTGGAACGCACTCCCGAAGGCACCGTCGACCTGGTCATCACCGACGTCTTCTCCGGCGCCCGCACCCCGGCCCACTGCACCACCGTCGAGTTCACCACCCTCGCCGCCCGCGCGCTCGCCCCCGGCGGCTGGTACGCCGCGAACATCGCCGACGGCGGCGCCCTCCCCTTCGCCCGCTCCCAGGTCGCCACCCTCGGTGCGGTCTTCCCCGAACTCTGCCTCATCGCCGACCCCGCCGTCCTGCGCGGCAAGCGCTTCGGCAACCTCGTCCTGGCCGCCGCCCACACCCCCCTCCCGGTCTCCGAGCTCACCCGCCGCGCCGCCTCCGACCCCGCCCACGCCCGCGTCGAACACGGCCGCACCCTCACCGACTTCGCCGCCGGCGCCGCCCCCGCCACGGACGCCACCGCCGCCCCCTCCCCGGAACCACCTCCAGGCGTCTTCCGCTGACCCGCGGCGACCCACCCCACGCCCTCACCGGGGCGTCCCTTCCTCCGGGCGCCCACGGCGCCGCTTAGGGCGGTGGCGGGGTGCCGAGGGCCGAACGCTCGCAGGGGCGGCCCGCCCCCGGCGTCCGCCCCGCCCCGGGACAACCCCCGGGCGCCTTCGCCGGGCTCGGGACCTCGGGTGCCCCGCCGCCGGACGGCCTCCACCGGTGCCCCGCGGCCTGGCGTCCACCCCAAAGCTGTTGGCGTGCGGACGAGTTGCCGCCGAGAACGGCCCTTGCCGCACACTCGTCGACGGTCCGAGGGGGACGCCGTGCAGATCAGACCGGCCCGGCCGGAGGAGGCCGCACCGCTCACCGGTGTCGCGCTGCGGGCCAAGGCGTACTGGGGCTACGACGAGGCGTTCATGGCCGCCTGCCGGGAGGAGCTGACCGTCGGCGCCGCCGTGATCGAGCGGGCGTGCACGGTGGTGGCCGAGGAGGGCGGTCGGGTGCTGGGATTCGCCTCGCTGGTCGGTGGGCCGCCGGAGGGGTCGCTGGACATGCTGTTCGTCGAGCCGGAGCTGATCGGCCGGGGCGTCGGCCGGGCGCTGTTCGCCCGGATCCGGGAGCGGGCGTCGGAGCTCGGGCTGCGGCGGTTCACGATCGAGTCCGATCCGCATGCCGAGCCGTTCTACCTGGGGATGGGGGCGACCCGGATCGGCGGCGTCCCGTCCGGCTCGGTCCCCGGGCGTGAACTCCCGCTGCTGGCGCTGGAGCTGGGCTGCCCGCGGGCGTAGCCCCACCCGTACCCGGCCCGGTGCGGCCCGTGCGCGCTCAGTGGCCGCGCGGCAGTCCGCGGTGCTTGCACATGGCCGCCCCGGTGAGCAGGAGGCCGGCGGCGATGGGGGCGAGGACGGCGGTCGCGGTGGCGGAGCCGTCGTCCACGGCCGTCACGGTGGCGGTGTCGGCGATCGCGAGGGTCTCGGGTGTCCCACCGGAGGCCGGCACGGTGGGGCCGGCGAGGGGAGCCGGGTCGCGGCCGGGCGGGGCCCCGGGTGTGGTGGTGGTCCCGGAGGCGGTCTCCAGGGCCGGGGGCGCCTCCGGGACCGCGCGCTGTCGCGGCACGGTGGGGCGGGCGGTGCCGGGGTACGACCGGTCGGCGTCGGGCAGGACGGTGGGTTCGCCTTCGCGGGAGGCGCGGGTCTCGGCGGGCCGGTTCCGGTCGGGCGCGGTGTCGAGCAGGCCGGAGGCGATCGCGAAGGCGTCGGGTACGGCCGCCCGCTGGCCGGGCAGGGGCAGTCCGCCGGCCCGGATCCGTTCCTGGAGCGTGCCGCCGACGGTCCGCGTCGCTCCTTCGACGGTGCTGTCGCCGGTCAGCTCCCCGACCGGGCCGGGGGGCCGGCCCGTCGCCTCGCCGGCCGGCTGTCCCTGCCCGGCGGGAGGTTCGGCTGACGGCCCGTCGAGCGCGGGTCCGAGCGCGGGTCCGCCGAGCGCCGGTGCGCCGTGCAGGGCGCGGCGGACGGCGGGCTGGGCCGGTTCGGGCAGCGGTTCGCCGGGCGACGTCGAGGCCGCGTACGCACCGGTGGCGCCGAGGCCCCAGAGCTGTGCGAGCAGGGCCCAGCCGGCCGCGACGGCGCGGGGGCGGGGCAGCCACCGGGCGATCCCGCGTCGGGCTCCGGCGACGCCGCGGGGGGCGGGTTCCTGGGCCTGGCTCGGGTGATTGGCTCGCACGTGAGTTGAGAACGAGCGGACGGGTGGTGAGGTCACGCCCGCCGTCACGGACAGTCATCGCGCGAGTGGCCCCGGGGCCGCCGCCCTCGGGGCCACCGACCGCGCGGCGGTCAGGAGTTGGGGCGCAGGGTCCAAGTGACCGTCATCACACCGGTGACGGCGCCGTCGGCGCGGGTGATCTCGACGGTGACCGGGAACTCGGGGCGGCCGCCGGCGTCCAGCTCGGCGACGACCTCGGCGGCCGGGCGGCCGAGCACGGCGGTGGCGGTGACGACGCCCATGGCGAGCTTCTTGTACGCGATCTCGGCGTTCACGGCCAGCGGCACGGCCCGGCCCAGCTGGTCGCCGAAGGCGGCGAGCACGATGCAGCCGCTGGCGGACTCGGCGAGCGTGAACATCGCGCCGGCGTGCGGGCCGCCGACGTGGTTGTGGAACTCGGCCTGGTCGGGCAGCCGGAGCACGGCGCGCTCGGGGGTGGTCTCCAGGTACTCGAGCTTCAGGGTGTGCGCCATCGGCACGGTGGAGTCGAGCATCTGGCCGATCGTAGGTGTGGTCATGGCGACGATGTTACTAGCCGGTAGCTTCCGGCGGCAGGGGGCGCCCGGAAAAGCCGGACCACCGGCCGTACTTGAGCGAACGCGAAAACGCCCGAGGGGCCGACCTCTTGAAGAGATCGGCCCCTCGGGCTCTGGGGTGAGTGACGGGACTCGAACCCGCGACCACCTGGACCACAACCAGGTGCTCTACCAACTGAGCTACACCCACCATCTGTCCGGTCCGTTCCCGCTCTCGCGTTCCCGTTCCGACAGGAAGAACTCTACAGGATCCGAGAGGGTGCTCGCGCCAGGGTTTCGTCCCCGGCGGACGCGGGCACCCCCGCGGGCCCTGCGGCGGGCCGCTCGGCGACCCCCGAGGGGGTGCCCGCCGGGCGGCCCCGGATCAGCCGGCCGGCGCCTGGTACTTCCCGGCGATGGCGCGGGCGGTGTCGGCGTCCGGGCCGGGCTGCGGGACGAACACGGCCTCGCGGTAGTACCGCAGTTCGTCGATGCTCTCCCGGATGTCGGCGAGCGCCCGGTGGTTGCCGCCCTTCTGCGGGCTGTTGTAGTACGCCTTCGGGTACCAGCGGCGGGCCAGCTCCTTGATCGAGGACACGTCCACGATCCGGTAGTGCAGGTGCTTCTCCAGGGAGGGCATGTCCCGCGCCAGGAAACCGCGGTCGGTGGCCACCGAGTTGCCGCACAGCGGCGTCTTCCCGGCCTCCGGCGCGTGCTCGCGCACGTACGCCAGCACCCGCTCCTCGGCCTCGGCCAGGGTCACGCCCTGCTCCAGCTCCTCCAACAGGCCGGAGGCGGTGTGCATCGCGCGCACCACCTCGGGCATGTTCGCCAGCGCCTCGGCCGGCGGCCGGATGATGACGTCCACGCCCTCGCCGAGGACGTTCAGCTCGGAGTCCGTCACCAGCACCGCGACCTCGACCAGGGCGTCCCGGTCGAGGTCGAGGCCGGTCATTTCACAGTCGATCCATACCAAACGGTCATTCACGCAACTCACCCTACGGCGCGATCACGCGCTGCGGGGACCGGTGGAGCCGAGCGGGGTGCCGTCGTGGCCTCGCCCTGGTGCTCCTCCGTCCCGCCGTGCGCGCCGTGGCCGTCCGGGCGCTCGCCCTCGCGGCCGGCCCGGACCGGGTGGCCGTCCCGTCCGGTACGGGCCTCGCGCGCCGCCCGGGCACCCTCGGCCGCGGCACGGCCGCCCTGGGTGCGGACCTGCGGCGCCCGCGCCTGACGGCCGCGGAGGTCGCCCGCCCCGGGCGCCGGCTGCCCGGCGGGGGCCGGCAACCGTCCGGCCGGGCCGTGACCGCGCCCGGCCGTGCCCGGATCGTCGGCGGACCGCTCGACCGCGCTGCGGTGCCCCTGGCCCTGGCCGCGGGCCCCCGGCTGGGGGAGGCCGTCCTCCGCCGCCGCGTGCTCGGCGGTGCGCGGCGGACGTCCCGCCCCGGCGCCCGGTCCGGCCTGCGGCGGCACCTGCGGCGGCACCAGCGGCGGCCGCGCCGGACCGCGCCCCGCCGCACCCTGCTGCCCGGGGTGCGGCTGCTGCGCGGCCTGCTGGTGCGGGTACGGCTGACCGGCGCGGGCGTGGAAGGCCTGGCCGGCCGGCGTCCCGGCCTGTCCCGGACCGAACCCGACCGGCTGGCCGTGCCCTCCCGGCTGGCCGTGGCCGACCGGCTGCCCGTGCGGCACCGGCTGTCCGTGCGGACCGACCGGTCCCGGCATCCCGGAACCGGCCGCGAACGGCTGCGCCGACTGCGCGCCGTGCGCCCCGCCGAACAGCGCCCCGCCCGCCGCGGCCCCGGCCGCCGCGTGCGACAGCGCGCCGGGCAGCCGCAGGTCGCCGCCGTGCGCACCGGCCGCGGACGGCGGCTGCTGCCCGGGCCGGCGAGCCCGGTAGCTGGTCCGGTACGCGGCCGGGGAGACCCCGAGCTGGCGGCGGAAGTGCCCGCGCAGCGCCACCGGCGAACGGAACCCGCACCGGCGCGCGACGTCGTCCACCGACAGCTCCGAGGTCTCCAGCAGCCGCTGTGCCTGGAGCACCCGCTGGGTGATCAGCCACTGCAGCGGCGCGCTGCCGGTGAGCGTGCGGAACCGCCGGTCGAAGGTGCGCCGGCTCATGTAGGCGCGAGCCGCCAGCACCTCGACGTCGAACTGCTGGTTGAGGTTCTCCAGCGCCCAGGTGACCACCTCGGCCAACGGGTCGTTGCCGATCTCCTCCGGTAAAGACTGATCGATGTACTGGGCCTGTCCTCCGCCGCCGCGGCGGCTGGGCACCACCAGGCGGCGGGCCAGCGCGTTGGCCGCCTCGGCGCCGTGGTCGCTGCGCACCACGTGCAGGCACAGGTCGATGCCGGCGGCGGTGCCGGCCGAGGTGAGCACGTCGCCGTCGTCGACGAACAGCTCGCGCGGGTCGACGTGGACCCGCGGGTAGCGCTTGGCCAGCGTCGGCGCGTACATCCAGTGGGTGGTGGCCGGGCGGCCGTCGAGCAGACCGGCGGCGGCCAGCACGAAGGCGCCGGTGCACAGGCCGATGATCCGCGCGCCCTCGTGGTGGGCCTTGCGCAGAGCGGTGATCGCCTCGACCGGCGGGGGCTGGGAGATCGAGCGCCAGGCCGGTACGACGATCGTGCCGGCCCGGGCGAGGGCCTCCAGGCCGTACGGGGCGGAGAGGGTCAGACCGCCGGTGGTGGCGAGCGGGCCCTCCTCGCCGGCGCAGACCAGCAGGCGGTAGCGCGGCACGCCGGCGTCCTGGCGGTCCACGCCGAAGACGGAGAGCGGGATGGAGCTCTCGAAGATCGGGGCGCCGCCGAAGATCAGCACCGCGACGGTCTCCCGGCGGCGCCGGCCGGACAGCTTGCGCGGCGCGGCCGAGGCCGCCTGGGCCGGGACGCCGTTCGCGCCGGGACCGCCGTGGCCCAGCGGGCCGTGGCCGGGGGCGGTGCCGAGCGCCAGGCCGCCGAGCGGGCCGCCGACGGCTGAGGAGCCGCCGTTCAGGACCGGAGCGGCGCCGGGGTGGGCGGGGTGGCCGGAGTAGCCGGGATAACCGGGGTACTCACCGCCGTAGGCCGCGGCGTGGCCGACGAGGCCGCGACCGATGGGCTGTCCGCCCATCGGCGGCCCGCCCGATCCGCCCGATCCGCCCGGTCCGCCGACGGCCGATGACCCGCTGCCTGCCGTAGGCCCGCCGTTGACGGAGTGTCCGCCGGGCGCCGGATGGCCTCCGTGGGGCGGCTGGCCGCCGTACGGCGCCGCCGTGCCCTGGTCGGCGGCCGGGGTCGCGCCCGGGCCGCCGGCCGGGGAGTGCGCTGCGGGGTACGAGGGGTGCGGGGCCGGGCCCGAGGGGCCCGGGGTGCCGGAGGTGCGGGTGGTGGCGGCGATCGCGGAGGTGCCAGTGCTTCTCGCGGGCCGACCCGCGGTGCCGGCCACCGCCTGGCCGCTGTCAGGACCCGCGTCGCTCCTGCTCACCCTGCTCAAGGCGCTCAAGCCCCCTCGGTGGTGTGGTGTGGGTGGTGCGGCACTGCTCGCCAAGATCGAAATCTATCGGGTGGACCATTGCCGTTGTGACAAGTTCACCATCCGACGCTATGTCGACATGGCAATTTGGCGTGATGCATTCGATCACGAAGCGTGGCACCCGTCGACCCTTCTGGGAAGAGGGCCGGGGCAACGGTGGCTGGTTGTCGCGGGGCCGTTCCTGGGGCGTCCGCCCCTCGTGCACCCGATCCGAGGGTCTGGACTGCGGATTTGCCCAAGCGGGAGGGATCGGCGCGAAATTGACCGAAAATCGGCGGTGCACGAGAGGGCGCACGGGCGCCGGACGTGCGCCTCCCAGGCTTCATCCGGCCAAGCCTGGCGCGGTGGAACCGCTATCCGGACGGTCGGGTTACGGTCCTGCCGTGAACACCAACCGCCGGCTCGAACGGGCCAACGACAACGCCGCCGCGTTCTGGCTCGCCCAAGCCCGTGCGCACGGTTGGCGGTCCCGTACCCTCCCGGGCCTGACGGCGGTCCGCTGCGCCCGTACCCCGGACGACGCGCACCGCTTCGTGGTCACCCGCCCGTATGCCGAAACCTGCGTGGTGGAGCGGGAGTTGGCGAACCTGTTGAGCGAGTGGTCGACGGTGTGCTTCACCCTGGAGGACCCGTACGGCGGGCTCGACCTCACCCGCTTCGGCGCGGTCCGCATGGCGGTCATGCCGGTCATGGTCCGGGACCCGGGCCCGGTCGAGGGCGCGCCGGCCGCGCTGCCCGCGGTGTCCCAGGCCTACGGGGGCGGGAGGCTGACGGTGGATGAGGCCACCGACGGGGACGGCTTCGCGCTGGTCGAACGGGCCATCGTGGAGGGATTCCCGTTGCCCGCCCGCCAGCCGTGGGTCCGCGGCGAAGCGCTCCCGGAGCGACTGTTGGACGAGCCCGGCTGGCGGGCGTGGCTAGGCCGCGTCGACGGCGCGGTGGCGAGCACCTGCCTCACCTACGACGACGGCCGCGCCACCGGGGTGTACTGGGTCGCGACCCTGCCCGAGTGGCGCGGCCGCGGGGTGGCCGGGGCCGTCCTGCGGACCGCCCTGGCGCACGCGCACCCGGACCGCCCGGCCACCCTGGTCGCCACCGCGCTCGGCGAACCGCTCTACCGCAAGCTGGGGTTCACCGAGCAGGCCCGCACCTGCTGGTGGACCCGTACCTCGGTGGAGGGCTGACCACCGGCCCGGCCCGGCCCCCGGGACGCTGCGGCACCGGGCCGGGGGCGCCGACGGGCCGGCCGCTAGCGGGCCGCGGCGACCGCTGTCGTGGCCGGGGCCACCGCCTCTGCCGCGGCGGTCGCCGGGGCAGCCGTCCTGCTCGACGCGGGCCCGCCGGCCGTCGGGCGCAGGGGCGTCGGACGCGTGATCGGCGCCGTCCCGTGATCGTGCGCGCCCGTGGCCCCGCCCGCGTCCGCGACTGCGACCGCGTCCGCGACCGTGTCCGGACCGGTCCCCGCCCGGGTCCCGGAGACCGCTTCCGGACCGGTGCGGTCGTCGGCGGTCACGGCAAACCCGCCGGATCGGTTTCGGACACCGGAACGGGCTCCCGCGCCCGCCGCAGCGGCTGACGCGGGGTCCGTCCCGGCGTTCGCGGGAACGGGCGCATTCGGGCCCTTCGGGGCGGCCGCCCTCAGCTGTGCGCCGGACCGTGCGCCGAACTGCGCCGTCGCCCGCCCCGACGCCCCGGCCGCTGCCCGGCGGGGCGCTCCGCCGGCCCGGCTCCCCGGCCGGGGCGAGGGCGCGTTGCGCGCGGCGAGCACCTGGCCGACGGCCTCCGGCAGACCGGCCGCCTTCAGCGTCGGCCGGTAGCCGCTCTCCGCCCACGGCCGACCGTGGTGCAGCCAGACGCTGCGCAGTCCGGTCAGCTCGGCCCCGGCGATGTCGGCGGGTGCGTGGTCCCCGATCATCCAGGTGTGTGCGGCCCAGTCCCCGGTGGGCGCGATACCGCAGCGCCGGGCCGCGGTCTCGAAGATCAGCGGGTCCGGCTTGAGGCAGTCCGCCTCCTCGGAGATCACCCAGCCGTCGACCAGCGGCCCCAGCCCGGTCCGACGGATCTTCTCCAACTGCGGCCGGGTGCCGCCGTTGCTGACGATCCCGAGCGTCCACCCCGCGGCCCGCGCGGCCCGCAGCGCCTCGACGTGCCGGGGCGGGCAGTGGATGTGGGAGTTGATGCCGCGTCGGTAGTGGGCGAGCAGGAAGTCGGCGGAGACGTCCAGACCGTAGCGGCGCCGGACCGCGGACAGTACGGTGCTGCGCGGCACGTAGCCGCCGCCGTCGATGGTGACGAACCAGTCGAGGTCGCCGGGCGGCAGGTCGTGTTCGGACAGGAAGTCCTGCGCCCAGGCCCGGAAGGCGGCGTCCCGGGGCAGCAGCGTGTTGTCGAGGTCGAACAGGAGCAGGGGCATGCCGAGCATGGTGCCAGCGGCCGCACCTATGCACCTGGCAAATGCCAGAGCACGTCGCGAAGCCGTACCAAGTGGCTGATTCGGGCTCCGACACCTGACGTACGGATCCTGCGCCGGCCCGGTGCGGGTGGTGTGGGGGCGAGCCGGCGGGACGGGCCGCGACCCCCGGGGCGTAACGGTTCGCGACGTGCCGCAACGGATCGTCGCCGATCAATGACAGTCCGGTCACGGTGTCCCGCGGGCCTGTTGCGCCGCCCGGTCCGCTCAGTCAAGCTCCAGGGAACCTCCTTTCCGGAGGGGGCGCGATCGCCTGCGAGCAGGGCGCACTGCCACGGCGGGCGCATCCTCCCTTCGCGGGAACAACGTCGCTCCGGGGCTTCGCCGCTGGGCTGGGCCCCCTGTCCGTCGTACTCTGAAAGGAACAGGTCACATACGGTGCTGCGCGGCGCAGACCGACGTCTTCCCGTGGGCGGACCTGCCGAACGGGCAGCGTTGTCCTCTCCTGTCGGCCCCTCTCCATCGAAGAGCCGTGAGCCATGGCTGGTTTTGAGCCTCCCCGACCGGTCGAACCGGACACGCCCCGCAGCGCGGGCGCAGCGACCGGGGGCGACGGGATCCGTACGAACCTCGGCCCGGCGGACGGGCACGCCTCCGAGCACCTCGACGGCGGCGCGGACGTGCGTGGCGACGGACACCCCGACACTGGCGACGGGCAGGGTGACGCGACCCCCGGCGCACCGCGCGACGTACCTCCCGAGCCCTCGGGGCGCGTCCCGACCGGGCGGACGGGCGACGACGGGGTCGGCGGTGCCGGCGGGGCCGGTGGTGCTGCCGAAGCGGCCCGGCTGCCGGAGTCGGACCCCGGGAGCGATGCCCCTCATGCTCTCCGACGCGCGCTGCGTGGCCTCGCCCGCCGTGGCAGCCTCGCCCGTCGTGACCGTTCTGGGCCCCGCCCGCGGCGCGGCGAGCCCCCGGCCGACCCTGCGGGGTCTCCGGTGACCGGCCGCCTGGGCCCGGGCGCAGAGCGCCCGGAGGCGGCCTCGGGCGCGGCCGGAGCCTTCGGTGGCTGGGCCGAGCCGTCAGCGGAGGAAGCCCCGGCGCCGTCCCTCGACCCGACCTTCCAGCACGGTGTGGTGGTGGGCTTCGACGGCTCGCTGTCGAGCGAGCGCGCCCTGGCCTACGCGGTGGGCATGGCACGTCGTTCGCAGTGCGGCCTGGTGATCGTGCACGTCGCCAACCGGCTGCCCGCCACGGTCTGGGCCGGCTGCGAACCGCCCGTCTTCGTCGACCTTCCCGACCACCGGACCGAGGTCCTCGGCCTGGAACTCGCCTGCGCGGACTTCCTCGCCGGGGTGCCGTGGATCCTGGTCGAGCGTGGCGGCGACATCTGCCACGAGATCGAGGAGGTCGGCCGCGAGTACGCCGCCGACGCGATCGTCGTCGGCACGACGCACGGTCTGCTCGGCAAGATCTTCGGTTCGGTCTCCGGACGGCTGGCGCGGCGGGCCAACCGCCCGGTGATCGTGATCCCCTGAGGGTTCCTCCCGGTCGTCCCCGGCTGCCTTCTCCGATCGTCCTCTCCTGGCACCTCCTCCACCGTGTCCCGTCGCCCCGCTCCTCAACACCGGTTGTGGAGCGGGGCATTGTCGGCCCGGTGGGCTCGGCTCAGGACGTGATGCCGAGCTCCCGGGCGATGAGCATGCGCTGGACCTCGGAGGTGCCCTCCCCGATTTCCAGGATCTTGCTGTCGCGCCAGAAACGGGCGACCGGGAATTCGTTCATGAAGCCGTACCCGCCGTGGATCTGGGTCGCCTCGCGGGCGTTGTCGACGGCGGCCTCGGACGAGTACAGCTTCGCGATCGCGGCCTCCTTCTTGAACGGTTCACCGTGCAGCATCCGGGAGGCGGCGTCCCGCCAGGCCAGGCGGGAGGTGTGGGCGCGCAGCTCCATGTCGGCAAGCTTGAACTGGACGGCCTGGTTGGCGCCGATCGGCCGGCCGAAGGCCCGGCGCTCGCCGGCGTACTTCACGGACTCGTCCACGCACCCCTGGGCCAGGCCGGTGGCCAGGGCCGCGATCGCGATGCGGCCCTCGTCGAGGATCCGCAGGAACTGGGCGTAGCCTCGGCCACGCTCGCCCAGCAGGTTGGCCGCGGGAACGCGGCAGTCGGTAAAGGACAGTTCGCGGGTGTCGGATGCGTTCCACCCGACCTTCGAGTACTTCTTCGAGACCTGGAACCCCGGGGTCCCGGTGGGCACGATGATGGAGGAGATCTCCCGCGTGGGCGAGCGGAATTCGCCTTCTTCACTCGAACGAGCGATCGGTTCGGTGAGCGCGGTGACGGTGACCAGGCCGGTGATGTCGGTGCCGGAGTTGGTGATGAAGCACTTGGTGCCGTTGATGACCCACTCGTCGGTGGCCTCGTCGTACCGCGCGGTGGTGCGGGTGGCCCCGGCGTCCGAGCCGCCCTCCGGCTCGGTGAGGCCGAAGGCGCCGAGCAGTTCGCCCGAGGTCAGGCGCGGCAGCCACTCGCGCTTCTGCTCCTCCGAGCCGAACCGGTAGATCGGCATCGCGCCGAGCGAGACGGCGGCCTCCAGGGTGATCGCCACCGAGGAGTCGACGCGGGCGAGCTCCTCCAGGGCCAGGCCGAGGGCGAAGTAGTCGCCGCCCATGCCGCCGTACTCCTCCGGGAAGGGCAGGCCGAAGAGCCCCATCCGGCCCATCTCGCGGACGATCTCGTAGGGGAACTCCTCCCGCTCGTAGAACTCGCCGATCTTCGGCGCCACCACGTCCTGGGCGAACTCCGCGACGGTGCGCCGCAGTTCCTCGTACTCGCTGCTGAGTCGGTGGTCGAGCATGGTGATCCTCCTGGTGCCAGGCCGGGGCGGCCGCGGGCGTGAGCGGGACGACCGGCGGTCGTCTGACGGTCTGACGGTCGTACGGTGCGGTCGAGCGATGAGCGGTGCGGGACGAGCGTGGTGCGGGACGGGAGCGGTGCGGGGCGCCGGCCGGACCGGAGGGGCGCGGCCGGCGCCGGAGCGGACGGGCGGGGTCAGCCCCGGGCGGCGCCGAGCAGCGCCTGGACGGTGCGGGAGGGGCTCGGGCGGCCCAGACGCTCGGCCATCCAGCCGCTGGTGGCGACCAGGGCGCGCAGGTCGACGCCGGTCCGGATGCCGAGTCCGTGCAGCATCCAGACCAGGTCCTCGGTGGCCAGGTTGCCGGTGGCGCTCTTCGCGTACGGGCAGCCGCCCAGGCCGCCGGCCGAGGCGTCCACCGTGGTGACGCCCTCGCGCAGCGCCGCCAGGGTGTTGCTGAGCGCCTGGCCGTAGGTGTCGTGGAAGTGCACGGCGAGCCGGTCGGCCGTCACCCCGGCCCGGGCGAAGCCGGTCAGCAGGGCGCCGACCTGGCCCGGGGTGGCCACGCCGATGGTGTCGCCGAGGCTCAGCTCCGAGCAGCCCATCTCCAGCAACTGCACGCCGTACCGGACCACCTGGGGGACGGGGACGGGCCCCTCCCAGGGGTCGCCGAAGCACATCGAGAGGTAGCCGCGGACGGCGACCCCGGCCTCGGCGGCGCGCGTCACGACCGGGCGGAACATCGCCATGGCCTCGTCCGCCGAGCGGTTGAGGTTGCGCCGGGCGAAGGTCTCGGTGGCGCTGGCGAACACCGCGATGTGACCGGCCCGGTGGGCGAGCGCGCGGTCCAGGCCGCGCTCGTTGGGCACCAGGACCGGCAGCCGCAGGCCGGGGTGACGTTCCGGCAGGCCGGCCAGCCGGGGCATCAGCTCCTCGGCGTCGGCCAGCTGCGGTACCCATTTCGGGTGAACGAAGCTGGTCGCCTCGACGGTGCGCAGGCCGGCGGCCGCGAGGCGGGCGATGAACTCGGCCTTGACCTCGACCGGCACCAGGGAGCCCTCGTTCTGCAGGCCGTCGCGCGGTCCGACCTCGTGGATCCGGACCTCCTCGGGCAGGCCGGGGGCGCGGACCGGGTCGGGCAGGCCCAGGTCGAGGGCGTCGGGCTCGTGCGCGGGAGCCGGGGCGGGGGTGGTCACGACCGCACCTCCGCGGGTTCGGCCGGGGAGGCGGCCGGTTCGACCGGGGCGTCCCCGGCCGCGTCGGCGGAGGCGTCCTCGACCGGGGTGACCACCACCAGCAGGTCCTCCATCGCGACGGTGGCGCCGGCGGTGGCCCGCAGTTCGGCCACCACGCCGTCGTGCGGCGCGGCGATCACGTGTTCCATCTTCATGGCCTCCAGCACGAGAAGGGGCTGGCCCTTGCGGACGGTCTCGCCCGCCGTGGTCTTGACGACGGTGACGGTGCCGGGCATCGGGGCGGTCAGGGCGCCGTGGTGCGCGCCGGCCCCGGCGGCGCTCTCGACGGCCGGGTCGTAGGCGTGCAGCGGCCAGGCGTCGCCCTCGACGCCGAGCCAGGTCACCGGTCCGGCGGCGAGGCCGGGGGCGGCGTCGGTGGCCAGCGAGAACGTGGTCTGCAGGCCGTCGACGGTCAGGTGCAGCCGGTCGCCGGCCAGGGCCGCGCGGGCGCGGTGCACCGGCCCGTCGCCCAGCCGCAGCTCCACCTCGCGGGTGCGGCCGGCCGGATTGTCAGTGGCGTCGGCTACGTTGCCCGCAGTGATCGAACGGATGCGCACCGAGACCGGATCCTGGCCGGGGGTACGGAGTCGGTGGGTGGTCCAGGCGGGGGCGCCGCCCAGGCGCCAGCCGGAGGGAAGGGAGAACGGGTCGGTCCAGCCGCCGGGGGCGGCGGTCGGGGTGAGTTCCAGGTGCCGTGCCAGCGCGGCCGCGTAGTAGAGGAGGTGAGCGGGCGACGGCGGTTCGGCGGTCGCGGCGTCGGTCCCGTTCCCGGGGCGGGCGGGCGCTGTGGCGTCGACCGGGGCGGTCGCGTTGACGGGGGAGTACGGCGCGGTGAGCAGGGCCGGCTGCTGCTGGGCGGTCTGCTCCACCAGGCCGGTGTCCAGTCGTCCGGCGACGACCTCGGGGTGTGCGAGGAGCCGGCGCAGGAAGCCGGTGTTGGTGGTGACGCCCAGGATGCGGGTCTCGGCCAGCGCGGCGCGGAGCCGGCGCAGCGCGGTCGGGCGGTCGGGCCCGTACGCGATGACCTTGGCGAGCATCGGGTCGTAGGCGCTGGTGATGACGGTTCCGGGCGCGACCCCGGAGTCGACGCGGATGCCCTCGCCCCGGGGCTCGTCCAGGGTGAGGATGCGGCCGCCGGTGGGCAGGAAGTCCCGTTCCGGGTCCTCGGCGCAGATGCGGGCCTCGATGGCGTGGCCCAGGAAGGAGATGTCGGACTGGGTGAAGGTGAGCGGTTCGCCGGCGGCGACGCGCAGTTGCCACTCGACCAGGTCGAGCCGGGTCGAGTCGGGGCCGACGGCGACCGCGAGTTCGGTGACGGGGTGTTCCACCTGGAGACGGGTGTTCATCTCCATGAAGAAGAAGTCCCGCACCCCCTCGGCGGCGGAGGCGGGGGCGTCCGGGTCGATGCCGGGGACGATGAACTCCACGGTGCCGGCCCCGGTGTAGCCGCAGGACTCCGCGGCGCGGACGGCCGCGGCGCCCATCGCGGCGCGGGTCTCGGCATTGAGGAGAACGGAGGGAGCCTCTTCGATCAGCTTCTGGTGGCGGCGCTGCAGGCTGCACTCGCGCTCGCCGAGGTGGACGGTGGTGCCGTGGGCGTCGGCCAGCACCTGCACCTCGATGTGGCGCGGCCGGTCGACCCAGCGCTCCAGCAGCAGGGTGTCGTCTCCGAAGGCGGTGCGGGCGACGCGGCGGGCGGCGGCGATCTCGGTGGGCAGGTCGGCCGGGTCCCGCACGAGGCGCATGCCCTTGCCGCCGCCGCCGGCGGACGGCTTGAGCAGCACGGGGTAGCCGATCTCGTCGGCGGCGGCGACGAGTTCCCCGTCGGTGGGCGCGGTGGCCTGGCTGCCGGGGACCACCGGGACGCCGGCGGCCCGGACGGCCTCCTTGGCGTTGATCTTGTCGCCCATCAGCTCGACCGCAGCGGGAGGAGGACCGATGAAGACGAGGCCGGCGTCGGCGCAGGCGCGGGTGAAGCCGGGGTTCTCGGCGAGGAAGCCGTAGCCGGGGTGGACGGCCTGGGCGCCGGTGCGGCGGGCGGCGGCGAGGATCTGGTCGGTCCGCAGGTAGGTCTCGGCCGCCGAGCTGTCGCTGCGGTCGGTCGGGCCGAGGCGGACCGCGACGTCGGCCTCGCGGACGTGCGGGGCGTCGGCGTCCGCGTCGCTGAACACGGCGACCGAGCGGACGCCGAGCCGCCGCAGGGTGCGGATCACCCGGAGGGCGATCTCGCCGCGGTTGGCGACCAGAACTGTGTCGAACATGGGAGGCGTTCCTCCGGGTCGAGGGGGCCGTACGAAGGAGGTGGCGGTGGGCGGTGGGGCGCCGGCCCGGGGCCGGACCGGCGCCGCGGACGTCACACCCGGAAGGAAGGGGTCACGAACGCAGGGGTGCCATGACGGTGATCACGGACCGTGGGTGCGGACGGGGATCACATGCGGAAGACGCCGTACGGGGCGGGCGGCGCCAGGGGGGCGTTGGCGCAGGCGGTGAGCGCGAGGCCGACGGCGGTGCGGGTGTCCATCGGGTCGATCACGCCGTCGTCCCAGAGCCGGGCGGAGGCGTAGTAGGCGTTGCCCTGGCGCTCGTACTGCTCGCGGACGGGGCGCTTGAACTCCTCCTCTGCCTCGGCCGGCCACTGCTCGCCGTGCGACTCCAGCTGGTCGCGGCGGACGGTGGCGAGGACGGAGGCCGCCTGCTCACCGCCCATCACGGAGATCTTGGCGCCCGGCCACATCCACAGGAAGCGGGGCGAGTAGGCCCGGCCGCACATCGAGTAGTTGCCGGCGCCGTACGAGCCGCCGATCACCACCGTCAGCTTCGGGACGCGGGTGCAGGCGACGGCGTTGACCATCTTGGCGCCGTGCTTGGCGATGCCGCCCGCCTCGTACTGCCGCCCGACCATGAAGCCGGTGATGTTCTGCAGGAAGAGGAGGGGGATGCCGCGCTGGTCGCACAGCTCGATGAAGTGGGCGCCCTTGAGGGCCGACTCGGAGAACAGCACGCCGTTGTTGGCGACGATGCCGACGGGGTGGCCGTGGATCCGGGCGAAGCCGGTGACCAGGGTCGCGCCGTACTCGGCCTTGAACTCGGCGAAACGGCTGCCGTCCACCAGGCGGGCGATCACCTCGCGGACGTCGTACGGCGTGCGCGGGTCGACCGGGACGGCCCCGTACAGGCCCGCCGGGTCGACGGCCGGCGGCTCGACCGGGGCCAGCGGCCAGGGTGTGGCCGCGCGCGGGCCGAGCCCGGCGACGATCGTGCGGACGATGGAGAGGGCGTGGGCGTCGTCCTCGGCCAGGTGGTCCGTCACGCCGGAGGTGCGGGAGTGCAGCTCGCCGCCGCCCAGCTCCTCGGCGGTGACCACCTCGCCGGTGGCGGCCTTCACCAGCGGCGGCCCGCCCAGGAAGATCGTGCCCTGGTTGCGGACGATCACGGCCTGGTCGCTCATCGCCGGGACGTACGCGCCGCCGGCCGTGCACGAGCCGAGCACGGCGGCGATCTGCGGGATGCCCGCGGCGGAGAGCCGGGCCTGGTTGTAGAAGATCCGGCCGAAGTGGTCGCGGTCCGGGAAGACCTCGTCCTGCATCGGGAGGAAGGCGCCGCCGGAGTCCACCAGGTAGACGCAGGGCAGCCGGTTCTCCAGCGCGACCTCCTGGGCGCGCAGGTGCTTCTTCACCGTCATCGGGTAGTAGGTGCCGCCCTTGACGGTGGCGTCGTTGGCGACCACCACCACCTCGCGTCCGGCGACCCGGCCGATGCCGGCGATCACCCCGGCCGCGGGCGCCGCCCCGTCGTACATCCCGTCGGCGGCCAGCGGGGCCAGCTCCAGGAAGGGCGAGGCCGGGTCGAGCAGGGTGTCCACCCGGTCCCGGGGGAGGAGCTTGCCGCGCGCGGTGTGCCGGGCGCGGGCCTTGGCGCCGCCGCCCTGGGCGGCCGCGTCGAGCTTCGCGCGCAGTTCGGCGACCAGCTCCTGGTGCGCCTCGGTGTTGGCGCGGTAGGCCGCGGAGCCCGGGTCGACCGAGGTGCCGAGCCGGGGCGCCGGTGCGGCGGCCGCGGGCGGTGCCGCGGTCGGCGCCGCCGCGCTGCCGTTGGTCGCGCTGCCGTTCGTCGCGCTGAGCTGGAGGCCGGTGGGTACGCCGGCGGTTGAGATGACCATTCCCAAGAGCTCCCTTGCCCTCGGCACCAGGTGGGCGCCGGATGCGGTGCCCATGGAGTCCCACGTTAATTAACGTTAACTTACGCCGCCCAGGTTAACGACCGATAACCGGACTGTCTACGATGGACGGCATGCCGAACGTCCCCGCAGCCTCCGCGCTCCCACGTCGCGACCAGATCCGCCGGGAGGCCGCGCGGCTCTTCGCCGCCCGCGGCTTCCTCGGCGTGGGCGTGGACGAGATCGGCAAGGCCGTCGGGATCAGCGGCCCCGGGCTCTACCGCCACTTCGCCGGCAAGGACGCGATGCTCGCCGACCTGCTGATCGGCATCAGCGAGCGCCTGCTGGAGGAGGGGCGCCGCCGGGCGGGTGGCGGCGACGGTCCGGTGGCCGCGCTGGACGCGCTGATCGGCGGGCACGTCGAGTTCGCCCTGGACGACCGCGACCTGATCACCCTGCACGACCGCGAGCTGCTGAACCTCAAGGAGGAGGACCGCCGCACCGTCCGCCGACTCCAGCGCGGTTACGTGGAGCTGTGGGTGGACGTGCTCCGGCAGGCCTACCCGCCCCTGGCCGATCCCGCCGCCGAGCCGGTGGCGCGGGCCGCCGTGCACGCCGTCTTCGGCCTGATCAACTCGACCCCGCACAGCCTCGGCTCGAACCCCGGTTCGGGCGAGCGCCCGGGACAGGGTGAGCGCCCCGGCCAAGTCGAGCGGTCCGGTCAGGTCGAGCGGTCCGGTCAGGGTGAGCGCCAGGCTGAGCGGTCCGGTCAGGTCGAGCGCCAGGCCGAGCGCTCCGGTCTTCAGCGCGACGGCATGGCGGCCCTGCTGCGCACCCTGGCCCACGGCGCGTTCGCCGCGGCCGCGGAGGCGGCGACCTCGGGTTCGGCGGCGACCCCGGTGTCCGCGGGCGACTGACGGCCGCCCGGCTTCACCCGCCACGTCGGCGGCGGCTCCCGCTCGGGGCCCGGAGGCCTAGGCCCAAAGGACGGCGCCCACCCGCCCCCGGTCGCTGGGCGTTCCGCTGGGCGGTCGGCGACCCTGGAGGTCGGGCCGGGCAGTGACCGAGGACGGTCGCGCGGGCGTTCGATCGGGAATCTCCGCCGGTCGCGGGCTGTTGCCCAGTCCGCCGGACCGGACGATCCGGGCCGCCCCCGCCCGTCCCGAAGCCACGGGACCGGAAACGCCGTGGCGGCCACCCGACGAAATGGTTAGCATCCCTAAATATGCCTGAGACTCACGGATCCACGGTGGAGCAATCCCCGAGCGGCCCACCGGCCGCCGACCCGACTCCGGAGGCCGCCGACGAGCGCACCGAGCCCGCCGGCTGGCTGCGCCGCCTGGTCGGGTACAGCTGGCGGTCCCGTCGCAGCCTGCTGCTCGCCTTCGGTGCCTCACTCCTCGGCATGGCCGTCACGGCACTGGTGCCGCTGGTCACCAAGCTGATCATCGACGACGTCATCGTCGCGCACACCCGCTCGCTGGCCCCCTGGGCGGTGGTGCTGCTGCTGGCCGCCGTCGTGGTCTTCGGCTGCACCCAGGTCCGCCGCTACTACGGCGGCCAGCTCGCCCTCGACGTCCAGCACGACCTGCGCAGCGACCTGTTCCGCTCGCTCGGCCGGCTGGACGGCCACCGCCAGGACCGGCTGGACACCGGCCAGGTGGTCGGGCGCGCGACCTCCGACCTCCAGCTGGTCAACGGCCTGCTCTCGATGGTGCCGATGATGACCGGCTACCTGCTGATGTTCGTCATGTCGCTGGTCGTGATGGTCTGGCTGTCCCCGCCGCTCACCCTGGTCGCCCTGGTCATGGCGCCCGCGCTGTGGTGGGTCTCCGTGCTCAGCCGCAAGCGCCTGTTCCCCTCCACCTGGGCCGCCCAGCAGGAGGCGGCCGCCGTGGCCGGCGTGGTGGACGGCGCGATCGGCGGCGTCCGCGTGGTCAAGGGCTTCGGCCAGGAGGCCCAGGAGCGGGACAAGCTGGAGCGGGCCTCGCGCGACCTGTTCGCCGCCCGGCTCCGCTCGATCCGGCTCAACGCCCGCTACAACCCGGCGATGCAGGCGATCCCCGCCCTCGCCCAGGTCGCCGTCCTGGCCTTCGGCGGCTGGCTGGCCGTCGACGGCCGGGTCTCACTCGGGACCTTCGTGGCCTTCTCCACCTACGTCGCGCAGATGACCGGTCCGGTGCGGATGCTGACCATGATCATCACCGTCGGCCAGCAGGCCCGGGCGGGCGTGGAGCGCGTCCTGCAGCTGATCGACGAGCGCCCGCTGGTCCAGGAACGCCCGGACGCGCTCACCCTGGACCTCACCCACGCCGGCGCCGCGCAGGGCCCGCCCACCGGCGCCGAGCAGGGCCGGCACGGCAGCGCCGCGCAGAGCCCGCACACCGGCACCGTCGGCCCGCGGACCCCCGACGTCGCCCTGGAGTTCGACCGGGTCGAGTTCCGCTACGACCCCGAGCACCCCGCCCCCGTCCTGCACGGCCTCAGCCTGAAGCTGGCCCCCGGCGAGACCCTGGCCCTGGTCGGCGCCTCCGGCTCCGGCAAGTCCACGGTGGCCCAGCTGGTGCCCCGCTTCTACGACCCGGCCGCCGGTACCGTCCGCCTCTACGGCCACGACCTGCGCGACCTCACCCTGGACTCGGTCCGCGCCACGGTCGGCATCGTCCCGGAGGAGAGCTTCCTCTTCTCCGAGTCGGTCCGCACCAACATCGCCTACGGCCGCCCGGACGCCACGGACGAGCAGGTCGTCGCCGCCGCGCGCGCCGCCCAGGCGGACGAGTTCGTCCGCGCGCTCCCGGACGGCTACGAGACCAAGGTCGGCGAGCAGGGCCTCACCCTCTCCGGCGGCCAGCGCCAGCGGATCGCCCTGGCCCGTGCGATCCTCACCGACCCCCGGATCCTGCTGCTGGACGACGCCACCTCGGCGGTGGACCCGCAGGTCGAGGCGGAGATCCACGACGCGCTGCGCTCGGTGATGACCGGCCGCACCACCCTGCTGATCGCCCACCGCCGCTCGACCCTCCAGCTCGCCGACCGGATCGCCGTCCTGGACCGCGGCCGGCTGCTGGACATCGGCACCCACGAGGAACTGGATGCCCGATGTCCCCAGTACCGCGCACTGATCACCGACCCGGAGGCGGGCCGAGCCGCCGCCCGGCACCCCTCCGCCGACGGCCTCACCGAGGCGTCCGGCGAGACTCCGTCGTCGCCGCCCGCCGGAGCCCCGGCCGGGACGCCCGCCGAACCGCAGGCCGCCCCGGCACCCCCGGTGGCTGAACGAGCGCCCGTCCCCGAGCTCCCCACCCCCGCTCTGGCCAAGGCCGCCCGCACCGCCGACCCCGACCTGCTGGCCAAGGTCGCCGGGCTCCCGCCCGCCACCGACGCCCCGGCCGTCCCGCGCGCCGAGGCCGAGGCAGGCGACCCCGACTTCACCCTGGGACGGCTGCTGCGGCCGTTCCGCACCCCGCTGCTCATCGCCCTCCTGCTGGTGGCCCTGGACGCGGGGGCGGGCCTGGTCCTGCCGGTGCTGATCCGGCACGGCATCGACGAGGGCGTCCGCAAGGGCCTGATGTCCGGCGTCGCGGTGGCCGCGCTCACCGCCCTGGTCGTCGTCCTGCTGGACTGGCTGGTGCAGGGTGCCGAGAACCGGGTCAGCGGCCGCACCGGCGAGCGCGTCCTCTACACGCTCCGGCTCAAGATCTTCGCCCACCTCAACCGGCTCGGCCTGGACTACTACGAGCGCGAGCTGACCGGCCGGATCATGACCCGGATGACCACCGACCTGGACTCGCTGACGTCCTTCCTGCAGACCGGCATGGTCACCGCCGTGGTCAGCCTGCTGACCTTCGCCGGGATCTTCGCCGCCCTGCTGATCATCGACGCCGGGCTGGCCCTGGTGGTCTTCGCCGTGCTGCCGCTGCTGGTGATCGCCACGCTGGTGTTCCGCAAGAAGTCCAAGGACCAGTACGAGCGCTCCCGTGACCTGATCAGCGCCGTCAACGCCGACCTCCAGGAGAACGTGGCCGGCATGCGGATCGTCCAGGCCTTCCGCCGCCTGGACACCAACACCGACCGCTTCGTGGCGCGCGGCATCGCCTACCGCGAGGCCCGGGCCCGCGCACAGCTGTACATCTCGCTGTACTTCCCGTTCGTCCAGTTCCTGTCCAGCGTGGCCGCCGCGCTGGTGCTGATCGTCGGCGCCGCCCGGGTCGACGCCGGAACGCTGACGGTGGGCGCGCTGGTCGCGTACCTGCTCTACATCGACCTGTTCTTCGCACCGGTCAACCAGCTGTCCCAGGTCTTCGACGGCTACCAGCAGGCCTCGGTGGGCCTCGGCCGGATCCGCGAGCTGCTGCGCACCCCGACCACCACCGCCGAGGCGGCCGCGCCCGTCCCGGTCGCCAAGGGGCTGCGCGGCGAGATCGCCTTCGAGGGGGTCGGCTTCGCCTACAACGGCGGCGCGGACGGCGCCCCGAAGGTGCTGGCCGACGTCGACCTGCACATCCCGGCCGGCCAGACGGTGGCCCTGGTCGGCGAGACCGGCGCCGGGAAGTCGACGCTGGTGAAGCTGGTCGCCCGGTTCTACGACGCGACCGAGGGCACCGTCCGGGTGGACGGCGTCGACCTCACCCGCTACGACCTGGCGCAGTACCGCCACCGCCTGGGCGTGGTGCCGCAGGAGGCCTACCTGTTCGCGGGCACCGTCCGCGAGGCGATCGCGTACGGCCGGCCGGACGCCTCGGCCGCCGAGGTGGAGGCGGCGGCCCGCGCGGTCGGCGCGCACGACATGATCGTCCGGCTGTCCGGCGGCTACGACCACGAGGTGGCCGGTCGCGGCCGCAACCTGTCGGCGGGCCAGCGCCAGCTGATCGCGCTCGCCCGGGCCGAACTGGTCGACCCGGACATCCTGCTGCTGGACGAGGCGACCGCGGCGCTCGACCTGGCCACCGAGGCGGCGGTCAACCAGGCCGCGGACCGGCTCAGCGGCGGCCGCACCACCCTGGTGATCGCCCACCGCCTGACCACCGCCGAGCGCGCCGACCGGGTGATCGTGCTGGACCACGGCCGCGTGGTCGAGGACGGCACCCACACCGAACTGCTCGCCCGGGGCGGCACCTACGCCCGGCTCTGGCAGGCGTTCATCGCGGACGGCCACCCGGCGGTCGAACCCGTCGCCGCCGGGTAGGCCGCCGAACCGCCTGAAACCCCACCGGCTGACACCTCCGGCTGGACGGCATCGGATCGGATGCCGTCCGGCCGGATTCGGTGAGCCCGACCGCATCGAGCCCGACCGCATCGAGCCTGAGCGCGTCGGAACGCCTTCGGGCCCAGCACCGTCAGCCCGGGGCCGGCAGGCCCGATGCGTCAGGCGACGATCAGCGAGGTCAGCAGGCCCGAGGGGTCGATCCCGTGCGGCAGTTCGCTCACCTGTCCGTCCCCGACCTCGACCACCCGCCAGCCGGAGCCGTCGGCCCGGCTGGCGAGGTCGGTGGTGACGAAGCGGCAGCCGAGCGTCCGCACCAGCGCCCGGACCTCGGTGAGGTCGGGCTCGACGGTCCGGCGCGGGGCGTCCGGGTGCGGTCCGACCAGGACGGGCCGCCCGTCCAGCCACCACACCCGCGCCTCCACGGCCCGCCCGCCCGTGTCCGGTCCGCCCGCCTCCGGTCCGCCCGTGTCCGGTCCGCCCGCCTCCGGCCCGTCGACTCCGTCGCCATCACCGGCGGAGCCGTTCGCAGCGCCGCCGGGGCCCTCCGCGGCGCCGTCGGCACGCTCGAACTCCTCGTACCGCCGCAGCACCACCCCGCCGGCCAGGAACTCGCCCTGCAACTCGACGAACCGCTCCACCACCCGGGCGACGGCCGGCAGATCGGCCAACTCGGGCACGTAGCAGGCCTCGTGCCACTCGTGCTTGCGTGACTTCACGTAGTCCTTGACGATCGCCGGGCCGCTTCCGCCGAGCCGGGCCACGGCCGTCGCCAGTTCCTCCGTTCCCGGAGCCGACGCGCCGTCGGTGGGGATCCACGCGCTGGCCGGCGTGGCGCCCTCGAACACGCCGTACCAGCCGGGCAGTTCGTGCGCCGCCGCGTAACCGGGCGGGCTGGTCAGCAGGTTGCCGCCACGGGCGGTGAGGGCGGCGGCGAAGTCGGCGTACCGGGCGGAGGGGAGCATCCAACCCCGGTACCAGAGCGGCCCGCTGTCCCGCGGTACGCGTCGGACGGCCTCCTCGGCCCGTCCGGCGAGCAGCGCGTCGTGGTCGACCAGGTGGTGTTCGCCGCCCAGTTCCCGCAGCATCCTGGCCTCCCAGACGAAGTGCGGATCGGGCCGGCGCGGGTTGAGCGGATCGCTGGGGAAGATGATCGCGGGTGCGGACATGGCCGTCAGGGTACGGCTCCGCGGGCGGGGCCCGGTCCCACGGGCGCCGGTCCGGAGTGGCGAATCCGCTCGACGCCCCCGAACGCTCGCTGCGAGAGTGATCCGATGCGAAATCCGATGCGACTGCTGCGCCCCCGCACCCGTGTGCCGAGACAGGCCGCCCGCACGGTGGTGCTGGACGAGAACGGCTCGGTGTTCCTGCTCCGTTCGGACAACGACGAGGTCGGCGTCCACTGGACCATGCCGGGCGGCGGGCTGGAGCCGGGCGAGTCCCCCTGGCAGGGTGCCCGGCGCGAGCTGTGGGAGGAGAGCGGCTGGACCGACCTCGAACCCGGCCCGCTGCTCTGCACCTGGGAACACGACTTCACCTGGCACGGCACCCCGGTCCGTCAGCACGAGCACATCTACCTCACCGGTGGACCGCACCGGGGCCCGGTCGGCGACGTCAGCGCCGTGCACGCCGTCGACCGGATCCTCGACTGGCGCTGGTGGACCCCGGCCGACCTCGCCGACGAGAACGCCGACGCGCTCTGGCCGCCGCAGCTGCCCGGACTGCTGGACGCCGTCCGCCAGGGCTGGGCCGTCGACGGACGGCCGCCGGTGCCGGTCGACCTGGGGTACGTCCCGAACGCCCCGGCGGCCGGCTGACCGAGCTGCCCCGGGGCCGGCGGCCGGCGCCCGGCTAGGACCGCGCGCCGCGCCGACCCCGGGCGGTCGGACCGGGCTCCCAGCCGTGCAGTTCCAACTCCCGGTCGTGCAGCGCGCTGGGGTTCATCAGCACCGTCAGCCGGGCCCCGGAGAGCTCTTCGAAGGCGAGCCCGGTCGCGGAGAGCAGCTGCTCGGTCGACACCGAGACGGCGATGGCGGGGCGCCAGGTCGGCAGCACCACCAGGCTGGTGCCGCGGCCCACCCGGACCGGCTCGGCCACCACCCGGACCGGAGCCCGCTCCTCGGGCCGGCCGACGCTCTCGGGCTGGCCGGGGCTGCCGCCGATCAGGACACCGAGCGGCGGCTCGGCGTACGGGGCCGGAGCGGGCCCGGCCTCGGCGCCGGGGTCACCCGCGGTACCGGCTCCGAACGGCGCCGGGTCCGCCACCGTCCCCACCGGGTCGGCGCGTTCACCCGTCCACGCCGGGCCGTCCCCGGGGTCCGCCCCGGCCGGGCCGGACGCGGCCGTCTCCCGTGCGGTCGCCTCCTGTCCGCTCGGGGCGGCCTGCGGGTGCATCCGGCGCAGCCGGCGCGAGGGCGACGGCCGCAGGGGTAGGGACCCCGGGGTCCGCGCTTCCTCGCGCACCGGACGCCGTGTCGGCGCGAACGGACCGCCCTGCGACGGGACGGTGGCCGACGGCAGACGGACGAATCCGACCTCGATCCCGGTCCCCTTCTCCGCCTCCTCTGCACGGGGGCCCGCCCCGGCGACCTCGGGCGCGTCCGCGCCGTCCTCGGCCGTCTCGCCGAGCAGCGCGCGTACCTCCGCGACCGGTCGACGGCACGCGTCCGCCAGCTCGGCGACCGACCGGCCCTCGGCCCGTGCGGCCCGCAGCCGTTCGGCGAACGCCGCCCGCAGGCGCGCCGCGGTGGGGCCACCCTCCGCGCCGTCCGGATCCGCTGCGGGATCCGCCGCGCGGGTCCCCACGGGGGCCACCGCTGGGAGGACGAGCGCGTCCGCGTCGTCCCGGCCACGCGGCTGCGGCACCGAGTCGTGGCGGGACCGGGCACCCTGGCGGAACACCCGGTCGGAGGTGCCGGACGCGGCGGCCACCGCCTCGGCGGCAGCCGCGATCGAGCACGTCGGAACGGCCGCAGGGGCCTGCCGGGGTACGTCGGGCGGGGGCGAGGAGCCGGCGCTGTCCGCGGGCGGGCCGGGCAGGGACGGGTCGGTTGCGGCGGGTTGGAGCGAGGTCATCGGCGGGCCCTTCGGGGGATGGTCCCGACGATCCTCCCGCACCGCGGGACCAGCTCCAAGCGTCGAACCCGGCAGGCGGCGCGGGACGACCGCGAGACCACCGCCGGACCACCGCGCGATCATCCCGGGAGAGGACCAACTCGCTGGCACGACAGAGCCCTTGAGGTCGGCGAGCGCCGCGTTCACGGCCATGACGCCGAGCCCGGGGAACCAGGTCTCATCCGTAACCGGCCGGGCCTGACCGGACCTGACCGGACCTGACCGCCCCGAGCGCCTTCCAGAGGGCACCGCCCAGCACCGTGTCCTGGTTGAAGGAAACTCCCGTGCTCGTGGGGGAGGACGGGCGCTATCGTCGAGCGCATGAAGCGCTTCGCGGGCCTGACCTGGTGGCCGTCCTAGGACGGCCACCAGCACCCGCCTGACCAGGGCCGTCCGGGATGGACGGCCCTGTCGCGTTTTCCCCGTGTCCACGCGGGACGGGCCCCTCGCCCGGACGGCCGCCACCACCGCCGCCACCGTACGAGGGGAAACCCGTGACCACCGAGACCACCGCCACCACCGCTGCGTCCGCCGGCGCCGAGGCCGTCGCCGCGCCCGGCCTCATCGACGACCCGACCGCCCACCGTGTCCTCACCGGGGACCGCCCCACCGGCCCGCTCCACCTGGGCCACTACTTCGGCACCCTGCGCAACCGCGTCCGCCTGCAGGACCAAGGCGTCGAGATGTTCGTCGTGGTCGCCGACTACCAGGTGATCACCGATCGCGACATCGCCGACCGACTCGCCGAGCACACCGAGAACCTCGTCCTCGACTACCTCGCGGCCGGCCTCGACCCCGAACGGGCCACGATCTTCGCGCACAGCGCCGTCCCCGCCCTCAACCAGTTGCTGCTGCCCTTCCTCAGCCTGGTCAGCGTCGCCGAACTGAACCGCAACCCCACCGTCAAGGACGAGATCGCCCACTCCCGGCAGTCCGCCGTCAGCGGGCTGATGTTCACCTACCCCGTCCACCAGGCCGCCGACATCCTCTTCTGCAAGGCCGACCTCGTCCCGGTCGGCCAGGACCAGCTGCCCCACCTCGAAGTCGCCCGCACCGTCGCCCGCCGCTTCAACGAGCGCTACCCGCACGCCGACGGCCGCGCCGTCTTCCCCCGCCCGCAGGGCCTGCTGTCCGATGCCCCGATGCTGCTCGGCACCGACGGCGGAAAGATGAGCAAGAGCCGCGGCAACGCCGTCGCCCTCGGCGCCACCGAGGACGAGACCGCCCGGATCATCCGCGGCGCCAGGACGGACGCCGACCGCCGGATCGGCTACGACCCATCCGGCCGCCCCGAGGTGTCCGGCCTCGTCCTGCTCGCCGCGCTCTGCCAGGACCGCAGCCCGGAAGCCGTCGCCGAGGAGATCGGCGACGGCGGAGCCGCCGTGCTCAAGCGCGTCGTCACCGAATCCGTCAACGAGCACCTCCGCCCGCTGCGCGCCCGCCGCGCCGACCTCGCCGCCGACCGCGGCCACCTGCGGCAGGTCCTGCGCGACGGCGCCGAGCGCGCCAACGCCGTCGCCGAGGCCACCCTCGCGGAGGTCCGGGAGGTGATGGGCGCCGTGGTCTGAAGAGCCCTCACGCCGGACCCGGGCCCGGCCCGCCGACACCGCGACCGGACACCGGCCCCGGACACCGGACCGCAGACATCGGACCGCAGACATCGGCCGGTTGACCCGGGGGCATATCGTCACCGGGCGGCCGCGCCCACACCGCGGCCGCCCGTCCCCACGCTCCCGCGCCCGAAAGGCGGCCCGGCCCATGGACCAGCACCCGACCACACCCGGCCAGGGGCTGACCCGACCGCCGCACCTGCGTCCCGGTGACCACATCGCCGTCGTCGCGCCCAGCGGCCCGATCGACCCCGAGCGCCTCACCGCCGGCTGCGCGATCCTCCGCTCCTGGGGGCTGCGCGTCACCGTCGCCCCACACGTCCTCGACACCCACCCCACCCTCGGCTACCTCGCCGGCACCGATGCCGACCGGGCCGCCGACCTCCAGAACGCCTGGCTCGACCCCGCCGTCGACGCCGTCATCTGCGCGCGCGGCGGCTACGGCGTGCACCGCATGGTCGACCTGCTCGACTGGACGGCGATGCGTGCCGCCGCACCCAAGCCCTTCATCGGCTTCAGCGACGTCAGCTCCCTGCAGGAGGCCTTCGCCCAGCGCCTCGGCCTCGCCACCCTGTACGGGCCGATGGCCGCGGCCGGCGCCTTCATCTCCGACGGCCCCACGGCCGAGCACCTGCGCCGCACCCTCTTCGACCCGGCCGCCACCACGGTCCTCACCTCGGCCACTGCCGCCCCGCTCGTCCCCGGCCGGGCCCGCGGCGTCACCGCGGGAGGATGCGTCCACGTACTCGTCTCCGAACGCGGGACCCCCGCCGGCAGGCCCTCGTACGCGGGCAGCATCCTCGTCCTGGAGGACGTGAACGAGCACCCGTACCAGCTGGACCGCCTCCTCACCCAGTTCCTGCGCTCCGGCGCCCTCGACGGCGTGGCCGGCATCGCCCTCGGTTCCTGGGACGGCTGCGGACGACCCGAGCGGGTACGTGAGGTGATGCTCGACCGGCTCGGTGGGCTCGGCATACCGGTGCTCTGGGAGCTCGGCTTCGGACACTGCCCGTCCAGCCTCACCGTCCCGCTGGGCGTCCCCGCCGTGCTCGACGCCGACGCCGGCACGCTCACCCTGGACCTGCCCGCACTGGCCGAGCCGTCCCGGTGACCGAGCCACCGGCAGACCGCCGGGCGCCGGAGGACAGGAAGCCCGGCTTCCCCGGACTCCGCTGAGTAGGGTGCGGCCATGAACGAGGACCGTCTCACCTCCCTCGCCCTCGGCTTCCTCCGCGGCCCCGGCAGCAACGCCCGCACGATCCTCGGACTCGCCGGCCCGCCCGGCGCCGGCAAGTCCACCCTGGCCCGCCACCTGGTCACCGAGGTCGAGCGCGCCGAAGGACCCGGCGCCGCCGCCTACGTCCCGCTCGACGGCTTCCACCTCTCCGGCGCCCAGCTCGACCGCCTCGGCCTCACCCACCGCAAGGGCGCTCCGGCCACCTTCGACGCCCACGGCTACGTCGCCCTGCTGCGCCGCATCGCCGCCGACCGATTCGCGGACATCTACGTCCCGGACTTCGACCGCGTCCTGGACGAACCCGTCGCCGCCAGGCACGTGGTCCGCCCGCACACCCGCCTCGTCATCACCGAGGGCAATTACCTGGCCTCCGCCGACACCCCCTGGCCCGACGCCCGTCGGCTGCTGCGCGAGCTCTGGTACGTCCACACCGATGACGCGGTCCGCGAAGACCGCCTGCTCAGCCGCCACCGCGCCGGAGGCCGCGACGAGGCCGCCGCCCGTCACCGGGTCTTCGGCAACGACCATCCCAACGGCGAGTACGTGAAGGCCGGCCGGGCAATCTGCACCCGTACGGTCCCCGGGACCGGGTTGCCTCCGGCGCCGGACAGGGGTAGTGTTCCCTAGTCGCTCGGCAGGGAGCACCGGACACGCATCGGCGCGGACGGTCCCGGGGCGGCCAATCCTCTGAAACACCACTTCCCAGTCCGGGCTGGGTCGCGTTCGCGTTTCCGCGTTGCGACACGGTCCTTATGTGGCGTGCTCGTTTTATCGGATTGCGGCTGGATTCGCTTTTCGGAGCGGGGATCGGCTAGAGTTTGAAACGTCGGACGGGGCGTCAAACCCCGGAAGACACCGGCGAGTTGGATGAACGAAGCCCCGGAAACGGAGCGGAAAACATCTGATAAGCTGGAAACACGAAAGAACGAAGCCCGGAGGGCCCGCTGGAAGGCGGTCCGAAGGAAGCGTCCGTTCC